>JAVJSI010000012.1 GCA_040219515.1 Acidimicrobiales bacterium
GAGTCCAACAATGACCACCGCATACCAGTTCCTCAGCGCCTGGATCACCAGCCGTATCGATGACGAGCGTGGCGCGAGCCTCGTGGAGTACGCGCTCCTCGTCGCCCTCATCGCCGTCGTGTGCATCGCTGCCGTGACCGCCCTCGGCGAGTCCGCTTCCTCGAAGTTCTCGGAAGTCGACTCCTCGCTCGGCTAACCCCTTGGGTCAACCGAACTTTCCGCAGGAGCACAACTGCGGGGTGGCCTGAGAAGGTCACTCCCGCAGTTGTGCTCTTCGGCTTTTCGGGGTGCGGGAAGGGGACCTTGAACCCGACGCCGGGCCGCCGACGAGGAGGGAGTGGAACAGACCCCCTTCCGGATCGCCCTGTTGGCCGCGGCCTTCATCGGCGTTCTGACGCTGAGCACCTTTGCGCTCCAGGGGGCGGACCAGATCTACAAGGGCGACCCCCAGTCGTTCCGCCTGGTCGCCGAGGATCCCTTCGGTGACGGCCACCTGATCCTGGAGGACGCCGACGTCCACGACCAGGGTGTGGCCTATCGCTACGGCCGGATCCTTGTGCCGCTCGTCGGCTGGGTCATGGCGGGAGCCCAGGCGGATCTGGTGGTCTGGACACTGCCGCTGGTGGGCATCCTGGGCTTCGCGGTGAGCGCCTTTCTCGCCGCTCGGCTGTGCCGGATGGCCGGCAAACCCGCCGATCGGGGGTTCCTGGTCGTGGCGGTGCCGACGATGATCACGTCGACGGTCCTGGTGTATTCCGAGCCGGTGGCCATCGCGCTGCTGCTCGGTGTCTACGTGAGCTATCTCGAGGATCGCCGCCGACTGGCGGTCGGCCTGGCCCTGTTCCTGCCCCTGGCCCGCGAGGCCTACCTCGTGGGACTCCTGCCGCTGGCCTTCGCCGAACTTAGACGGCTGTCGCTGCGCCACACGGCGACGGTCGGCGCGGTCGTCGTGACGCCCTACCTGGCCTGGCTCGTCTGGGTGCGCGGGCGGGTCGGCGACTGGACGTTCACCGACCCGTCGACCTCACGAACCGACGCCGTCGGTCTCCCCGGAGTGAGCCTGGTCGAGGCGATCGGCGATGCCGATGGCGAACCTGCGGTGATCGTCGGCGCGCTGCTGGTCGCCTGCCTCGGTCTCGCCGGCTTCGTCGTTGCGGTCGTGTTGCTGCGACGCATGAAGAGGGACCGCCTTCTGCTCTGGGCGCTGCTCGGCTTCGCGGTGCTGGGCCTGATGGTCGGACCACAGGGCTATCGGTTCTCCGGCGACGGACTGCGGGTGCTCCTGCCCGGGCACCTGCTGCTGGCATTGATCGCGGCGAGGAACCTGGGGAACAAGGAGGGCGACGCCGTCGAAAACGTCCCCGCGGGGACGTTTTCGGCCCCGGTGGGTGTCACACCCGATCAGTAGTTTCGGGGGGGAACGACGAGGGAAACGAGGCCCCGAATGTCCCCCACCGACCGGTCCACCGACACCAATGCCGACGACGTTCCGCTCGATCGGCTCGAGGCACAGATCACCGAGTGGTCGGGCCATCTGGCCGCGGCGACGGCCGATCTGCTCGGCTGGATCGCCGAGTACGACCGTCGCGAGGGCTGGAAGTCGTGGACGTGCAAGTCGGCCGCCCACTGGCTCTCGTGGAAGTGCGGCGACACGCTCCACACCGCACGCGAGAAGGTGCGGGTCGCCCGAGCCCTCGAGGGCCTGCCGGCCATCGCCGCCTCCTTTCGCGCCGGTGAGCTCTCCTATTCCAAGGTGCGGGCCATCACGCGCGTGGCCGTCTCGGCCGACGACGCCGAGTGGCGCGACACGGCCAAGCACTCCACCGGGGCCGCGCTCGAACGCGTCGTGGCCGCGGTACGCGGGGCCCTCGACCACGACGAGGTCGGCGACGCACGGCAGGCATTCGAGAAGCGCTCCCTGAGGCGCTCGTCGAAGGGGGGCGGCGTCGACCGGCTCATGGCCGACGCCCCGCGCGACATGGTGGAAACCGTCATGGCGGCGGTCGACGTGATCGCCACCCAGATCGTCGACGACGCCATGGGCGACGGATGCTCGCGACGCGAGGTCATTCAGTCACGGGGTGGCACGGCCGCGATCCGCGTCGACGCCCTGGTCCGGATGGCCGAGCGAACACTGGCGGCGGCACCGGCCGCAGCCGAGCGAGGCGACATCGGCCGTCTCCAGCTGAATCTCGACACCGACGACTGCGCCGAGGACGCCGACGGGGGCGAGGGCGATGGTGCCGGTGAGCAGACGCTGGCCGGCCGACGGGTGTCGACCGAGACGGCCAAGCGGTGGGCCTGCGACACCAGGGCAGCGGTGATGCTCGAGCACGACGGGCACCCGGCCGACTGCGGCCGCGACAGCCGCACGGTCAACCGACGACTGCGCCGAGCGCTGCACCGCCGCGACCACGGCACCTGCCGGTTCCCCGGCTGCGCCGCCTCGTCATGGCTGCACGCCCACCATGTGGTCCACTGGGCCGAGGGCGGCCACACCGATCTCGACAATCTCGTCAGCCTGTGCGGGTTCCACCACCATGCGGTGCACGAGGGCGGCTGGTCGGTGGCCGTCGTCGACCACACGGTGGTCTGGTCCGATCCCGACGGCGTACCGGCCACCGTCGAGCCGCTCACCGGGTCGGCCCAGCCGGTCGGCGAGGCGGGCCGACGGGCCGATGTCGACCACTCGTCGATCGAGTCACGTTGGGTCAACGACCGTCTCGACTTCGGGTTCGTCGTGAGCGTCATCATCGAGCACTGCATCGCCGCCCGATCGAAGCTCGACCGCGTCCCCGCGGGGACGTTGCGCCCGAGCGGTCCGACCAGCGAACCGTAGTCAGTGGGATAGGTTTCGGCGATGACCGGAACCGAGGTGGAGATCCAGGCAGCCGCCGACGCGGCCCGCCGCGCCCGCGACCACGCGTATGCCCCCTACTCGGATTTCCTGATGGGAGCCGCCGTCCTCACCGACGATGGCGGCACCATCGCCGGTGTGCTCGTCGAGAACGTGTCGTTGGGCCTGGCCATGTGTGCCGAACGCGTGGCGCTCTTCACCGCGGTCACCCAGCAGCGTCGCCCCATCGTGCTCGCGCTCTGCTCGAAGCGGACCGCAGGCGAGCTCACATTCCCGTGCGGCGCGTGCCTCCAAGTTGCGCTGGAGATCGGTGGACCCGACCTCGTGATCGTGGCCACCGACCCCGCCGGAGCGATCGATCGCACCACGGTCGGCGAACTCCTGACGAGAGCGCCGAAACGACACAGCCCACCGCACTGATAGGCATAGGGCCATGGCCGAAAGCATTGTCGTCGGAATCTTCTATCCCACCGGATGGCACGCCGATCTCGAGACCGACATCGAGCGGTTGCGAGCCATCGATTCCCGGGTCGAGGTGATCGTCGAGACCTACGTCGAACCCGAAGAGGCCCGCAGTGGCCGGGGCGTGCCGCCCTACGACGACATCATGCACCTCGTGCCGGAACTCACCGACGCCCAACGCGAGGCGTTCGCCCGCGTCGACTGTTGCGTCACCCTCGACCTGCCATTCGACATCGCAGCCAAGGCTCCCCGGCTGCGCTGGGTGCAGGCCGTCGGGGCCGGGATCGCCCAGCTCCAGTCGGCCGGTGTGCACGAGGCCGGCATCAAGCTCACCAACGGGGGCGGGCTCACCTCCGCCGCCATCTCCGAGTTCGTCATGGCCCGCATCCTGGGCGAGTACAAGAACACCCGCGCCCTCGATGCCGTCCAGAACGAACACCAGTGGACTCCCGTCTACGGGGAACAGATCGAGGGCAGGACCGTTGCCCTGGTGGGGTTCGGTCCGATCAACCAGGCCGTCGCCACGCGGGCCCGGGCGTTCGGGATGCGGGTGCTGTGTCTCCGCCGAAGCCGGGCCACCGATCCGTTGATCGACGAGGTCTTCGGCCCCGACGAACTCCACGAGATGCTCGGCCGCGCCGATGTGACCGTCGGTGCGGTACCCGAGTCGCCGGCCACCGAGAACATGATGGACGCCGCCGCGTTCGCGGCGATGCCGAAAGGATCGATGTTCGTCAACGTCGGTCGAGGCACCTTCGTCGACGAAGCGGCGCTGGCCGCCACTCTCGAGTCGGGCCATCTGCGCGCCGCCGCGATCGACGTCGCCCGCACCGAACCGCTGCCCGCCGACTCCCCGCTGTGGACGGCACCCAACATCTACATCTCGGCGCACTGCTCGACCGACCCGTCGAAGCTGTTCGCCAACCTCCACCGCCTCTTCGAGGACAATCTGGGCCGGTTCCTGGCCGGACAGGACCTCCGCAACGAAGTACCGGGCTGAGGCCCGTACGAACGGTGCACGTCGTTCTCGTCCACCCCGAGATCGCGCCGAACACCGGCGCCATCATCCGTCTGTGCGCGAACACCGGCGCCCGGCTGCACCTGGTCGAGCCGCTCGGGTTCGAGCTCAGCGACACCCAACTCAAGCGCGGCGGCCTCGACTATCACGAGCACGCCGACATGACGGTCCACCCCGATGTCGACACCGCATTGGCCGGTCTGCCCGGCCGTCGTTTCGGCTTCTCGTCCCGCGGCACCCGGCGCTACACCGACGTCGACTTCACACCTGACGACGTGCTGATCTTCGGCGCCGAGCGGGCGGGACTCGACGACCACGCCATCTCGCTGATCCCGGCCGATCAGATGCTGGTGATCCCGATGCGGCCCGACAACCGCAGCATCAACCTCGCCAACGCCGTGTCCATCGTGCTCTACGAGGCATGGCGTCAACGCGACTTCGCCGGCGCCGGCGAGACCGGCACCGGCACGGTCGAACGGCTGCACCTCGGCCCGTTCGACTCATGATCGGCGCAAGCCCCGGCGCTACCCTCTCCACATGGAATACGTGATGGTCCCCGTGCCCGAGGAGATCGTGGCCGAGGTCAAGGACTGGATGGCGTGGAATCTGAACGCCCCGAAGGTGGCCGAGAACCCCGATGCCGTCCGTCAGGTGGTCGAGGAGGCCGATCCCGACCTCCGCTCGCTGATCCTGCACACGGCGGCCGTCACCAACGACGGCGGCCTCACCGCTCTCGTCGACGCGGCCGAGGGCACCGGGATGTCGCCTCGCGAGGTCATGGGCGCCGTCGGCGATCTCCACGCTCGCATCGTCGCCGCCGGCCGGCCGACTCCGCTGATCATGGCCAGGGTGGATCCGCGCGATCTGCCGGAAGGCCGCCACGACTCACTCCACCGAGTGCTCCACATGTCCGAAGCCGACGCCGCCTTCGTGGTCGATCTCTGACAACGTCGGCCTGATCGGGTCAGCCGATCCGCTTCAGGAAGCCGCCGGGGTTGAAGGACAGCGAGTACTTCTCCATCGAGTGATCGGCAACGAAGTCGCCGCGTTCGCCCAGGATCTGCTTGACCCCTTCGCCGGGGCCCGGTCCGAACGCCGGCCACACGGGGCGACCGTTGAGGATCGTCTCGGTGACCACCACATAGGAGCCGACGGGAACGAAGCGTTCGAGCCGCGAGAACTCGCGATAGGTCGTCGCCCGATCCGCAGCACCGCCCAGCACGACCAGCGCCCGGCCGTCGCCGACCAACGCGGCGATCTGTTCCTCGACCGCGGTGTCGGTGACCGAACCGTCGAGGTGGGTCAGCCGAGCATGAGTCGGGCGATCCGCCGGATCCGCACCCACCGCAACCACCGTGCCGCACTCGGCGAGCTCGCAGATCGACGCGAGGAACAGCGACCGGCCACCATCGGCCGCACCGGTCTCGACGATGACGTCGGGACGAACGTCGGTGATCAGTTGTTGGTACGCCAGCAGGTCGGTCGGCGCGGTCGTGATGGCCCGGCCGAGCCATGTGGTGTCTCGCCAGGGCAGTGTGTGCCACACGGCCTCGGTGAAGGCCGAGGCCAGCTCGTCGGGCATCGGCGACGGCGTCGTCGGCTGTCCGTCGATCGCGAGATCCTCGACGAAGGCCCGCGACCCGAGACGTCGCGGCTTGCTCCGTCGGGCGGCGCCATTCGGCAGCCGGCCGACGAAGTGCAACGGCTTGCCGGGGCCCTTGAACGGCCGTCCCCGGAGCTCCGCGTAGTCCTGGCTGTAGCCGAAGACCCGGTTGCGACGCGTCACGGCATCGGGCTGATTGGTGGTCGTCCCGCCGTGGGTCTGGTGAAACGACCCTTCGCCGATCATCGTGCACACGGTGAGTCCGGGCGAGTTGCCGATGCGTTCGTAGATCTCGAGATTCGAGTAGCTGCCACCGGAGACGTCGAACGATTCGTCGAAGCCGCCGACCTGCTGGAGCTGCTCACGCGACACGAAGAGGCAGTTGCTCTCCCACACCCCGTCGAACCAGTCGCGGTCGCCGACGAACGAACCGATCTCGAAGAGTCGGTAACCGGCCCGGGGCCAGCCGATCTTCTCGAACAGGGCGTCCTCGTAGTCCTGGTCGTAGCCCCCGATCATCGCCTCGCCCTGCTGGCCCGGCCCGACGTACCACTGTTGGGTGGCCACCATCGCCGGGGCATGCTCACGCAGCGCCATGGAGGCGAACCGCAGCACGCCCGGCGTGACCACGTGGGCACCGTCGATCATCAGGCCGAAGTTGCGACCGCGCCCGAGTTCGATGCCGTGGTTGAGGGCGAAGACGGGCGACGACTGCGCGTCGTCACCGATTTCGACGAAGCGGAACTCGGGTCCGAAGCTCGTGACGAACTCCTCGTCGAGGCGTTGGTCGGGGTCGGAGCCGTTGTCGATGGCGATGACCTCGTAGGTGAGGTCGTCGATGCCCTCCTGATACGAACGCGACAGCGAGCGCAACGTGCGGGCCGCTTCGCGGCGCATGTTGTAGAAGACGACCACCATCGTCAGGTCGACGGTGCCCTCGACCCGAGGCGGCAGAAGTGGTGCCCCCCGATGGGAGGGCGAGGCCGCCACCGTTTCGGCCGTACCGTCGTCCTCGCTGCGGACCCAGGCGACCATCGCGTCGTCGACGCGATCGATCGGGGCCTGGATGCCCCGGCGTTCGTGGAACTCCTCGACCGCCTCGCGGGTGGTGTCGTGGGCGTGCTCGTCGACGATCACCACGCCGCCGACGGCGAGCTTGTCGTAGAGCTGCTCCAGGATCGCCGCGGTCTTCGCTCCCACGCCGTGACCGATGCGCAGCAACGCGATCTTCTCGATGGGGGCCTCGCCGGGTGCCCGGTCGAGGGGGCCGGTCACGAACGAGACCCGGTCGTCGAGCAGGTCGAACCGAGCGAACCCTTCGCGCACCATGTTGAGGTCGGCCTGGAAGCCGTCGATGCCGCGCTTGGGAATGGTTGGCGCGTTCTCGCCTTCCGGCGAAGAACGGAAGACGTCGGCCACCCACACGTGGGGGTCCTTCATCTCGTGGCCCTCCACGAAGGCCTTCAGGAAGATCGCCCCGCCGCCGCGTCCGGTGCCGCATTCGACGAAGTCGCCGTCGATGCCGTTGGCGCGGACGTGCTCGGCGCATGCCTCGAGGTGTTCGAGCCGTGACCGGCCCATGGCCGTGTAGGGCAGGAAGGACGAGTTGGCCCGCTTGTCCGGGATTCCGGCCCGACCACGCTGAACGCGATTGGAACGGGGCCGATCGAACCGGAGTGGGTCACGCAGCTCGGCGGCTGAGAGTTTGGTGCCGTTCCTCGCCGCGTCGTAGAGGTTTTCGATCCGCACCTCGTTCTCGAGATAGTGCTCATCGAGCAGCGCCGACTTCACCACACCCAGGTAGCGAGCCGCAGAACGGGCCTGGAACTGCTCGCGCTGGAAGAAGACGTTGTGCTGGAACAGCATCGCCTTGATGCGGATGTCCTCGGCCACTTCGAGCATGTCGAACCGGGCCTCGGACGACTCGAGTCGATCGAAGGCGGCGGCGAGTTCGGGCTCGGCGGCCAGGTGCGCCTCCTCGGCGACGATGGCGAGACCGAAGTAGAACGGCAGCACGACCTGGCGTATCGGGTTCGGGTGTTCGGCCACGAAGTCGTCGAGGCCGGTCATCACGCCGTTGCGCTCACCACCTTCTTCGAGCGCATTGGCCATCGTGGGGTTGAGCCCGCCGTGTTTCGCGAGCTTCTTCATCCCCGGCTTCATGCCCAGGAAGTCGTAGGGCTGACGCCGTTCCTCGGGCACGTTCGACGGGTCGTAGTAGAGATCGCGGCGGCCGTAGGGCCAGGCGACGTCGTGCAGGATCATCACCGGCATGAACCGGTCGGCGGCCAGCGCGTTCTGGGCGAGCATGCGGCACTCGTTGTAGACGGTCCACCAGTTGTGGTCGCCGTCGATCAGCGCGGCGTCCATCGGCTCGAGCCCGGGCAGGACATCGAGGCTCAGCGCCTCGTGGAAGAAGTAGCGACCCGGCCACCGCTGCTCGTGCTCGGCGGGGTCGAAGTCGGGGACCGGATCGATGACGTGGAGCTCGCCCTCGGGGCCGAGATGATCGAGGATCTGTACGGTGTTCTCACCACGGAGAGCGCCGATCTCGACCACCTTCCGGGCTCGGCAGGCGGTCAGAACGGGCGCGATGGCAACATCCCAGAGGGGAAACATGGGGCCGAGAGTAGCGCACGAGAAAGCCCGTCGATTCAGGTCGTACGGGCCATTTATCGCCCACCGGAGCCGCCGGTATACTCGCCGTTGCGACTCCCAGGAGGACAAATGCCCTACGTGATGGTGCCGGTGCCCGAAGAGCACGTCGAGGAAGTCATGCAATTCATGCTCCGCACGATGGCCCGGGCATCCCAGGAAGACTGGGATCAGGAGAACGTCACCCGAGTCTTCGGCGAGGTCGACGAGCTGTCGAAGACGCTCCTCGCCCACATCGCCCGCGCAACCGTCGCGGGCAAGGAAATCTTCGAGAACGACGCTGCAGCGGCTGTGCAGTTGAGTTCGCGAGAGACCTCGGCCATCGTGCGCGAACTGAACGAGCTCGCGCGCGAAGAGAACCGACCGTCGATGATCTATCGACGTCCGGCCACCGAGGTACTCCCCAACGGTCGCACGGTCGACAAGACCGCAATCGTGGTGGATGAGGAGGTCGCGCCGCTGATAGTCGAGGCCGAGAAGGCTGATCTCGCGGCCAACCCGTTGCCTGGCACACCCGGATGACCTCCGCGCCGACGGCCGTCGAGGCCCGACCGGCGATCGAGGTAGAGCGGCTGTCTGTCGACTATCGCGTCCGCCTCCCCGGCCAGAACGCAGCCACCGACGTCTACAACCTGCTCACCCGCAAGCGTCCCGCCGAACGCACCGTAAAGGCGGTGCGCGACGTCAGCTTCGCGGTGCCTCGAGGCGAGACACTGGCGATCGTCGGCCGCAATGGCGCCGGGAAGTCCACTCTTCTACGGGCACTCTCGGGCGCACTCGTGCCCACCCAGGGTCGCGTCACCGTGCGAGGCCGGGTCTCGCTCCTGGCCCTCGGGATCGGAATGAACCCGAACCTCTCGGGCCGAGAGAACATTCTTCTCGGCGGACTCGCCGTCGGGCTCGACCACAAGCGACTTCGCGAGCTCTATGACGAGATCGCGGAGTTCGCCCAACTGGGCGAGTACCTCGACTTCCCAATGACCACATACTCGGCCGGCATGCGCTCCCGACTGGCGTTCGCGGTGGCCGTCCACCTCGACCCCGAGATTCTGCTGATCGACGAGGCACTGAGCGGTGGCGACGCCGGATTCGCGGAGCACGCCCGGGTCAAGATGGCCGAGTTGATGAGAGAGGGTCGCACCATCGTGCTCGTCACCCACGGCCTCTCGTCGGTGCGCTCCATGGCCACGAGTGCGCTGTGGATGCACCAGGGTGCCATTGCCCAGACCGGCGAACCCGAAGACATCATCACGGCCTACATGCGCTACTGCCGGCTCGAACAACTCGAACTCCCCGACGAGAACTGATCCATGTCCGACACGACCGAAACGCACACCGACCACGATGAGCGCGACGAGTACGACGACGAGGCCGAGCCCGATGTGCTCGGCACCAGCGACACCGAAGCGTTCACGAGTGACAAGCGCAAGGAGTTGCGTCGCCGCCGACGAGACGCGAAACGGGCCTATCGCCAGTCCCGGTCCGGTGCGTCGGCCGACGACGAGATCGTCTTCGTCTACGAACCTCACGTCCGCTTTGTGCCACCGATCGGACCGTACCTCCGTGACCTCTGGGCCCGCCGAGAGTTCGCGATGGCAATGGCGAAGTCGAAGGTCAAGGGAGCTCGCTCCAACACCGCCCTCGGCGGTCTCTGGGCGCTCATCGACCCCTTGTTCATGGTCGCCCTCTACTACTTCCTCTTCACCATTCTCCGCGGCGGCGACCGACCGTCCGCGTTCATCCCGATCATCATCTCCGGGATCCTCCACTTCCAGGTGAGCGCCGCCGCGCTCAACGAGGGCGGCAACTCGGTGTCGTCGGCGTCGGGGTTGATGCTCAACTCGACATTTCCGCGGATGCTGTTGCCGCTGTCGGCCATCCTCGGCGGGGTCATCAAGTTCCTCCCGTCCATGCCGATCATCTTCGGCGCCGCCGTACTCCTCGATGCGACCATCGGCGTGAACCTGCTCTGGTGGTTCTTGCTCTTCCCGCTGCAGGTGGTGATCGGTCTCGGGGTCGCGTTGCTCGTCTCCACTGCGATCGTGTTTTTCAAGGACATCAAGAACATCCTCAGCTACGTCAGCCGACTCATGTTCTTCACGAGCCCGATCATCTTTCCGATCGAGATCATCTCGGACACCATCGTTGCATTCATCAAGTGGACGCCGTTCTTCGGCATCTTCGCCAACTACCAGTACATCCTCGGCGGCCAGCGCCCCGACTTCGGCTACCTCTCCATCTCCGTGGGATGGGCCGTCGGCAGCGTTGTCCTCGGCGGATGGCTCTTCCTGCGCTATGAGCGAGAGTTCGCGACGAAGCTCTGAGCAGAGGTTCGGAACCTAGTAGTCCGTCGCGGATTCAGTGATGCGATCAAGGGTGGAGCAGGGCCCTCACTTAGGTTGCGTTCCCCGTCGATCTCATGTGGCGGGGATCGGCCCGGGTTTGCGGCTTCGGACTGAGCGACCATTGATATAAGGCTCGCCGTTGTGATCGGGCAGAAATCGGCGATCGACTGACTTACGGAAAACCTGGAGCTTTCCGAGATCCTCGACCAGCTCGAACTCCTGTTGCTGCTCCAGCAAGCGTCCCAACTCGGCTACGGAGTGCAGTTGGAGATCGTCGATAATGAGAAGCGCACCTCGGCGCATCATCATATTGACGTAGCAGAAGTCGACGAATACCGTCGGCCATCCGTGGCCTCCATCGATGAGGCCAACGTCGAATCGCTGGTTGTCGAAGGCAATAGGTGGGAGTGCCCGCTCCGAGCGATCGAGAACGTACTCCAGCGAGTCGACCGTGATACCGACGTCGGCACAGTAGTTTGTGATCCGATCGCGCAGCTCCTCGTCGGGTGCAATCGACAAAACCCGTCCCGGCGACGTCTGTAGAAATGTCAGCGTCGATGCTCCCGCCCCTGTCTCGATGAAGTTCACGGACCCAGACGGGAAGTGTTCAATGACCAATTCGCGAATCCTCTGAAGATGATGGGGACGAAACCCACCGGTCACCCAGGTCTCGCCGCCGTCCCAGGTGTGCAAGAGCGGCAAGTCATTCAGGAAGTCCTCGAACTGCAAGCGCTGTCTCCTATGGTCCTCCCGCCGTTGGACGGGCCCGCTCGCTTGGACCGTAGTGGACCTTATGGTTTCGGTGCCACCGCAGAAGACGTCCACGGGCGCATCAAGCACCCAAAGTGGCGCTGCACGGCGGCTGGCGTCGCTCAGGCGTTCATCGGCTCTGGTGAGCAGCCGGCGTTCATCGTGACGGCGTCGAGTCGCTGGTCGGCGACCTGAGTATCGCCGGGCAGCATGGTCGTGAACGCCGACCGCCACGGACCCGACAGATCCAACGTCGCCCAATGCCACGCGATCCGCCAGACTCGCAGGGCCTCTGTTTCCCGTCGCGGTGCCTCAGCCCCCGATCACTTCCCCCTCAGATCCGAAGCGCCGTGAAGGCTCCGCCCAGCGGCTAGGCGAATGACGCACGGACAAGCAGGTGAGCGACCGTCCGACTGAGACTTTCTGGTTCGACCTCCAGGAGTGTGGTCAGCTCACCGGATTCCCACCCATCCGGATCAGGGTCGTCCGCTGCCAGTGGTTCCACGATGTGATCGAAGCGGATGCTGAACTGCGCAGCGAGATACTCCAGATCCCTCTCGTGGCTTCGAGCAATAGCTGCGCTGATCTCAGGTCTGAGGCGAGGGACAGTCTGCGGGATATCCCTGCCGAGCTGGCGCAGTTCGCTCATCAGTCGGAGACTCGCTGCGGTCCGGCGGTCCTCTTGGTCAGGATGCACGTGCCGTCGAACCATCTGCATGATGCACATTGCCTCTGCTGAGAATGAGGCATTTTGATTCTCTACGGTAAACGAAGCAGCCTCCTCAGGTGAGATCCCGAGCACAGAGACCGTGAAGTCCGTAACGATGTCGCCGCCAATCAGTGCCGTGCGGTCGAATGAGCGAGCTGTCACGGTCGATCGCAGAGCTTCGGCATGTCGACGGACGCAAATCTCCGCTCGAAGTCTGAACTTCGCCGGCGAAGGCAGCACCGCAGCCGCTCTGACCCGCTGCTGCACGAAAGACAGGTAGTACGACGCCGGGTCTCGGAAGTAGACCACGACCTCGATCTCGTCGAAGAGCGGGATTAAGACCTCAGCCAGCCTCTCGACTTCGCCTTCGTTCATCCCGAACAGGTATTCGCCGCTGAGCACAACCGTCGAGCCTCGAGAGTTCTTTAACTCCGATGTCATGTCCCTCCACCACCGCTCGGCGAGGTGACGGACATCACTCGGCGAAGACCCTCCTTGGAGAAATTCCCGGGGGTATCGATGCTCCTCCTGACAGAGCACTGCCAGGAGATTGTGATTCGTCTTTCGTTTTGGAGGCGTCGGGTAGAGCACGCCGGCTCGCTTCCATGTTTCCGAATGCAAATGCATCGACGCTTGAATCGAGGATGTCCCGGTCTTGGCGGTGCCGATATGGAGGATCAACCTCATGGCTCGACTCGTTCAGATCGCCCGCGGTTCTCCCAGGGGAACGGCGCATCTGGTACCGGACGTTCGAGAAGCCGACAGAGCGGCGCCCAATCGTCGAGCGCCGTAATGTCGACCTCAAGGAAATCGGCCCTATCGCAGAAATAGGCGCGAACGCGTTCAACGTGTACGTTCCACAACGAACGCCACGCAGCTTCGTCCACGGTTAGGAATTCGCCGTCGTACTCACCAGCAGCCCGGCGGCGCACGTTCGTCTCGACGTGCCGTCGTCGACTATCGATCCATCCGTCGAGAGACCGGACTGTCAGTATGAAGGTGCTTTTCGGGTACTGCTGATCAAGTAGGTCAAAGTTCAGTGACAGGGCTTCGATGTCGGAGAAAGCATCTATAGCTGGGTCAAGACCCTCCAGAAGGGGACGCCCTTCAGCCAGAGCCGACTCGACGACAGCCCGAACGGTTGGTCCTCCCCAGTGAAGACTCCGATAGCCGAGCAGGGTGAGCGCTTTGTGAAGAGACGTTGTCCCAGTCTTGTTCAGACCAACGCAAAAAACGCGAGGGCGCCGTGGATCGTCAGGATCCATCGCTCGCCCACGCTTGGAGGTCCGCGATCGCGCCGTAGCCGGCTCGTGCCCACGTGCCGGCCGCAACGGAGGCGAACTGCTTGCGGCGCTTCTTGTCCCAGTCCGACCAGTCGTCGTCCTCGGGCCGGGTGGGGTCAAGCTTGAAGCTCGACCCGATGCGCTTCTTCGAGAAGAAGTTGCCCGGGCCGGGATGGTGACGCAGATCGAGGAACTCGAGCACCGGGTCGAAGGCTTCCGGGCCACCGGCCGCCAGCTTCTCGTTCCACACGGTCATGCAGCGATCCGGATTCGCCTCGGCGAAGTCGAGACCGGCGTTCACCCATGTCGACCACGTCTCGCAGGCCTTCTCGAGGTCCTTGCTCCACTTCGGGATCTCGTTGGACTTCGCGTTGGCCAGCAGCTCGTCGTCGAACTTGCGCTCGAAGTTCGACATCGACCGGACCACGTTGCGACCGTCGCGCACGATGTGGATGAACTTCGCCCCCGGGAACATCTTCGCCAGGGTCGGTGCCATGGGCGTGTAGAGCGGCGTCTGATCGATCCAGCGCTTGCCCTCGGCCCGTGACGAGAACAAGGCGTTGAAGCCGAGGCCGATGAACGCCAGCCACTCGTCCTTCTCGACCTGCTCGTGGTCGAGCCAGCACGGCGTCTGACGGTCCTGCTGGTTCTCCCACACCCGTTCGGCCCGCTCGCCCTGGAAGAGGTCGGAGAGGATGTAGCTCTCCTTGCCGACCCAGAGGTCGGGGTGACGGTTGAGGGACTGGGCCATGGCCGTCGTGCCCGAGCGCGGCGAGCCGATCACGAAGACCGGATTCGGGCAGATGCCCTCGCTCGCGAGATACGGCGCGGCGTGTTCGAGACTCATTGCGGGGGGGCCTCGAACGAACCGTGGTAGTCGGCGTACTTGCGGTTGTAGTACGGCGGCGCGGCGAGCGGGTCGACACCGTGCTTCCAGCCGTACTTGTAGCGGTGGCCGAGCAGGAGCCAGTCGACGTTCGGTGTGGTGCTCGCCGTCGTCCGTCGGGCGTGGACCACGCGTGCCGCCGGAACGGGCTCGAGGTCGATCCCCAGCTGCCAGGCCCGATGCCAGTAGTCGGTGTCTTCGCAGAAGGCCGGGTTGAACCACTCGTCGAAGACGCCCACTTCCTCGTAGATCGCCTTCGTCATCATGAAGCACCAGCCGGCTGTGCCACCCTGATCGGGTGTGGTGAAGCCCTTGCCGTCGCAGTGATCGGTGTAGGGGAACGCGATGCGGCGACCGTCGTTGGCGGCCTCGAGCAGGGCCTCGTCCCAGCCGGGTTCCACCATGCAGTCGCTGTTCATCACGACGAACGTGGGTGCGGTCGACAGCCGGATGCCGGTGTTCCAACCGGTGGAGACACCCTTGTTCTCGGGGTAGCGATACACCTTGGCCAGCAGCTTCGAATCGAAATCGGAGCCGTTGTCGATCGCCACCACCTCGGTGGGCACGCGAGCGACCTCCCATATCCGTTCGACCGTCTTCTCGACCATCCGCGCCAGCTTCTCGCTGCGACTCCACACGGGCAGGGTGATGCTCAGGACCGGATTGTCGGACGCTTCCGGCGGACTGCCGTCGTAGAGCAGGTCCGGGTCGGTGTCGGCGAAGGGTTGCACCGTGGTTGGCTGTCGTGGCATGGCGTGGACCCCTCCGGTCGTCTCCGTGATCCCCTTGGCGTTGAGGATGCGGAACATCGTGCGATACGCGTCGTGTAGTTCGTCGAGTTCGACCTCGTCGAGGCCTCCAGGCGCCGAGGCGCCGGCCTCGAGCCGCGCCACCGTGGTCCGCAGACCCATCTCGTCGAAGCGGTGCCGGTCGTAGAGTTCGCGGGCGTCGTCGAGCTTCAGTTGGGCGTCGATGTCGGTGCCCGGGTGCAGCGAGGCGATGATCGCCACCGCCTTGCCCTTGGCCTGGGTGCGGGCGCAGAAGCTCTCGAAGTCGAGCGGTCGCGCCATCACGCTCGTGGCCGCCGGTTCGTAGACGACCGTGAGACCGTGCGGCATCAGGCGCCAGCCCATCTCGATGTCGATCGAGTAGTTCAACCGCTGGTCGTGCAGACCGTGTCGCATCAAGAGCGACCGCTTGCACGAGATCCGGCCCTCCCAGAAGCCCCGCCAGTCGAGTTGTTGGCCCTTCGAGAGACTCCCGTAGGAGAACATGAGGCGATCGACATCGGTGACGAAGTGCATCAGCGGTGTCACCTCGAGTTCGGGCGCCCACGCCGTGTGTCCGAGGATCGCCACACCCTCGTCGGGGCGGGCCGCGTGCCCGTCGAGATGACGTTCGAGATAGTCGGGAGTCACCCGGTCGTCGTCGTCGAAGAACAGGACGACGGGCGCCTGGGCCAGCAGGACACAGAGATTCTTGGCGGCGCTGCGGCCGCCGTGACGGGCGTTCACGCCGATGATCCGGATGCGATCGGCGAACGACGCGACGATCTCGTCGAGCGCCGAGTCGCTCGACCCGTCGTCGACGACGACGACCTCGTAACGCGCTGCGTCGATCGTCTGATCACAGAACGACTCGAGTGCGGCGCGGAGCAGGTCGGGACGGTTGTACGTCGAGATCAACACGCTGATCTCGGGCTGCGTCGCGGCCGGCGGACAGTCGATGACACGAGGCACCCCGTCGTCATCGGCCACCCACAGCCGACGGACACGGGCGAACCCGTCGCCGAGATCGTCGGCCTCGATCGATGCCCGCAGTCCGATCGTGAGGTTGTCGCAGATGGTCACCGGCCCGTCGAGGGCCGTGCCGGCCCGCACGGAGAGGACCGGCAACGGCGTCGCCGCGTCGACCTCACGGGCAACGACGCTCCGCTGACGTTCGGTCATCGGCGGACCGGCCTCGGGCCCGCTGTTGTGGGCGGGCTGGAGGCGATCGACCCCCAGCGTGTCGTGCGTGGCGATCAGGTCGGGAAGAAAACCGGCGGGGAGCACTGCGTTGTCGTGGAGATAGACGACGAAGTCGGCGCCGGTGTCGTCCATGGCCATCGTGGCGTCGGGGTCGTCGTCGGCCCGCCACACCTGGCGGACGCTGAGGTCGCCGGTCGTGGCGAGCGCGGTGAGCAGGTCCGGATGCGGGCCACTGCGGCCGGCCGAGAAGGTTCCGGCGACGAACACCGAGGCCGCCGGCGCGGGTGCGAGCGCCACATCGTCCACGGCGGGGACGAGGTCGTAGATGGCGACGGTGTCGTCCTGGTAGCACCGCTTCCCCTCGCGCTCGAGGTGCTCGATGAGTTCAGGGAACCGGCGACGCCAGTCCGCCGCGGTCTGGGGCAGGACGAAGTAGCGGGCCCCCCGCTGACGTTGCGCGTCGAGGTGACTGATCGCCGCACGGCCGTCGACCGGGTCGAAACCCGCCCAGGCGCCGTCGCCCGACTCGGGGAAGTGCCAGCACGGTTGGGACCCCAGATCGGTCAACGCGTCGTCGCCGAGCGAGACCACCAGCACCGGCGCACCCGGCTCGGCCACCGACTGGATGCGATGCCGGATGGCGGCGGCATCGCAGGCCTCGCCCGCCGCATCATCGCCCTCGCCGACGCCGCGGGGTCGGCGGGGCAACTCGAGGACCTGCGTCAGCACCCGATCGAAACGGGCCTGGATCCGGGAGAGACCATGGCGCTCGTCGACGTGCTCGGCACCGGCATCGGCGAGACCGAGCCAGAGATCATCGTCGGTGAGCACGCGGGTGAGCGCCGCGGCCATGTCGGGCGCGTCGGCCGCGATGAGGGCGTGGCGGCCCTGCACCAGGTCGAGTCCCTCGGCCCCGATCGGGGTCGTGACCACCGGGGTGTAGGCCATCATCGACTGGAGGACCTTGCGCTTGACGCCGGCACCGTGCAACAGCGGCACCACGGCCACACGCGACCGCTCGACATAGGGGGCCACGGTCGGGACCCAGCCCACGAGGTTGAGGCCCGGCATCTGGGGATCGACGTCGAGCTGGATCTGATCCAGATAGTTGCCGATCACCGTGAACGGGTGACGCCGGCGGAGATCCTCGTCGATCAGCGGCAAGACCTCGTTGGCGAGGTAGGCGACCGCCTCACGGTTGGGGACATGGCGGAAGTTGCCGACGAAGAACCCGCCCCGCCGGTCGGCCAGCGGCACCGCCGATCGTTCGATGTGCTCACCGAGCGGCAGGGTGAAGACGCGGTCGTCGCCCACGAAGTCCGCGAGCAGCGCCTGCTCCTTCTCGGAGACCGCGATGACCGCGTCAGCCGAGTGGTAGACGTTCAGTTCACGGGCGGTGTCGGTGCCGAAGGTCGCGTCGACCGCACCCGTCTGGCCGAACGCCTGACGGGCGGTTCGCAGAAAATGGATGTCCATCGAGTTCACGACCACCCGCGTGTCGGGCGAGTACTCGTGCAGCATCGGCAGGATGGCCTCGGCCACCTCGAAGAACGCGATCACCGACAGATCGAAACGCGACGACCGCAACAGCTTCGGGGCCCAGTCGAACCCGGCGAAGGTGGCCACCCCCAACTGTCGCAATCGTTCGGCATGGCGGCTCTCGGCCTCGTCTTCCGCCTCGCGGGAGAGGAAGGTGACCCGCCATCCGTCGGCGAGCAGCCACTTGATGATGTTGTCGATGTCCTGGGACCCGCTGTCACGATCGAAGGCGGGCATGCGGGTGTGGACGACCAGTGCGTGGCGGGCCATCAGGCGTCCGCCTCGGGTGCGGTGGCGCGAACGTCGTCGTTGGCGAGGAGAAAGCGCCACGCGCCCTCACCGAGCTCGGCGGGCCGGTTCGGCCGGCCGGCCAGCCGCTGCGCCCAGGGACCCTCGACACGGCGCGGCCGGACACCGGCCGACTCGATACGAACCGCCACGGCGGCCGACTGATACAGGACGTCACGTCCGGAAGCCCACGCCGAACCACACCACATCGGTAGATCGTCGTCGGAGAACTCGGGCAACGCCGACCACACCGCGCCCGCGGCGGCGACGAGGCCGCCGCCCCAGCACACGGCACGGCTGAACTCGTGCCAGGGGGCGCGTACGTCGAGGGTGCCGGCCGCGATGCCGGCCACCGATCCGTCGGCGAAGACCATCCCACCGGCCGATTCGATCCGGCCCTGATCGTCGAGGACCTTGGCGACGCAGACCGAGTCGGGGAATCGCCGCGCCGCGGCGACGATGGCGGCCAGTGCGCCCGGCAGGGGCACCACGCCGGCCTCGATCACCACGACCGTCTCGGCCTCGACCGCGCCGGGGCGCACATCGAAGGCGAGCGCGGCACCGAACTGCTCGGCGGCGCCACGCACGGCATCGTCGACCTCCGGCGAGCACGACGATGCGACCACCGTCACCCCGACGCCCGGCCCGGCGTCGTCGAGCATCGAGACGACACGATCGACCACCATCTCGCGGCCCCGGCGAGTACCGACCACCACCGCGGTCGATGCCACCCGCGCGGCTTCGGCGAGGTCGTGCCCATCGGTGGTGACCACGACTTCGACACTGTCATCGAAGTACGGCAGTGTCGTCGACAGCAGGGACCCGGGGGACGCGGGCGGCGAGAACGTGGTGAAGCCGGGAAGGTCGTCGGCGATGTCGAGGTCGGTCCAGTCGAGCACCGCCGGCATGGATGCGGCACCACTCGTGAGATCTCGCACCTCGGCGAGGAGCCCTCGACCCGACTCGGAGGCACTCGTGAGATCGAACACGAGACCGGCCGCCGGACGGTCGATCATGATCGGATGACTCCGGACAAGATGGTCGCGGAGCTCGGGGTGGCCCTGATACCAGGACCGGGCGCCCTCGGGAACCACGAGCCGCGTTGTTCCCCGCAGCCGCATCGCTTCGACGATCGCGATCAGCGACACCGAATCGGCGGCCGGCGACTGCCCGTCGGCGGAGGGGAACGCGACCCCCGTGCGGCCCGCGGCCCGCACGACGCCCGCTTTGCAGCCGGGCGTCGCGACCGCCCATGGCGCGCCGCTCGGCACGAACTCTTCGACGAGACGCTCGTAGCCCTTCTGCCACTTGAACGTGGCCGGACCCTTCGGCACGACGGTGCTTCGTCCTCCCTTGCGGGCCTTCGGCCGCGGTGCCGGCGTGGACTTCTGAACCGCACGCTTCGGGGCGCGGCGGGCGGGGGCCGAGACGGTGCCGCCGAGCCGACGACTGACACCGAGCCGACGATCGACACGTTTCGCGGCCTTGCGCGCCGCCGGTGTCGCGGGCGACTGCAGGACGACCCGAGCGCCCCGGCGGGCGATCTTCTCTGCGGGACCGGGCAGGAGGACGACCACTCGTTGGGCGCGTTCCTTGACGCGATTGCCGGCCTGGCCGTCGGCCACTGCCCGCCGCACCCGGCGCAGATTGTGCTTCACCGGGTCGGGCATCTGCCGGGCCGTCGCCCTCGCCGTCTGCTTCGCCGTGCGTTTCGGGCCGACGACGCGGCGGGCGACGCCGCGGACCAGCCGCCGAACCCGGCCGACCACTCCGGTGGAACGTTCTGCTTCCACGCTCTGCTCCACGGCCCGGAGCTTCACGTGGACCGCATCGAGAATGTCGCTGACGTGGTTCGTCCGGTCGAGAATTCCCCGCTGCCGCTCGTCGAGGCCCGCAGTGGTGTCCCTGAGAGCGCCGACCACCTCGATCAGTCGCGCGTTCTGGTCCTCGATCGCCGAGAATCGACTGCTCGTGTCGGAGCGAACGTGGTCCAACTCACGACTGACGGATTCCAACTGCGCCCGGCGGGCCTCGGACTCCCGCCGGATCTCGGACAGCTGCTCGCGCGATTCCTTCTCGGCCGCCTGTGATTCACGCAGGCGCTCTTCGAGACGCTCGATGGCCTTCTGTCGCTGATCGGCATGGCGGGCGGCCACGGTGCCGTCGAGCACGAGCCGGCGGACCTGTCCCTCGTCGACGGCCCTCGATTGCGGCGCCGGCGCGCCCGCCTCGTCACACAGCCGTGCGTAGAGCTCACGGATCTCGCCACCCAGATTGGCCTCGTCGAGGCTGACGCCCACGTCGTGGTGGCGAAGGTCCGAACGCACCTCGAGCGGCGCGGCCTCGAGCCCGGCGAAATCGCAGACCCGACCGAGCTCGCCGACGGGGTCGAGGAAGTAGGTGTCGTAGTGGGTGACGATGCGGCGGTCCTCTGGGACGAGTTCGAGAATCGATTCGTAGTACCGCTCCCAGAGCGACAACCCCAGCGAATACGAGTTCTGGTTGCGACGCTTGAGCGACAGCGCAACCTCGAGCGGGTTGCGGACCGAGATCACGAACCGCAGATCCGGCTGGAGATCGAGCCAGAACGCCGCAGTCAGGCAGAGCCGAGGGTCCTTGAATCCCCATCGATCGTTCTCCGCCAGACCGGCCAGGGCTCTGGTGGCCGGATCGATCACGGCAGCGAGGCGGGGATCGTCGACCGCCATCGGCAGCAGCGCCGGCGGGTTGTCCCACGCCCCTCCGGCCGCCTCGAGCAGGTCGTCGTTGCAGGCGACGATGGCCTTGTTCTCCCAGAACCCCTCGGGGTTGTCGTCGGCGGCTTCCAGGAGTGCGTCGGCGTCACCGCCGATGAGATGCAAGCCCGATTCGTGGAGGCCACGAGTGATCATGGACGTGCCGGACCGGTGCATGCCGGTGATGGCAATCGGATGTGTGGACGCGGGGTCGTCACTCATGGGTTCCCCAGTGTGGCGCGTCCGACGGCGGACAGAAAGACCAGTTTCCCACTTTGAGTCGGATGGCCCTCACGGAGCGTGTGGAGTCGACTGACGCTCCCACCACTCGAGCGACGCCCGCAGGTGGCGCATCGCCTGGGGCGGGACGGCACCGAGGAACCGGGGTGAGAGGGTCGGCGGCTCGAACACCCGGCCGCGATGGGCCGCGTACTCGGCCCACAGTTCGTCGCGAACGGCGGTGCCACCGGTCGCGGCGCCCCCGTGGAACTGGTGGAACGTGCCTTCGCCGAGCAGCACCACCAGCTCGGCCCCCGGCCATTCACAGGCACGGCGGAACAGGTCGTGATTGACCAGGCCGCCGCCGGCCCGATCGAACACCTCGTCGAACCCGCCGAGCTCGCGCCAGCGCTCGGCGGTCATGAAGACGGCGTTGCTCTCCCCCATTGGACCGAACCAGCCCCGCGCCGACGAACCGGCGAAGGTGCTGATCGAGAAGAGTTCGTAGCCGTCGCGCCGCCAGTCGACCGTCTCGAGGAGCGCATCCTCGACCGCCTGGTCGTAGCCCTTGGCCGCCGCGGTCATCTGGGGCTCGTCGCCGAGGTGGAAGGCGAGCGTCGCCGCCACCACGTGCGGCCCGATCGAGATCGCATCCGCAACGCCCGCGACCAGGCCGGGCGAGACCATCCGGGCGCCGTCGATCATCACACCGACGACGGCACCCTGCGCGGCCTCGATACCGAGGTTGGCGGCCCGGGCCGGCGACGCCGGGGCCGGGTCGAGACGGATCAAGCGGCCGTTCGGCACCAGGTCCATCAGCGACTCGTCAACCGGTTCCGGTGACCCGTTGTCGACCACGATCACCTCGTAGTCGACGCGGCGGTTCCCCGCCGCCCCGTGCTGGGCACCGGTCGCCAACGTGGCGAGCGTGCGCGGCAATTCGCGGGCCATGTCCCAGACGACCACGACGACGCTGACCGCTACATTCACGCCGGAACGGTAGCCCGCACTTCCCACTCGGACCGAGCGGTGGTACAGATGGGCGGATGTCAGGCCGCATCGAAGCGCTCCCCTGGGACAGCGACTTCTTCGACCTGTCGATCGGGAGAGTCGTACTCGACGGCGCCACCGCCGACGACCTCGCGGCCTTCGATGCCGAAGCCCGCGACAGGGACTTCGACTGCGTCTACGGCGCACTCGACACCGGACAGGACGACGACAATGTCGCCATCCGGGTGCAGCTGCACAACTTCCTCCTCGTCGACCAGTCGGTGCAGATGATGCGCCCGGACGTTCCCTACGTTCCATTGCCATCCGACTCGGTCGCGCGGGAGGCCACCGAGGACGACATCGAGGCGATCATGGAGATCGTGCCGATCATCGCCCCGTGGAGCCGGTTCGGGGCCGACGACCGCTTCGGGCTCGAAGCCGGGGTGCGGATGTGGCGGGCCCAGGTGGAGCGTGGGATCCGGGACGAGACCCGCCTGGTCACCGTGACCGAGGACGACAGCGGACTCACCGGCTTCGCGACGCAGGCCTGCCCGGGCGAACTGGGCGTGCCCGGCTACGAATCGACGACGGTGACGAAACCCGGCGCCGGCGTGGCCGACGCGCTCATGGCGTACTTCTTCGACTGGGCCCCGGGAGGGACCGCCACGTCGGCCGGATGGATGGCCGTCCGCAACATCGCCATCCTCCGTCACCTCCACCGCCACGGCTACGTGATCAGCAGTTCCCGCGGCGCCTTCCATTGGTGGAAAGACGGCGCTTCCTACGGCTGAAACGTCGGGGCCAGCCTTCCCTCTGGAACCGTGCGGTGATACAGATGGGCGGATATGTCAGACCGGATCGACAAGCTCCCCTGGGACAGTGACTTCTTCAGCATCTCGATCGGGCAGGTCGATCTCAACGGCGCCGACGTGGCCGCCCTCGACGCGATCGTCACGGAGGCCCGCGACCGACGCTTCGACTGCGTCTACGGAACACACGAACCCCGCGACAGTTTCACGTCCGTCCGGGCCCAGGACGTCGGATTCCGTCTGGTCGAAGTCAGTCAGTTGATGAAGCGCCCGCCCGGCCCCTTCGAGGTGCCGCCGACCCGGTCGGTCGTGCGTGAGGCGACCGAAGCCGACCTCGACCAGATCAGTGACTCGCTCGACACGCTCGCCCCTTGGAGTCGCTTCGGCGTCGACCCGCGTTTCGGCCGGAGCGCCGCTCGTCGTCTGTGCAGCGCCTGGGTGACTCGAGCGGTGACGGACGACGATCGCATGGCCACCATTTCCGAAGACGAGGACGGCATCGACGGGGTGGGTACCCACGTGTGGGGCGAGCCTCCCCGCATCGACCTGCTCGGCGTCATCCGGCCCGGCACCGGTGCCGCATGGGCCCATATCGCCAAACTCATCGATTGGGCCGACGGTGGCGAGGTACACGGCGGAACGTGCGCGGCCCGCAACATCGCGCCGCTTCGCTTCCTCGAGCACTGTGGGTTCGCGCTGACCCGGGTGACCTACACCCATCACTGGTGGGCGACATGAGCAACTACGCCGAGAATCCCGAGAGCTTCATTCCCTTCAACCGCCCGAGCGTCGAAGGCCGCGAGCTGGACTACATCAAGTCGGCGGTCGAACACGGCCACACCTCGGCGTCCGGACCCTTCACCGCCCTCGCAGTCGACGAGCTGAAAGCCGCCACCGGCGCGGCCGACGTCCTGCTCACCACCTCGTGCACGGCCGCGCTGGAGATGAGCGCGATCCTGCTCGACATCCGGCCCGGCGACACGATCGTCGCCCCGTCGTTCGGGTTCGTGACCACCGCGTTGGCCTTCGTCCGCGCCGGGGCCAAGGTGCGGTTCTGCGACATCGAGCCCGACACCCTGAGTCTCGATGTCGACCGCCTCGCCGACATCATGGACGACACCGTCAAGGCCGTCGTGCCCATTCACTACTCCGGCATCGGCGGGCGCATCGCCGACATGTGCGATGTCGTCGAACGCTGGCCCCGGGCCGACATCGTCGAGGACAACGCCCACGGGTTGTTCGGCACCTACCGCGGCGAACCGCTCGGTTCGTTCGGCCGGTTCTCCACCCTCAGCTTCCACGAGACGAAGAACTTCATCTGCGGCGAGGGCGGCGCCCTCGTCGTCAACGACGAGGCCGACATCGACCGCGCCCACGTCATCTACGACAAGGGCACCAACCGACGGGCCTTCCTGCACGGCCAGGTCGACAAGTACTCCTGGCAGGACGTGGGGTCCTCGTTCGGCATGGCCGACGTGCTGGCCGCCTATCTCTACGGGCAGCTCGAGGAGAAGGAATCGATCCTGCGCAAGCGCCGCCACGTGTTCGACCACTACTTCGACGCGCTCTCCCCGTTCGTCGATTCACACGGCATCCGCCTGCCCGTGGTCCCCGACGACTGCGAGCAGGCGTACCACATGTTCTACGTCCTGCTGCCCGACGCCGAGATGCGCAACCACGTGTTGAAGGCGATGAACGACGACGACATCTACGCCACCTTCCACTACGTCCCGCTGCACAGCTCACCCGGCGGCGTGGCCGTGGCCGCCGAGGAACTGGCGTGCCCGGTGACCGACGACGTGAGTCGCCGGCTCCTGCGACTGCCGTTCTTCACGAGCCTCGGTCAAGCTGACCTCGACCGGGTGACCGAATCGTTCATCTCGGCCGTCGAACAATTCTGAGCGCGCGAGCGGTAACCTCACCGCCGTCGGGAGACGTGGCCGAGCCAGGTTGAAGGCGCTTCCCTGCTAAGGAAGTAACGTCGTCAAGGCGTTCGTGGGTTCAAATCCCACCGTCTCCGCCAAGCACATGTGAGTCGAGAATCCGGTGGCGCCTGCGTTCAGTGGGCGTACACTGGCGTCTCGTTATCTCAAGAGGCCTCGTTGTCTCAAGGGCAGTGCGCCCGTAGCTCAGCTGGATAGAGCATCTGACTACGGATCAGAAGGCCGGGAGTTCGAATCTCTCCGGGCGCGCCACAGCAATACAGATCAGGGCCGCTCTCCGGAGCGGCCCTTCTGCTGTCAGGGCACGATCGCGAGGATCTCGCGCCGCACCATCGTCAGCTTCTCGGCGACCTCGCTCGTGAGGCCCTCGGGGATCGTCGGGACCGTGCCCCCGTCGACGGCACCCCGCAGCACCGCGGCGCTGAACTCGGCCACCTCGAGTCGATCGGCGTTCCAGGTGGTGCGATCCACGCGACCAAGCTTCGCCACGGGTCCCGCAGCGGAGAGTTCGGGGGGCGAGAGGTAGTGCGTCATCCCGCCGATGTGGAGCAGGTTCGGATGTTCCTGATGGCGCAACTCGTGGCCCGATTCCTGGAGGAAGACGTTGACCAGTTTCCCCGTGTCGTACAGCCAGTAGTCGTGACCCGCAGCGGCGAGCGCCGCGGCGGCCGACTCGGCCAGGTCGGGACCCGCGGAGTCGAAGCGCACACCCCAGCGATCACGGACGTCGTCGATCGCGGCGCGGCGATACATCGCGAAGTGTGGGCTCCCGAAGAGAAACCCGTCGCGGGAGTAGAAGTACTCACCGTTCACCCCCGGGTGACCCTCGGGCACGACGTCGGACGTCGACCAGACGCCCTTTCCCGAGGTCACGCCGGCGATTTTGCGTTCGTTGTCCGTCTCGCCGGCGAGGATCGCCGCGAAGTCCGCCACGAAGGGACCTGATGCCCGGATGTCGCTGTCGATCAGGCAGAAGAACTCGCCGTCATCGCGCGCATCACGAACACGCTCGAGGGCGGTGCCGTGGGGCACCATCTCGTCACGAGACACCTCGAGGACCTCGACGACCTGCGGCTCGGAGGCCGCGAACGCCTCTAGCAGCGCCAACTCGGCGGGCGGACACGCGTTGGCCACGAAGCGGAAGTGCGCCTCGGTGTGAGCGATCTGGCTCTGGACGAAGAACCGGAGGTAGGAGAAAACCGTCCCCGCCCACACGACGTTGAAGACGAATTCGCGCTCTCCCATCACGGCCTCAGATCACCACAGCCGGCGGCATCGAGTCGATCTGCGACGCCAGCTCGCCGTACATGGCATCGACACCGTCGCGAGTATCCGGCGCCGCCGAGCGCCAGTCGCTTCTGCGCGACTCGTAGGCGAGCCGAGGATGTCCTTCGGGCAGCCCGACGAACGCCGCGAGGTCATCCCACGCCTCGTCGATGCGATCGAAGCGGACGAACATGACCGGGTAGCCGGCGGGGTGCCGGCGCCATCCGTCGACATGGTCGGCCAGACCGAACTCGTCGACACCTCCCGCCAGGAACGTGTGGAGATCGGCGAGGCCTCCCGGCGCCGGGGTGTCGGGCTCGGTCGAGTGGAGGCCGCGCCAGTGCCCCTCCTGGATGCCGCGACGAAAGATCGACAACACCGCGTCACGAGGATCGCTCAGGGGGTAGACGACCCGAAACCCCGGCGGCACCGCATCGGCGGAGGGTGGCCGGCGGAGATGCTTGTGGGGCCATTGTGCAGGTCCGCGCGGCAGATCGAGGGCCGCGTCGACGAAGACCCTGGTCAGCGCGGTCGTGCCCGAACCCCCGAAGGAGGTGAGCTGTACCGTGTGGCGCACGAGGAAGGGATCGCCCTGGGCCGCGAACTCGGCGATCGCGAGGTGGGCGAGCTCGGCCGCGATGGCGAGGTCGTGTTTCTCCCTCGCGCTCTCGACATCGGCGGTCTCATCCACGAGCAGGTCAGGGTAACAGTTGGCTGCGCGTACAATCGCCCCGCGATGATCCTCACCTTTCTCGCGCCGAGTACACGGCACCCCGTCGGCGGAAACGCGACGATCTACGAGTTCGCCACGGTCATGGCGCAGCGCGGCCACGAAGTACACCTCTACCACCACGATCTCTGGGGCGACGACGCGGTCCGCAGCGTCGGCGAGATCGGTTGGTACGAGTTCCGAGCGGAGCTGCACCACCACTTCCGCGGTACGCCCGAGCTCGACGCCGGCGGGATCGTGTCCGCCGACGTCTTCTTCGGCTACGGCAAGGAGGTCGAAGAGAATCCCCGCTACGGGCTCCCGGTCTCGTGGGTGCAGGGCTTCCAGATGTACGCCGAATCGGTGGAGCTCGCGACCTACCGCAATCCGTGCCCGAAGATCTGTGTCGCCAGTTGGCTCACGCGCATCGGGCGCGAACACGGTGTGCCCGCCGAACAGCTGGTCCACATTCCCAACGGATTGCGACACGACCGCCATCGACTCACCCGGCCGATCGCGGGGCGGCCCTCGCGAGTGCTCTTCTGCTACAACTCGCATCGCAGCAAGGGCGCGGCGCTCGCGCTCGAGGTTCTCACCGCGCTGCATGCCCGACGTCCCGACGTGGAGATCGTCGGGTTCGGCAGCCTGCCTCCGGAGGACCCCCTGCCCGACTGGATCACCTACTTCGAGGATCCCGATCAGACGACCCTGGTGGACGAGCTCTTCAACGGCAGCGCCGTGTTTCTCTGGACGAGCCGGATAGAGGGGTTCGGACTCCCGGCCCTCGAGGCGATGGCCTGCGGGGCTGCGCTCGTGACCACCGACAACGGCGGGTCCGAGGACTACGCCTTCCCCGGCGAGAGCGCGCTCGTCGCCGACTACCCGGATGGGCCTGGGCTCGTCACCGCCGTCGAGCGGTTGCTCGACGACGACGCCATGCGGGTCGCACTCGCCACGACCGGACAGCGGGTCGCGGCGGGTTTCACCTGGGAGGCCTCGGGCGATCGCCTCGAGACGTTCCTCGACGCCTACCTCGCCGAGCCGCAGAAGTACGGCCGGCCCGGCTGATCACCCGTCGAGCGGCGGGGCGAGGAACGGCGCCGGGTCGGCGACATAGCGTTCGAGGATCTCGGCGAGGTGCTCGGACGAGCGATCCCAGTCGAATGTCATCGCGTGGTGCATGCCGGCCTGGGCGTAGCGCAGTCGTCGTGGTTCGTCGTCGAGAAGCCGGATCACCGCGTCGGCCAGGGCTGACGGCTGTTCGACGGGGACGACATCAGCCGTCAGCCCGGGTCGTGCGTAGTCGCGAGAACCCCCGCAGTCGGTGGAGACCAAGGCGGCGCCGCAGGCCATCGCCTCCAAGGGGGTCAGGCCGAACCCCTCGTTCCGGCTGGCCTGTACGAAGACCCGGGTCTCGGCGTAGATCTCCTCGGCCAGACGACGGTGGTCCGGCGAATCGACGGTCTCGACCCCGGCGGGAATGCGGTCGTCGAGCGAGCGACCGAACACGACCACCCGTGTCTCGGGCCGACGCTCTCGCAACTCGACGAGCATCGCCTGCGCCGTCGGCCAGTCCTTCTCACGATGAGGATGATGCAGCATGGCGACGTCGATCGCCCGGTCGGTGAGCGGTGTCGTCCGACGGAATCGCTCATGGTCGAGGCCGGGGGGGACGTGGTGGAGCTGATCACGCCGAACGCCATAGGCCTCGCCGACGTCCTGGAGCCAGGAGGCGACACAGATCTTCGGTCCCGGGCCACGAAACGCCCGCCGTTCCCATTCCTCCGAGAGCATCCGGTGACCCTGGATCATCGTCGCCGGCAACCCGAGCCGAGCCGGCGCCTGCGTGTTGAAGATCACATCCCCGCCGGGCAGTTGCGGGTCGTCGATGTCGTCGAACAGGTGGTGATGCACACCGTCGCCCACGGCGATCTCGGGCAGCTGGTCGAGCGAATCGATCCGGTTCGGCCACGCCGGGCCGTGGAGGAAGTTGACGTTGCAACCGGCCCGGGCCAGACCCCGGGCGAGCTCGTAGAGCACGGCCTCCCCGCCGGTGACCTGCCCCGTGGTCGGATACACGAACTGGACGATCACGCGTCGCTGCGCTCCACGACGCGTGCGGGCACCCCGACGGCGGTCGCCCGGTCGGGCACGTCGCCCATCACGACACTGTTGGCCCCGACCTTGACCTCGCGACCGAGCGTGATGCTCCCGAGCACCTTCGCCCCGGTGCCGATACGGCTGCCGGCGCCGATGGTCGGGCCGACGAAATCGGGGGCGAGGAGGCCGACGGTGACCCACGGGGAGAGCGTGACGTTCCGGCCGAGGCTCGTCATCCCGTCGATCACCACCATGCCGTGGGGAAGGCACAAGCCGGGTTGGATCACCACCGGATCGCCGATGCACACCTGGGCCGACATCAACGCCACCCGATGGAACAACCGTGGCAGCAACGGGATCCGGCGCTTGAGGCACTCGGTCTTGGCGCGATAGGCGACCACGGCGACGAACGCGTCGGTCACGACGCACAGGCGGACCACCTGGACGACGAGATCGAGTGTCGAGCTGAATTCGTGTCGATCGCCGCGACCCAGCGCCGCGGCGCGGGCATCGCCCCGGATGGCGTCCACGAAACCCGGATAGCGACGCCGGAGATCGGCGTCGAACCGTCGCCGATCCGGGGTGTCGGGGGTGGCGCGGAACCTCTCTCGCCACGCACCCCGGCCCGAACTGGTCATGGACGCCGATGTTAGCTGTCCAATGGTGTGTTCTTTTGTTGACCGGGCACGCCCGCCCCTCCACACTTGGGCACCGCGCCCGCAATACCCCCGCCGGAAAGGCCCCCATGTACCCGTTCTGGGAACCCGTCATCGCACCACTCGTCCGCATCTCCGGGGCGCGGCGCATCGTGGAGATCGGCGCCCTCCGCGGCGAGACCACGGCGAAGATGTTGGAGGACCTCGGTCCCGATGCCGAGATCCACGTGATCGACCCGCTGCCCCAGTTCGACCCCACCGAGCACGAGGCCCGCTTCCCGGGTCAGTACATCTTCCACCGGGACCTGAGCCTCAACGTGTTGCCCGAGGCGCGGGCGTTCGACCTCGCGCTGATCGACGGCGATCACAACTGGTACACCGTCTACAACGAGTGTTCTCTCCTGCGCGAGGCCTCACGGCGCGAGGGCCGCCACCTCCCACTCATGGTCCTCCACGACGTGGCGTGGCCCTACGGCCGCCGAGACCTCTACTACGACCCGAGCAACGTGCCCGAGGATCAGCAGCAGCCGTGGGACACCCGCGGCATGGCACCGGGACGACCGCAGCTGCTCAAGCGCGGCGGCATGAACGTCAACCTGGCGAACGCGATCACCGAGGGCGGCCCCCGCAACGGCGTCCGCACCGGCCTCGACGACTTCATCGCCGAGCACGACACTCCGATCCGTCAGGTGATCCTCCCGATCTATTACGGGCTGGCGATCGTGGCCGAGGAGGCGTACCTCGACGAGCACCCCCAGGTGCGCGAGACCCTCGACCGACTCGAGTCCATCACCGGAGTCCAGGAGCTCCTCGAGCTCTCCGAGGCCATCCGGCTCGACGAGGTCGTGTTCAGCCACAACATCGGCCGGATGAACGACAGTCGTCTCGAGCGGGCCATCGACCGTCACCTCGACCTGCTCCGGGGCACCCTGGTCGACGAGCACTATGTGGAGAACGAGGTGCGCATCGATCATCTCGTCAACGTGATCGAACGGGCCGACCAACTCGACCCGGAACTGCTCCGGTCGCCGCGTCAGCACCGACCACCGCTCGTTCGCGAGTACGACCGGACACGGACCGACGGCGACCCGACCGGTGCGACCGGCGCCTTCGCCTACGCCGACATCGGCCGGCGCCAGCTCGACGCCATCCACGCGGCGCTCGACATCGTGCGCAGCGACGGCGTCGAAGGGGACTTCGTGGACGTGGGTTGTGGTGCGGGTGGCGTGGGCATCTACTTCCGCGGCTACCTCGACGCCCACGAGGACGAGGGCCGCACCGTCTGGGTCGCCGACGAGTTCCGGGCGGCCCCCGCCGGCGGCCGCCGCGCGCTCACCGACGGCGGCAAGGCCGATCTGTGGTCCGACCTCGCCGATGTCCGCAGCGGCTTCGACCGCTTCGGACTGCTCGACGATCGGGTGCGATTCGTCCAGGGTCCACCCACCGACGCTCTGCCCACCAGCCCGATCGGGTCGATCGCGATGCTGCGGCTCGGCCGCGGTCAGGTCGGCGACCTCGGGGCGATTCTCGAAGCCGTCGGCGACCGCCTGAGCGACGGCGCGATGGTGCTCGTCGACGACTCCGACACCGACGCCGCTGACGCGCTGGCGGAGTTCCGCGGCACGACCACCACCGCGGCCGAACGGATCGGCTGGAACGGCCTCGCCTGGCGACACCATCGCGACGGCACGACGGCGGCGCCCTCGCTCGGCGGTGGGCCGGTTCCGCTCGCGTCGGCGGAGCCCACCGAGAGCCTCGACCTCTCGGTCGTGGTCATCTTCCACAACATGGCCCGCGAAGCGCGTCGCACACTCCATTCGCTGTCGCGGACCTATCAGCGGGACATCGACGATGTTCGCTACGAGGTCATCGCCATCGACAACGGCTCCGATCCGGATCAGCGTCTCACCGAGGAGTTCGTCCGCAGCTTCGGCGAGGAGTTCCGGCTGATCGACCTCGCGGACACGGCCGATCCGTCGCCCAACGCCGCTCTCAACCTCGGCATGCACGAGGCCACCGGTCGCCAGATCGCGTTCATGATCGACGGGGCCCACATGTTGACCCCGCGAGTCCTGCGCTACGGACTCGACGGACTCTCGGCCTACGGCAGTCCCGCCGTGGTGGCGACACAACAGTGGTACGTCGGACCCGGCCAGCAACCCGACATCGTCGGCGAGCACTACGACCAGGACATCGAGGACCAGCTCTTCGAGAACATCCAGTGGCCCGACGACGGCTACCGACTCTTCGAGATCAGCCACTTCATCGGCGAGCGGGACTGGCTCGACGGCATCATCGAGAGCAACTGCCTCTTCGTCGGCCGCGACCTCCTCGAGACGGTCGGCGGATTCGACGAGCGCTTCTCGATGGCGGGGGGCGGCTACACGAATCTCGAGCTCTACGAGCGACTCGGCGGCCACCCCGGCACCAAGCTGGTGACGATCCTCGGCGAGGGGTCGTTCCACCAGGTCCACGGTGGCATCACGACCAACGACGGGTCCGTCGATCAGCGACGCACGAAGATCTTCGGCTACGGCGACCACTACCGCGAACTGCGGGGGCGGACCCTCGGAGGACCGGGCAAGCACATCAGCTACGTCGGTGGCTTCTCCACGAAGTCGGCGGTGCGAACCCGGTCCCGCCGTCTCGGTGCGATGGCCTTCGACTCCCCGGACTCGCGCGGCGAGATCCCGAGCGAACCGGTGCCGATCCCCGACGAGATCGCGGCCTCGTTCATCGACAGCTACTGGCGGTCGCTGGCCTGGCAGCACACGTCGTGGCTCGGACACCCGATCCAGAACACGCCGACCGACCTGATGATCTATCAGGAACTGATCTCCTCGATCCGGCCCGACCAGATCGTCGTCGTGGAACGCGAGGGCAGCGGCACCGCCCGCTACGTCGCGAGCATCTGCGAACTGATCGGGCACGGCCGAGTCGTCTCCGTCGGCGAGTTCGCCCCCGGCGACGCACCCCGGCTGACCCACATCGATGCCGGGCCCGCGTCGCCGCGAGCGGTGAAGGAACTCATGGAGGACGTCGACCCGGACGCCACGTCGATGGTGATCCTCGGTGCCGGTGGGAAGGCGGGCATGCTCACCAAGGAGTTTGCCGCCTACTCGCCACTCGTGAGCGTCGGCTCGTACCTGATCTTCGAGGGCACCGTGGTCAACGGCAATCCCGTGTGGCCCGGATACGGGCCCGGTCCGCTCGAGGCACTGCGCGGGCTCCTGCCCCATCACGGCGAGTTCGTGCAGGACACCGACGTCGAGCGGTATGGCCTGACCTTCAACCAGGGCGGCTACCTGCGCCGGCTGTCGTGACCCGGTACTTCTTCCTGCACCTCCACAAGACGGCGGGAACGGCACTATGGCGTCGACTCCAGCGGCAGTTCGAGCCCGCGGCCCTCTACCCCGGGCCCCAGGACGACACGGCCCCGGACCGCACGCTGGTGCCCGAGTACCTGATCGAGCGCTACCGGGCCCGACGCGACGAGATCCAGGTGGTGACCGGTCACTTTCCGCTCTGCACCACCGAGGTGCTCGGTGACACGTTCTCCACGTTCACCGTGCTGCGTCATCCCGTCGACCGGACGATCTCCGTGCTGCAGCATCACCGCGATCTCACCCCGGGTGCCCACGAACAGTCGCTCGAGGAGATCTACGACGACCCGATCCGCCAGCTGCTGATCCGCAACCACATGATCAAGATGGTGGCCCTGCGACGCGACGAGATGACCGATGGTGCCCTCACCGACATCACGTTCGATCGGGCCCGCCTCGACCTCGCCAAGGAGCGCCTCGCGTCCATCGACGTCGTCGGCGTACAACCGCGCTTCGAGGAGTTCTGCACCGCCCTCGCCGCCCGCTTCGGGTGGAACCTCGGCGGGCCGGTCGAGGCGAACAAGTCGACGCCGGTGCCGGTCAGCGAGGCGCTACGCGAACGGATCGCCCACGACAACGCGCTCGACATCGAATTCTACGACCACGCCACAACGATCGCGATCTAGAGGACCACGGGGATCTGCCCGTCGGGGAACGTCGATGGGGAGAAGAACCAGCTCTCGATCGCGTAGCGCGGCTGCGTCATCGACTCGCTGACCGCGGTGCGGTGAAGGAAGAGGTGGTCGAACAGCAGCGCGTCGCCGGGGGCGAAGACCGGTCGGACGATGCCGGCCGAACCTGCCACCTCATCGACGACCGCCTGGGCGACCGACCAGTCGAACATGGCGTCGTGGGTTCCCGTGTCGACGACCCGATCGAGGCGTCGCGGCACGAGGTCCAGTCCGGGGGCGTCGACACCACAATCCGAGAGCGAGAGCCAGAGATTCACGGATCGGGTGTCCTCGCCCAGGAACGCCCCGTCCTGATGCCAGTTGGTCGGGATACCGGTCGGCACCCGGCGCAGATTGAACTTGTTGGCCGAAATCACCGGTCGCTCGTGCAGGATCGACTCGACCAGGGCCAGGATGCCGAGCTCGTCGTAGCGGGTCAGGACCTCGTCGAACAGGCGGGGTGAGTCGACCGCCCAGATGCTGCCGGCGTCGCGCATGAACTTGCGACGCGGGCCGAGCTTGCCGTGCTCGGGACGCGGGGTGAAGGGCGTGAACCACTCCTCTCGGCCGGCCCGCTCGTCACGCGGGAGATCGGCGGTCTCGAGCGCGCGGTCGATCGCGGTCCGCAACCACGCGGCCTCGGCCGCACCGACGAGACCGCGCACGAGCACGCAGCCGTGGTCGGCCATCAGCCGTCGATAGCGCTCGGCGTCGAGGTCGGCGGCAGCGACCTCGGGGATCTCGGGACCCGACCAGGGCCCGGCGGTGATCCGAGGCGGCAGCGGGTCGGGCGCGTGCCAGGTGGCGTCGCGGAAGTACTCGTGGCGCAAGCGGATCGCCTGCGCCGGTGCCAGCGTTGCCAGCGCCTCGGCGAATCTGTCGGCGTTCACGGGCGCACCGCGCCGCGCTGCGCACGCCGGACGTTGGACCGGTGCTCCTGGCGGAGGTATTCGCCGATCATCTCCTCGGCGGATGCGGCGACGTGTACCGGCAGCTCTTCGAACGGCGCGATCCGGTAGTCGAGGTCGCGCCAGTAGTACTGGTGCTCGTCGCTGTCCCAGTCGGCATAGATGTCCTCCCAATCGAGGGTGCCGAAGTGTGGGGACAGGCAGCCCTCGGTCAAGGGCTCACCTTCGCGCTGCCACCGGTAGTCGATGGAGAGCCGCATCGCATTGGCCGAGAGGTTGTGCCGGGATGCATGGACGGTGAGCGAGGGGAAGACGAGCACGTCGCCCAACGTGAACTCGGTGGTCACCCAGCGGCACTGCTCGAGCATGTCGAGGGGCAGCTGCGCACAGCGGTTCCCGGCACCGAGATGGGTCTCGAGGGGCAGCGGGCCCCAGCGGTGCGAACCCCGCAGGATCGCCAGACCACCGAGGGCCACCGGCACGTCGCTCAGGGGAATCCAGGTCGCGGTGAGACCCTCGGTGCCCTGATTGTTCGGGAAGTCCTGATGCGGTGGCGTCGAGATCGCCTCGAACTCGGGGAAGATCATGCGACAGATCTTGAGCGGGTGGGCGAACGCGGTCGACCCGACCACCTGGTGCATCAGGTCGGTCAGGACCGGATCGTGGCCGAACTCGTGGAAGCTCTGGAGCTTCTGAACCCCGGCGAGGGGCTCCCAGAAGTCGTCCTCCCCTTCACGGACGGGCGTTCGGATGACCCGTGCGTCGAGCTGCTCGTCCCCACCGGCGATCCATCCGGCGCCGGCCAGCACGCCGGTGATCTGCTCCCTGATCCGTCGCAGCTTCTCCACCGGGAGAATCTGCTCGAAGTAGAGGTAGCCGTCGTCAGCGAGTCGTTGGCGCAAGCGATCCGGTGCCCCGAGCAACTCGTTGGAGCGCTGCATCGGCAGAAACGCCCAGTCGTAGGTCATCGAAGGGTCCGAATCCGCAGCATGCTGGTCATCAACACGCGAAGAATACCAGTGCGATCTACGGTTTGGGAATGGAGCTCGTCCCCACCGTCGACCTACGCAAGCCATCGGGCGTGTCGCTCGAGGCGCTCGACGCGGCCTGCGCCGATCACGGCTTCTTCCTGCTCGAGGGTCATGGCCTCGACGATCTGATCGAGCGGACCTGGGCCGACACCCGGGCGTTCTTCGACACCGATCGGGCGAACAAGGAGGCAATCCGTCGCAATCCCGAGGCGATGCTCGGCTGGTACGACCGCGAGCTGACGAAACGCAAGCGTGACCACAAGGAGGTGTTCGATTTCATCGACCCGGCCATTCCCGACGACCGCAGCCCCAACCGCTGGCCCGCCGCCCCCGACTCGTTCCGGGCCACGATGACCGACTTCTTCGACGCCTTCGCCGCGCTCGCGGCCGACACGCTCTCGCTGGTGCAGGCCACCCTCGGCCTCACCCCCGCCGTGGCGGCCACCCACCCGGCCCATCGCACCACCAGCAGCGTCCGCCTCAACCACTATCCCGTGGGCGATCCGGTCCCCGCCGACGACCGTGACGGACTCAACCCGCTCGGCGACGTCGCCCTCGGACACCACACCGACCCCGGCGTGCTCACGCTGTTGCTCCAGGACGACACGGGCGGTCTCCAGGCCGAATCCCACGAGCACGGCTGGATCGACGTCGAGCCCCGGCCGGGCACGATCGTGGTCAACCTGGCCGACACGATGCAGGTCTGGACCAATGATCGCTATCGCGCCGCCGTGCACCGGGTGACCCCGATGACCGATCGCAGTCGCTACTCGATCCCGTTCTTCTCCAACCCCCCGCGGGATTGTGTGATCGAACCGATCCGCGAACTCGCCGCTCCGGCGGCCCGGTATCGCTCCTTCACCTGGAAGGAGTTCATCCGGGGCCGATCCGAGGACAACTTCGCCGACTACGGGGCCGACGACGTCCAGATCAGCGACTTCGCCATCGCCCGGTGATGGACACCGCCCGATGACGGAGATCCTCCTGGGCACCATCGTGCTCGAGCCCAACCGATGGTTCGGAGTCACCCAGGACACGTGGGCCACCACCCGCGTCAGCGACTGGCTCGACGCCATCGCGGCCGCCGGTTTCGACGGCATCGAGCTGTGGGAGCCGCACTTTCGCGACGCCGATGCCACGGAGCAGCAGGCGATTCTCGACCATCCGCTGCCGATCGCGGTCTACAACACCTATGTCGGTTTCGATGACGACGACGATGCGGATCGGTACGCGGCGGCCGAGACGGTCCTGCGCACGGGAGCCCGGAAGGTGAAGTGGAACACCGGCGCCGAGCGCGACGACGGCGCCGCCGACGGGTACGCGGCGCGACTCGAGCGCTGGGCCGCCCTGCTACCGGGGGTCGAGCTGGTCTGCGAGTGCCACGACGGGTCGGCCATGGACGATCCCGCGGTGGCGGCGCGGGTGCTCGCCGCGGGCAGCAACGCGCTGGTCCACACCCACGACGACCTCGACCTGCTGCGAGCCAAGTTCGCCGCTTACGGCGAGCGCATCAGCCATGTCCACGTGAACCACCTGTTCACCGGCTCACCGAAGCTCGCCGACATCCGCGACGAGCTCACCGCCAAGATCGCGCTGGTCCGCGAGCTCGGCTTCGACGGCACGTGGACGCTCGAGTTCGTGCACGGCACCGGCGGCGACCACGACGCGCCCGACCCGATGCTCGCCCAGGCGGTCGAGGACCTCGCCGTGCTGCGAGAACTGCTCGGCTGAACGGCGTGCGGCTCATGCTCCACCTCGTCGCTCGTGACGGCGTCGATCTCGGTCCGGTCCTGGCCGAGACCCCCGACTCGCTCACGGCGCTGGCCCGCGATCCCGTCTGCTTCATGGGCGCGGCCTCGCCGTTCGCCGGGGCCGTCGAGTCCGCCGTCGAGCATCACGACTCACTCGTCGAGTTCGCACACACGCTCGGCGAGCTGGTCGACCCGGCCCGGTCGATGGCGATCGCCGGCCGCGACCGCGTGTTCATCGCTCCCGCCGCGCCGACCCCCGTGCGCTACCAGTATCTCATGCACCGACGCGACGACTTCAGCCATGGCGACTATCTCGACCGCTACGAGTCGATCCACTCCGACTTCGGACTGCGCACGCCCAACATCGAGGGCTATGTCCAGCTCCACGTCGACGTCGACGACTCGCGAGACCTCGGGTCGGCGACCGGCCTACGGGCCGACCCCTGCGATTCGATGTCGGAGCTGCACCTGCGGTCGGTCGAGCACTTCCTCGAGGGGATCATCGCCGATCCCGAGATCGGGCGACTCGCCGCCGAGGACGAGGAGCGCTTCGTCGACCGGCCCCGTTCGTTCGGCTTCGCCCACCACGTCGTGCAAGGCTCTCGCCCATGATCATCCTGCGCTTCGACTTCCGCCTCGGTCCCCAGTCCACCGCAACGATGGCCGACCTCTACGGTGCGTCGCTCGAGATGTGTGAATGGGGAGAGGCCAACGGGGCGATGATGGGGATGTTCTCCGAACACCACTCGTCGAGCGACGGCTACCTGCCCTCGCCGCTGGTGATGGCGGCGGCGGCCGCCGCCCGCACCTCCACGCTGTCGATCAATGTCGGTGCGCTGCTCGCCCTCATGTACGACCCCGTGAAGCTCGCCGAGGACATGGTGGTACTCGATCACCTCAGCCGCGGCCGGGTCGGCTACACGCTCGGGCTGGGCTACCGGCCCGAGGAGTACGCCATGTTCGGCGTCGACGCGTCGCAGCGCGGCGCGATCATGGACGAGCGGATCGGTGTCCTGCGTCGCGCCCTCGCCGGTGAGCGGTTCGACTGGGAGGGACGCACCGTCGAGGTCACCCCGGCGCCGTTCACCGACGGCGGACCGATGCTCTCCTACGGCGGCGGAACCCCGGCGGCCGCCCGCCGGGCCGGCCGGCACGCAATGATGTTCCTGCCCCAGCACGCCGACCCGGCGCTGGCCGAGGCCTACGACGAGGCCGCCGTCGCGGCCGGCAACCCGCCCGGCCTGTGCATGGCACCGGGCGCGGGCTCGCCGACCTCGGTGTTCATCGCGGAGGATCCCGACGCCGGCTGGGCCGAGATCGGCGAACACCTGCTGCACGACGCCCGCATGTACGGCCAGTGGCTGGGGTCCAACGCCTCCGCTTCTGGTTCACAGGCCACCACGGTCGACGCACTGCGGGCCGAGAACGGCCCCTACCGGATCGTCACGCTCGACGAGGCTCGGGCCCTGCACGATCGGTTCGGCGCACTGGCCTTGCAGCCGCTGTGCGGTGGCCTTCCGCCCGAGATCGCGTGGCGTTATCTCGAGCCGTTCGCCGACCTCTGACGATTCCGGCGCTCAGCGACTCTGGCGCTTCTGGATGTTGGCCCACTCGTCGCGCAGACCCACGGTGCGGTGGAACACGAGCGGTTCGTCGAGGTCGCGGGCGAAGTAGCCGAGGCGTTCGAACTGCACGACCTCGCCGCGCGGTGTGTCGGCCAGGATCGGCTCGAGCTTGCAGCCGCTGCGGACCTCGCGCGAGTTCGGGTTGAGCGATGCCAGCGGATCCTCGCCGTCGGCGCCGGGGTGCTCGTCGGTGAACAGTCGATCGTAGAGCATCACCGTGGCGTCGACGGCGTGGTCGGCCGACACCCAGTGGATCGTGGCCTTCACCTTGCGGCCGTCGGGGGCCTGACCGCCGGCCGTCTCGGGGTCGTAGGTGCAGAGCAGGCGGGTGGGCTCGCCGTCGGGACCGGTCTCGACCTCGTCGCAGGTGATGAAGTAGCCCGCCCGCAGCCGCACCTCGGTGCCGGGCGAAAGTCGGTAGAACTTCTTGGGCGGGTCGATCATGAAGTCGTCACGCTCGATGAACAGTCGCCCACTGAACGGCACCTCGCGGGTGCCGGCCGACTCGTCCTCGGGATTGTTGATCGCGTCGCGAACGTCCTTCTCGCCCTCGGGCCAGTTGGTGATGACCACTTCGAGCGGGTCGAGCACGGCCATGCGCCGCAACGCATGGGCGTTGTGGTGGGTGCGCACGAACGATTCGAGCAGCTCGATCTCGTGGGTGCCGTTGACCCGGGCGATACCGATGTGGGACGCGAACGCCCGGATGGCCTCGGCGGGATAGCCACGGCGACGCAGGCCGCGGATGGTCGGCATGCGGGGGTCGTCCCAGCCGTCGACGAGGTTCTCCTCGACGAGCTGGAGCAGCTTGCGCTTGGACATCACCGTGTGGGTGAGGTTGAGGCGGGCGAACTCGGTCTGGCGCGGGCGGTCGGCGGGTAGGCCGAGCTGCTCGATGAACCAGTCGTAGAGCGGGCGGTGCGAGTCGAACTCCAGGGTGCAGAGCGAGTGGGTCGTGCCCTCGATGGCGTCGCTCTGGCCGTGGGCCCAGTCGTAGGTGGGGTAGATCTTCCAGGTGTCGCCGGTGCGGAAGTGGTGGCTGTGGCGGATGCGATACATCACGGGGTCACGCATCTGCATGTTCTCGTGGTTCATGTCGATCTTCGCTCGCAGCACGCGGGAACCCTCGGGCGCATCGCCGGCCTTCATCGCCGCGAACAGCTCGAGGTTCTCCTCGACGCTGCGGTCACGCCACGGGCTGTCGACGCCCGGCTCGGTGAACCCGCCGCGGTTCTGCGAGATGGTCTCGGCGTCCTGATCGTCGACGTAGGCCAAACCCTTCTCGATCAGCTCCACCGCCCACGCATGGAGCTGGTCGAAGTAGTCGGACGCGAACGTGGGCTCGCCCGGCTCGAATCCGAGCCACCGCACGTCGTCCTGGATCGCCTCGACGAAGCTGGCGTCCTCGGTATCCGGGTTCGTGTCGTCGAAGCGCAGCACGCAGGTGCCGTCGAACTCCTCGGCGACGCCGAAGTTCAGGCTGATCGCCTTGGCGTGACCGATGTGCAGGAAGCCGTTGGGCTCAGGCGGGAAGCGCGTCTGCACCCGGCCGCCGTAGGGGCCGTCGGCACAGTCGCTGGCGATCTTCTCGCGGATGAAGTCGGTCACCGGTTCATCGTATGCAGCCCGGCCACGACCTCGGCGAAGTGCTCGGGGTCGGGGGCGCGGTTGTTCACCAGGCTGACATGGTCGCTGATGCCATCGAGTCGAGCTGCGATGGCGGGCGCGATCTCATGGGGCTCACCCACGACGGCGATCGTCTCGATGAGTTCGTCGTCGATCAAACCAGGCATCTCGTCCCACCGGTTCTCGCGGGCCATCTGATTGAGCACGGGATGCAGATCGCCGTAGCCGTGGAGCTCGAAGACCGGCAGGTACGCCGGTGTGGTGGCGTAGAACGCAAGCTGGCCGCGCACCGCTTCGAGCGAGCGGTCGTACTCCTCCTCGGTGCGGCCCGTCACCACGATGGTGACGCAGACGACCTCGACGTCGGTCGCCGCTCGACCGGCACGGGCCGCGCCGTCGGCGATGGCCGGCAGCGTGAGCTCCAGCAGCGATCGGCGGGTGTTGACCGGGTGCACGAGGAAGCCGTCGGACACCTCACCGGCGACACGGGTGGAGAGAGGACCGAAGCCGGCGGTGAAGATCGGCGGCGGACCATGCGGATTGGGACCCGGATCGAACGCCGGGATCATCCGGGTGTGGGTGTAGAACTCGCCCTCGAAGCGCAGCCGCTCGCCGGTCTCCCATGCGTCCCAGATGGCCCGGATGGCCTCCACCATCTCCTTCATCCGGGCGGCCGGCTTCGACCACGGCATCGAGTAGCGCTGCTCGATGTGGGGTTGGATCTGCGAGCCGAGCCCGAGCACGAAACGTCCACCCGTGGTGGCCTGGAGATCCCAGCCGGTGTTGGCCAGCGTCATCGGTGTGCGGGCGAAAGCGATTGCGATGGCCGTGCCCAGTTCGATCCGGTCGGTGTGTTCGCCCGCGATCGCCAGCGGCACGAACGGGTCGTGCTTCGCCTCGAAGGAGAACGCCCGGTCGTAGCCGATGCGTTCGAGCTCGGGATAGACGTCGCGCGCCAGTCGTGGGTCTTCGGTCGGGACCGTGATGCTCACATGCACGAGCAAACTCTGCCAGATTGCGAAGGTGACCAAACCACTCCCCCTCGCCGGCACGCGGGTGATCGACTTCTCCCGGGTCCTCGCCGGTCCTCTGATCACCCAGAACCTGGCCGACCTCGGCGCCGACGTGATCAAGATCGAGCGGCCGGGTCACGGTGACGACACCCGCATCTGGGGACCGCCGTGGCACCCCGGCGACGACGGCGGGCAGCACTCGACCTACTACGAGTCGCTGAACCGGGGGAAGCGTTCGATCGTGCTCGACCTGTTCGACGACGACGACCTCGCGTTCGCCCGGTCGCTGGCCCGCTCCGGCGATGTCGTGGTCGACAACTTCCGACCCGGGTTCATGGCGGGCCGCGGCCTCGACCGCGCCACGCTGGCCGTCGAGAGCCCGGCGGTCGTCACCTGCACGGTCACCGCGTTCGGCGAGGACGGGCCGGCGTCGACCCTGCCGGGCTACGACCTGGTCGCCCAGGCCATGGGCGGGCTGATGCACATGACCGGCGAGGCCGACGGTCGGGCCAATCGGGTCGGGGTGCCCATCGTCGACATGACCACGGGTCTCTACGCAACCATCGGCCTGCTCGCCGCGTTGACCGAGGCGACCCGCACCGGCGAGGGGCGGCATGTGTCGGTGAGCCTGTTCGACACCGCGCTGGCGGCGCTCGGCAACCACGGCACCGCCACGACGATGGCCGGCGCCGAGCCGCGCCGCGATGGCAACCGTCATCCGTCGATCGCCCCCTACGAGTCGTATCGCACCGCCGATGGCGACATCATCATCGCTGCCGCCAACGACAAGCTGTTCGCCGGAGTGGCCGCTGCGCTCGAGCGGCCGGACCTGCTCGACGATCCCCGCTTCGTCGACAACCCCACGCGTCGGGCCCACATCGACGAGCTGTCCGTCGAGCTCGAACGGACGTTGACGACCGACTCGCGCGATGCCTGGGTCGAGAAGCTCCGCAGTCACCAGGTGCCGACCGGCCCGATCAACTCGATCCCCGAGGCTCTGGCCTGGGCCCAGGAAGTCGGCATCGATGCGACGATCACCCGCGGTCGCTACACCGGCATCCGCTCGCCCATCGTGATCGACGGCGAGCGGCTCGACACGACGCTGCCACCACCGCTGCTCGACGAACACGGCCCCGCCGTTCGCCGCGAAGCCGAGCGCTGAAGCGCTGACCAGGGGTTCTTATTGACAAACGATATGGCGCGAGTTTATCGTTTCTCGATATGACAACGACACGCTCGGAATCGGTTCTCAAGGTGCTCGACACGCTGCTGGCCATCGCTCGAGTCATCCTGATCGTCGTGACCGCACTCTCCGTCGTGCTGGCGATCCTCACGCTCTTCCGCACGACGACCACCACCCTGTCCGGCACCACCGACGCGATTGCGATCGAACAGACCACGCCGAGCGGGAGGGTCGCGACGCACGACCCGTCCACCAACACGACGACGTTGGACGAGGGTCCTCCCATCGGGGACCTGCCCGATTTCGGGGCGGCCGCGGTCTCGATCGAGATCGAGGACCCGGTCGTGCGCTCGGTTGCCGTGTTCGTGATCGCGGCGTGGCTCGGTCTCGGCTGGTTCGCCGTCACGAACGTCCGGGGCATCACGCGGGCATCCCTCGCCGGAACGCCGTTCACCATGGACAACGCCCGCCGACTCCAACGCACCGGTGCCGCGGCGGTCGGCTACGCCGTGATGCTGGTCGGCGTGCCGCTGTTGATGGACGCACTCCTGTCTCGGGTCGACCTGCCCGTCGACGGATTTCGGCTCGACGGCGGCGGGGGCGATGCATGGCTGTGGCTCATCGTCGGCCTGCTGATCATTGCGATCGCCGGCGCCGTCGAGCGGGGTGTCGAGCTGCAGGAGTTCGAGGAGACGACCATCTGATGCCGGTGATCGTCAACCTCGACCGAATGCTCGACGCGCGCGGAATGACACTCACCGAGTTGTCCAACGCGGTCGGCATCACCCTTGCAAATCTCTCGATCCTCAAAACGGGCAAGGCCAAGGCCATCCGGTTCAGCACCCTCGAGCTGCTGTGCGACGTGTTGGACTGCGAGCCGGGAGATCTCCTCGGCTACGAGCCATGACTAGGGTCGCGCCATGTTCGATCTCTCAGGCAAGACGGCGCTCGTCACCGGGGCCGGCCAGAACATGGGGGCCGGTATCGCCCGTACCCTGGCCGGACAGGGTGCGCACGTACTGGTCAACGACCTGTTGGCCGAACGGGCCGACGAGATCGCGGCGGAGATCGTATCAGGCGGTGGATCGGCGGCGGGACTGGCGTTCGACGTCACCGACCTCGGCGCGGTCTCGGCGGCGACGGAGGGCCATCGCATCGACATCCTCGTGAACAACGCGGGCAACGGCGGGGCCGAGGGAATGCGTCCGACCAAGTTCGCCGACATGGACCCCTCCGATTGGGACGGTCCGATCGAGGTCAACCTGCGGGGCGTGATGAACACGTGTCACGCCGTCGTCAACGGCATGATCGAGCGCTCGTGGGGCCGGATCATCACGATCTCCTCCGGGGCGGGCGCCTCGGGTGTGGGCATCGGCGTCGCCCCCTACTCCGCGGGCAAGGGCGGCGGTCTCGGCTTCATGCGCTCGTTGGCGCTCGAGATCGCGGCCACCGGCGTGACCGCCAACAGCGTCGCCCTGGGCCTGATGAACAACGCCGGCGGCAGCGACATCACCGCTGCCCTCGCCAAGTCGGTGCCGGTCAAACGCCTGGGCACCCCCGACGACGTCGGCGCGATCTGCGCCTACCTCGCCTCGGAGGAGGCGAGCTGGCTCACCGCCCAGACCATCAACCTCAACGGCGGCTCCATCACCTCCTAGTTCGGGGTCAGACCCCCGTTGCGGTTGATGTCGCACGTCGAACTGCAACGGGGGTCTGACCCCAAAAGCAACGGTTAGCCTCGGCACGATGTCGGAGGCACGCGCACGAATACTGGTGTTCTGCACGTCGGCGGCGGTGCTGGTGCTGGAGATCCTGGCGGGGCGGTTGATGGCCCCGTACGTGGGCGTGTCGCTCGAGACGTTCACCGCGATCATCGGCACGATCCTCGCCGGCATCGCCATCGGCAGCGCCATCGGCGGGCGGCTGGCCGACCGCTACGACCCCGCCGCGCTCATCGGCCCGGCGCTTGCCATCGGCGGCGCGCTGGCGTGGTGGTCGCTCTGGATCGTCGGGGTGCTCGGCCCCGAGCTCGGCAGCGAACCTGCGGCAATCGTGGTGCTCGCGACCGTGTCGTTCTTCGCCCCGGCAACCGTGCTCACCGCAATCAGCCCGATGGCGGCCAAGCTGAGGCTCAACTCGCTGGAGGACACCGGCAAGGTCGTCGGTGGCCTGTCGGCCTTCGGCACTGCCGGTGCCCTGTTCGGCACCTTCATCACCGGCTTCGTGCTCGTCGCCGCCGCGCCGACGCGGCCGATCGTCATGATCGTGGGGGCGCTCCTGGTCGCGTGGGGCCTCTTCGAGACCGTTCGCGTCTCCCGCAAGGCGCCCAGCGCGACGCTCGTCGTGGTGCTGCTGGCGTCGTTCGGCATCGGTGCGACCGCCGATTCGCCGTGCGAGTTCGAGTCGGCCTACTTCTGCGGCCGGGTCGTGGGCGACGAGGAGGACGCGTCGGTGCGCTACCTCATCCTCGACACGCTGCGCCACGCGGCCGTGGACCTGGACGATCCGACCAACCTGGAGTTCCGCTACATCCGCCTCATCGCCGATGTGATCGACTCGACCAGCGAGGGGCCGATCGATGCGCTCCACCTCGGTGGCGGCGGATTCTCCGTTCCCATGTGGGTCGAGGCGACCCGGCCCGGCTCCTACAACCAGGTGCTCGAGATCGACGACGTCCTCCTCGACGTGGCCCGCGACGAGCTCGGGTTCGCGACCGGACCGGACATGGAGGTGACCATCGGCGACGGTCGCCTCGCCTTCGACGATCTCGCGGACGACTCGTTCGACGTCGTCGTGGGCGATGCGTTCGGCGGCCAGGCCGTGCCCTGGCATCTGACCACGACCGAGTTCATCGCCAGCGTGGACCGAGTCCTGCGCGACGACGGCATCTATGTGATGAACATCATCGACGGCGACCAGAACCGGTTTGCCGAATGGGAGGTCGCCACGCTGCGCGACAACTTCGACTTCGTCGAGGTGATCGTCCACCCGGACGGCATCGACCGGCAGGTACGCAACCAGATCCTCGTTGCGTCCGATCAGCCGATCCCGGACTTGTCGTTCGACCCCGCCGACGGACTGCTGGTCGACGACGTCGACGCGTTCATCGACGGCGGCAAGGTCCTGCGCGACGACTTCGCACCCGTCGAGCAACTCGCCGCCAACCCCACCAGCTGAGCAGCCTTCGTCGAAGGCGGGGTCGGGGGACGGTGAGGGTTCCCCAGAACTGGGGGTGTTCGACGGGACAGGTGTCTGACACCCCTGGGACAGGTGTCTGACACCGTTGGGACGGGTTACTCGGGCCAGTCGATGTTGTAGTCGTCGAACCAGAAGCGGGCTTCGCGGATGGCGTTCTCGGGGGTGCGCAACGAGAGGTCCTGGTTCAGGCTCTCGGGGGTGGGGCCGATGTCGGCGGCGATCTTGGTGAGGCCGTCGATGTCGAGGTCGTAGCAGCGCACCGCGTTGAGACCGAGCAGGAGCCGGGTCTCCTCCACCGGGATCTGCTGGAAGTCGGTCTGGAGGCGTTCGACCGTGTTGGGCCACGAGCCTTCGGGATGCGGATAGTCGGTGCCCCACATGAGCGCGTCGATGCCGTTGACGTAGCGACGGCGGAGCTCGACCTTGCTCATGGTGGACGCACCGACGAACACGTTGGTGCCGACATACTCCGACGGCAGGCGCTGGATGAGGTCCTTGGTACGGGAGGCCATCTTCTTGACCTTCCAGTTCTTGCCGCCGAACATCGCGTCGGCCTTGAACAGCAGGTCGCCGAGCCACCACGAACCGCACTCGACGGGGGCGTACTTGAGGTTCGGGAACTTGTCGAACTTGCCGGCGAGCAGCAGCTGCCACAGCGGACGGTGGGTCCAGAAGGCGACCTCGAGCATGTACTGGGCCATGTTCTCGTTGTAGGCCTCGGTGTCGGCTTCACCCGAGTGGGTGTGGACGACCAGTCCGGCCTCGGCGCACGCCGCCCAGACGGGGTCGTAGCTCTCGTGGCCGTACGACGGCTTGTCGTGCCACATCGTGGGGATCATGATGCCGCGGATGCCGGGCTTGCCCGACAGCGCCTCGATCTCCTTGACGGCCTCGTCGACGCCATGGGTGATCGGCACGAGGGCCACCCCCGCCCGGCGGGGCGGGTTGGTGGCGCAGAACTCCTCGAGCCAACGGTTGTGGGCACGAGCACCGGCCCAGGCGAGCTTGGGATCGGTGATGGCACCGGCCGAGAGACCCGCACCGAACGGCGGCGACTCCATGCCGGTGACCGCGTCGCCGTCGGCGAAGATGATCTCACCGGCGACCCCATCGGCGTCGAGGGTCTTGTCACGGATGGCCGGGTCGTAGGCGCCCTTGAGACCGATCTCGTTCTCGCTCTCCCACTGCTCGACGTATTCGCCGTTCATCTCCTCGACCATCGCCCGGTGTTCGTGGCGGGTCGCCAGCCAGGTGTCGAACTCGGCGTGAACCGACGAGTCGAGATACTCGCGATAGTCCTCGACGAAGAGTCCGGCGTGGGTGTCGGAGGACACCACGATGTAGGGGTTGTTGCTCTGATCGATGCCCTCGAGTGGGTTCGGCATGGCGAGTGATCCTGTCGTCGGCGGGCCGGACGGGTCGGCCCTTCTTGCGGGATGACTAGAACACTGTCATAGTTCCTCTCGGTGAGCAAGACCGGTACCACCGGCCGCCGGGCCGGACTCGACCGCGACGACATGGTCGCCGTCGCGCTCCGACTCGTCGAGAACGAGGGTGCGTCCGCGCTGACCATGCGTCGGCTCGCCACCGAACTCGATGTCACGACCACGACGATCTACTGGCACGTGGGCAGTCGCGACGAGCTCGTCATCGAGATCATCCGCCGTCAATCCGAACGCCAGGCGGAGCGGCCGATCGAGGGAACCACGCCGAGCGAACGCGTCATGTCGGCCGCTCGCAACGTCTGGATCAACGCGCTCGAGAACCGAGCGATCACCTCGCTCGCCCACCAGACCGGCACGACGTCGCTGCTCGAGCATCCGCAGGAAGTGGCGCTGGCCCGTGAGCTCGAGGCGGCGGGACTCACCGGCCCCTCCGGTGCGGACGCCCTTCGCTCCATTCTCACCACCGTGGGCGGCTTCCTCGTGCGAGCGCTCCGCAACGAATCGGCCATCCCCGAGGCGCGCCGCAGCCCCGCACTGTGGGCGACGACCGACGCCGACGTCGACCCCCGCACCATCGCTGCGCTCGGCGGTCCGGTCGATCTCGACAACCTGTTCGAGTCGACGCTGCAAGCCATCGTCGACCACCACGTTCAATGAACAACCAACACCGCCTCAGGAGGCACTGATGTCCGACACTGCCGAAGCCCTCAAGTCCAACCCCGGAGAGATCGCCGGCTGGCCCAAGCTCGTCGTGAAGTACACGACCGACGAGTCGAACATCGCGCCCTTGCTCCCGCCCGGTCTCACCGCACTCGACAACGTCGTCCAGGTCGGGATCTACTGCATCCCGATCCTCGACGAACCCGAGTTCGGCTGCAGCATCAAGGTGTCGGCCGAATGGCAGGGCGTCGCCGGTCAGTACAACCTCGGCATGGGCATCGACCAGGAAGCCGCCGTGCACAACAGCGGCGAGATCAACGGCCAGCCCAAGTTCCTCTGCGACATCGACTACTTCCGTCTCGGCGACCGCGTCGGTGCCCGGGCCACCCACCAGGGCTACACCTTCGTCGAGTACGCCGGCACGGTCACCGGTCCCGGCGACGTGGTCGAGGGCGACTTCACCGAGCACGAGTGGTGGACCAAGTACTCCCGCGGCATCGGCAACGTCGAGAAGACCTACGACTTCGCACCGGTCGTCGTCGACGTGGCGACCACCTTCGAGCAAAAGCACGTCGAGAACCTCGACGGCGAGCTGATCCTGCGGGACAGCCCGTGGGACCCGGTCGCCCGCTACCTCCCGTGCAACGACGTCGTGTCGGCCCAGCTCGTCACCCACCAGGCCAAGGCCCGGAACATCACGAACGCCGGACCCCTCGACCCCGACGCGTTCTGGCCCCACGCCGACACCATCGGCGGCAGCCGCTGGCCGGGCGAGCGCGGCGGCCCGCGCCGTTAGTCGACCCCGCCACATCAGCCCGCGGAAAGAACTGCGGCATCGCGTTCTAGTGTCGTGCCCACGAATCTCTCCGGATGGCGAAGGAGGCGGCGATGATTCGGGGGCGGATGTGGTGTGGATCGATGTCGATCAGCGGAGCGCTGATCGTCGTCGCGGCGTCGGTGCTGGTGGCGCCGGTCGGCGCCTACCCGGGGTCGCCTTGGTTCGCACCGGAGCGGCCCTACGCCGGCAACTTCCCCGATCCCCATGTGATCTTCGACGCCGCGACCACGACGTACATCGCCTACGGCACCAACACCGGCGGCGCCACGATGCCGACGATGCAGTCCGCCGATCTCGTCACCTGGACCGCGAAGGCCGACGGGATCTCCACGCCGAGCTGGGCCGCGTCCGTCGGCGGTGGCGCCGAGCTGTGGGCACCGTCGGTGCACCGGATGCCCAACGGAAAGTGGAACGCCTATTACTCCGTGCGCCAGTCCAACGGATCGACGCCGCGCTACTGCATCACCGTCGCCACGGGGACGCGCGCCCTCGGCCCGTTCGTCGACAACAGTGAGGAACCACTGACCTGCGGCTACGGCCCCGCCGGCGCGATCGACCCGTGGGTCTACATCGACGGCGCCAACGATCCTTGGCTCGTGTGGAAGACCGAGAACCACGCGGCCGTCGAGATCGCCGATGACGACGCCCACTTCCCGCTCACCGAGGAACTCATCGCCGAGCGCGAGAAGGCGAGGGAGGATCTGGCCGAGGGGGACCCACCCCTCCCGCTCCGGGTCCTGCCCGCCACCGCCGACGCGATCTGGTCGCAACGACTCGATCCGACCGGGCTCGCGTTCCACCAACCCGACGATGTCGAGGCCGAGCGCTCGAGGGCGTCGATCCTGTTGACCGCGAACTCGGGAGGCTGGGAGGACAACCTCATCGAGAGCCCGGCCCTGTTCACGGCCGGCGGCCGCCTCCACCTGCTCTACAGCGGCAACCGCTGGGATTCGCACGAGTACGCCACCGGCTGGGCGACCTGCAGTTCGCCGGCCGGTCCCTGCGCACGAGCAATCAGCGGGCCACTCGTTCAGCACGGCGGCGACATCAACGGTCCCGGCGGCGCGTCGGTGTTCACCGATCGTCTCGGCGATCTCCGCATCGCCTATCACGCGTGGAACGCGCCCCACGTCAGCTATCCGCGCTATCCGTCGTGCGATGACGACGGCGACGGCATCTGCGCCGACGACGGTCAACGGTTCCTCGAGATCGACCAGCTCTGTGTCCTGCCCAATCGATCGCTCCACGTGGGCGTCCCGGCCGGGTGGGCGTTCTGCGATGTCGAGCCGTCGAGATGGTTCGGGCCCGGCGTGGCGTGGATGGCCACGGAGGAGATCACGACGGGCATCAGCGAGGGACGTTTCGCCCCCAGCCGCCCGCTCACGCGGGCCGAGGCGGTCACGTTCCTGTGGCGATGGGCCGGTGAGCCGGCGGCGAGTGTGCCGGCGCCGTTCACCGACGTCGAGGCCGACCGCTACTACACGAACGCGGTGGCGTGGGCCGCCGAGGTGGGCGTGATCCGGGGCACGACACCCACCACGTTCTCACCCGACGACATCATCGACCGTGCCCAGATCGTCACGATCCTGCACCGCGCCGCCGGCGAGACACCGCCCGTCGAGCCCAGTCCGTTCGCCGACGTGCCCGTCGACAGCTACTACTCGCTGGCGGCCACCTGGGCCGCCGAGGTCGCGCTCACCACCGGCGTGACCCCCACCGAGTTCCAGCCGTCACAGCCGACCACGCGCGCCCAGATCGGCACGTTCCTGTGCCGCTTCTCGGGCACACCCGTCGAACCCGAGACCGGCATCGTGGGCGCCGCGGCGCCGTGCGGCGAGCCGGCGTGACCCGGCTGCCCGGTCAGGTCTCGTTCGTGAACCAGTCGGACATCAGGGTCAACCCCTCGACGCCGGCGCGGGGGTACATCTCCTCGAAGATGCGGCGATAGCCCGTGGACTTGATCCGCCAACCCTCGTCGGTCTTCACGTAGTCGTCGTAGTAGAACGCGGCGCCGTGGATGTTGACGTCGTGCTCGCCGACGATGACCGAGTCCTCGAGCTTCCAGATGCCCGACGCGGTCCCGTCACCGTGCAGGGTGATCTCGGGATGGTGCACGGCGTGGCTGGACAGGAATCTCTCGGACCCCATCGACTCCTTCAGGAACGTGATGACCGCCTCGATCCCGTCGAAGCTGTACTTCCCGTCGCTGTAGCGGGCCACCACATCCTCGGTGAGCACCGTCCGCATCTCGTCGAACTCGTGCTGGTCGAGCACCCGGAGGTACTTGTACTTCAACTGCTTGATGAGTTCGATTTCGACAAGACCTTCAGGGGTGAGGTCTTCAGGAGTGAGGGCGTCAGGAGTCATGGCCCAATCCAACCACCCATGCGGTGTACAGGTCGAAATAGTGACCACCGGCGGCGACCAGCTCGTCGTGCGTACCGAGTTCGACGAGGCGTCCGTCGGCCACCACCGCCACTCGATCACACCGTTCCGACGTGGACAACCGATGGGCGATCGCGATGACCGTACGGCCCTCCATCAGCGTCTCCATCGCCGTTTCCACGGCGGCTTCGGTGCCGGGATCGACCGACGACGTCGCCTCGTCGAGGATCAACACCGCCGGGTCGGCCAGCGCGGCACGGGCCAGTGACACGAGCTGCTTCTCGCCGGCCGACAGCCGGCTGCCGCGCTCCTGCACCTCGGTGGCCAGGCCGTGGGGCAGTTGTTCGAAGCGATCGAGCACCCCGATCCGCTCGACCGCAGCGCGCACCTCGGCGTCGGTGGCGTCGGGGCGGGCCACCCGGATGTTGTCCGCGATCGTGCCCGAGAAGAGGAAGCCCTCCTGGGGGACGACCACCACCTCGTTGCGCAGTGACCGCAGACGCACGTCACGCAGCCCCACGTCGCCGATGCGCACCGCTCCCCCGGTGGGGTCGTAGAAGCGGGCGATGAGCTTGGCCATCGTGGACTTGCCGGCCCCGGTCGGCCCCACGAACGCCACCCGCTCGCCCGGCGCGATCTCGAGATCGATGGCGGACAGCACGGGATCACCACCGGCGTAGCCGAACTCGACATCCTCGAGCACGATCGGCTCACCGACCGGGAAGTCGACGCCGTCGGCCGGCTCGTCGATCTCGATGTCCTCGTCGAGCAGCCCGTAGACCTTGTGGAGGGCGGCGGTGGCCGACTGCACCATGTTGAAGAGCTGACTGAGTTGCTGCACCGGCTCGAACAGGGTGCTGAGCAGGAGGATGAACGCCACCAGGGTGCCGATCGTGAGTCGCCCCTCGCTCACCATCCAGCCGCCCACCCCGAGGGCGAGGGCGGTGGTCGCGGCGCCGGCGAACTCGACGATGGGCAGGTACCAGCACTGGATTCGCACCGAGTCCATGTGGGTGCGGTAGAGCGTGAAGTTCGCGGTGGAGAAACGGCGGGCCTCGACGTCCTCACGGGCGAAGGCCTGCACCACCCGCACACCGCTGATGCCCTCCTGCAACGACGACAGCGTGTCGCCGATGCTCTCGCGCACGGCCAGATAGGCCTTGTTCGAGTCGCGCTGGAACTTCACGCTGGCGATCGCCACGAACGGCACCGAGATCGCGCACAGCAGCATCAGCTGCCACGACAGCAGCATCAGGACCACGAACGAGCCGAGCAGCAACAACGCCGCGCTGGTGAACATGATCAACCCGAACTGGACGAGCTCCTGCAGCGAGTCGACATCCGAGGTCATCCGCGAGACGAGGACCCCGGCCTTCTCGCGGTCGTAGAACGACATCGACTGGCGCAGCAGCGAGTCGAACACCCTCACCCGCATGTCGCGCAGGAAGTGCTCGCCCACCCGGGCCAGCAGGATGATGGCGCCGCGGTAGCAGGCGTAGCTGACGATCGCGACGACGACGTAGAGCGCAATCGACAGGTTGAGCTGACCGGTGTCGTTCTTGTCGATGCCCTCGTCGATGCCGCGCCGCACCAGTAGTGGTCCGGCCAGCAGCATCGCCGTCCAGATGACGATCAGGCCGGCGGCCGCCAACGCGTCGCGCTTGTAGGGCAGCACCATCCGGGCCGTACGACGCAAGACCTTTCCGGTGGCCTCCAGGTCGAGCTGGTCGTCGGGATCGGTGGCGTGTCCGAGCGCCCATCCCATCAGCGCGCCGCTCCGTCGGTGGGGCGATCGACGGCGAGCACTTCGCGATAGCGCTCGTTCGACGCGAGGAGTTCGGCGTGAGTGCCGTCGGCGGCCACGCGGCCCTGGTCGAGCAGCAGCACCCGGTCGGCCAGCGCGATCGTCGCCGGGCGATGGGCGATCACGATCGTGGTGCGATCCTCCATGACCAGGCCGAGCGCATCGCGGATCTCGTGCTCCTTGGTGGGATCCACGGCCGAGGTGGCGTCGTCGAGGATCAGCACCCGCGGGTCGGCCAGGATCGCCCGGGCGATCGCCAGCCGCTGCCGCTGGCCGCCCGACAGCGAGAACCCCCGCTCGCCGATCTCGGTGTCGTAGCCGTCGGGCATCTGGGTGATGAACTCATCCGCGCCGGCCAGGCGGGCCGCCTGCTCGACCAGCGCCCGGGAGGCCTCGGGATCGGCGAATGCGATGTTGTCGCGGATCGTCGAGGAGAAGAGGAAAGTCTCCTCGAACACGATGCCGACCGAACGGCGCAGCTCCTGGCGACCGACCTCGCGCACGTCGACCCCGTCGAGCAGGATCTCGCCCCGGTCCACGTCGTAGAACCGGGGCAGCAGACGGGCCACCGTGCTCTTGCCCGAACCGGTGGCGCCGACCAGCGCCACCGACTCGCCCGGCTCGATCACCAGGTCGAGCCCGTCGAGCACCCCGGTGTCGGTGCCCGGCTGGTAGTCGAACGACACCGCACGGAACTCGACCCGACCGAGCGGGCCCTGGTTCGTCGACGCGGTCGGCAGGTGCTTCGGGCGAACCGGATCGACGATCTTCGGAGCGGTGGACAGCACCTCGCTGATGCGTTCACCGGCCGCCGCGGCTCGCTGGCCGTTGGCCACGATCATCCCGAGCATGCGCAACGGCTGCACCAGCATCATCACGTAGATGTTGAAGCTGACGAGCTGGCCCACGGTCATGTCCCCGTTCAGCACGAGGTGTCCGCCGTAGGCGAGCACGGTGATGAGACCGATGTTGGGCAGGATCTCGATCGCCGGCATGAAGCGGGCCCGGATCACCGACGAACGCATCGACTCCTCGAAGACGTCGTCGGCTTCTCGCCGCAGCTTGGCCGCCTGCACCGGCTCGGAGCCGAAGCCCTTGACCACCCGCACCCCGGAGACGGTCTCCTCGACCACGGCGGAGAGCTGGGCGGACTCCTGCTGGACGGCCAGCACCGCCGGATGGAGTCGTTGGGCGAACCGACGGCCCAGCACGTTGACGAAGGGCAGTGACACCAGCGCCAGTAGGGCCAGGGTCGGCTGGATGATCAGCATGATCACCGTCACCGAGCAGACGATGAGGAAGTTGCCGAACGTGAGCGGGATCAGCACCACGACGTTCTGGAAGTGCTGGAGGTCGGTGTTGCCCCGGCTCATCAGCTCGCCGGTGGCGTTGGCGTCGTGGAAGGCGAAGTGCAGCCGCTGCACGTGGGCGAAGATCCGGTCGCGGAGCTTCGCCTCGATGATGCGGGCATTGCGGAACGCGAGATAGCGGCGGACACCGAGGAACACGGCCGACACGAGGCCGGCACCGAGGATGAGCAGCACCCACGTCAGCAGCGGACCGTCGTCGCGTACGCCGCGATCGAGGCCGAGCTGCACCATCAACGGCACGGTGACCCGGCCGGCCGTCCACGCGATCGAGGCGAGCATGCCGAACAGCACGCCCCACTTCTCGTCCTTGGCCGTCTCCCAGATGAGCCGCCAGCCGTCGCGGCCGGTGGAGTCGAGCGCCCCGCCCGCCGGTCGAAGCTGGTCGGACGCGTGCTCGGATGAAGATCCAGTCAGCGTCGTTCCCTCCCCGAACCGATTCGCCCCTCCGGAGTATGGTCGCTCCGGAGGGGCCGGTGGTACTCGGTTTCAGCCCAGGAGTGCCGGCAGTTGCTCGGCGATCTCCTCGGGGGTGACCGTCGGCGAGAAGCGGGCGACCACTTCGCCGTCGGCGTTCACGAGGAACTTCTCGAAGTTCCAGGTGATGTCGGAGGAGTCGCCCTCGCCGGGCTGCTCCGCCTTCAACCAGTCGTAGAGCTCGCAGGCACCGTCGCCGTTGACCTCGATCTTGTCGAACATCGGGAAGTCGATGTCGAACTTCTCGGTGACGAAGGCGCGGATCTCCTCGTTGGAGCCGGGCTCCTGCGCACCGAACTGGTTGCACGGGAAGCCCAGGACCTGGACCCCGTTGTCGTCATGATGAAGCGTACGCAGACCTGCGTACTGAGGCGTGAGGCCTCAAGCGGAGGCGACGTTGACGATGAGCACGGCGCGGTCGGCGAACTCACCGAACGACACCTGGTCACCTTCGAGTGACGCCATTTCGAAGTCGTGGAAACGACTCATGGATCTCCCTTGTGGCACGGGGACCGTCCCCGGCGCCCTGTCATCGTACCCGTGGTCGTCGAACCCGTGAGACGGGCCGTCAACCGCCGGCGATGGGCGCGAGGAAATGGATTTCGGTGGTGGGCCCGACCCGGGCGTAGATCGTGCCCTGGGGTTGGAGTTCGCCGTCGATGGCGACCGACGATGCTTCGCGCAGGATGGGGCCCAGGCCCGCGAACCGCTCGGCCAGCGCGTCGATCACCGCGCCGACGGTGGCCCCGTCCACCTCGAGCTCGCGCACGCCGTCGGTGAAGGCGGCGTGGTTGGCCTGGAGGTGGACGAGCGCCATCAGCGGTTGTTGAGCGCCTTCAGGACGTTGGGCGGCGACATCGGCAGGTCGGCCATCCGCACTCCGGTGGCCCGGGCGATCGCGTTGGCCAGGGTGCCGATGGGCGGCACGATGCCCGTCTCGCCCACGCCGCGCACGCCATAGGGGTGGCTCGGGTTCGGGACCTCGACGATGATCGTCTCGATCATGGGCAGGTCGGACGCCACCGGCATCCGATAGTCGAGGAAGCCGGCGTTCTGCATGACGCCCTCGCCCGAGAAGATGTACTCCTCGTTGAGCGCCCAACCGATGCCCTGGGCCGATCCGCCCTGCATCTGGCCCTCGACATACGAAGGGTGGATCGCCGTGCCCGCGTCCTGCGCAGCCGTGTAGCGCACGATCGTGACCTCGCCGGTCTCCTCGTCGACCTTCACGTCGGCCAGGTGCGCGGCGAACGACGGACCGGCACCGGCCGCGTTGAGCGACGCAGTGGCCGTGAGCGGGCCGCCGGTCATCTTCGCGGCCCCGGTGATCTCGGCGATGGTGACGGGTTCGGCGCCCTCCGACGGCGGTCCCTCGATCACTGCGGCACCATCGACCCAGGCAACCTGGTCGACATCGACACCGCGCATCACGGCGGCCCGCTCCTTCAGCTGTTCGATGAGGTCGCGGCACGCGTTGACCACGGCCATACCGGTGGCGAACGTGGCGCGGCTGCCCTCGGTGATGTCGGTGAAGCCGACCGATTCGGTGTCGGCGATGATCGGAGTGATCCGGTGCACGTCGAGGCCGAGTTCCTCGGCGGCCATCAGCGCCATCGAGGCGCGGCTGCCACCGATGTCGGGGCTGCCGGTGATCACGGTGGCGGTGCCGTCCTCGTTGAGGTTGACGGTGGCGCTCGACTGTTCGCCGATGTTGAACCAGAAACCGGTGCCGAAGCCACGGCCGACGCCCTCGGGCACCGGCGAGTTGTAGTGCTCGCTGTTCTTGATCGCTTCGAGCGTCTCGATGAACCCGATCTTCGGATGCGGCGCGCCCATCGCGGTCGGGTCGCCCTCGACCACGGCATTGCGCAGCCGCAGATCGATCGGATCGACGTCGAGCTTCTCGGCGATCTCGTCGATGAGTGTCTCGATGGCGAATGCCGCCTGCGGTGCGGACGGTGCCCGGTAGGCGGCCGACTTCGGGGTGTTGTCGACCGTGCCGATGGCCATCAGATCGAGGTTGGGGAACCGGTAGGACGCGATCGACATCGCACCGGTCAGGGCGGCGTAGCCCTTGGCCGAACCGTTGCTGTAGTGCAGCGTGCCCTGGATGGTGGTGAGTTCGCCGTCGTTGGTGGCGCCCATCTTGATGTGGATCTTCGAGGCCGGCGCCGGTCCGGTGGCTCGCAGCACCTCCTCGCGCGACATGACGATCTTCACCGGGCGGGACGCCTTCTGGCTCAGGCGCACGGCGATCGGTTCGAGATAGATGGTGGTCTTGCCACCGAAGCCGCCACCGATCTCGGCGGGGGTGACCTTGATCTTGTCGGTGCCCCAACCCAGGATCTTGGCCGTCTTCGAGCGCACGGCGAAGTGGCCCTGCGACGACGCCCAGATGGTGGCCTTGCCGTCCTGGCCCACGTCGGCGATGCAGGCGTGGGGTTCGATGTAGCCCTGGTGCACGGCCTTGGTCGTGAACGTCCGCTCGACGATCAGGTCGGCCGCTTCGAAGCCAGCCTCCACATCACCGCGCTGGAACGGGCCGACCGACGCGATGTTGGACGGCTCCGTGTCGCCGGTGAACAGCGTGCGGTTGGTGGAGTTGGCGATCGGGGCGCCATCAGCGATTGCCTCGTCGATGCTCAACACCGCGGGCAGTACGTCGTACTCGACCTTCACCGCCGCCGCGGCGGCGCGCGCCTCGGCGAGCGTGGTGGCGGCCACGGCGGCCACGGTGTGGCCGTTGTAGAGCACCTCGTCGCGGGCGATGTTGTTGATCGCCTCGTCATGGGCCGAGTCGGCCGGGTCGATCGCGGGGAAGTCGGCCCCGGTGACCACGGCTTTGACACCGGGCATCGCCTCGGCCGCGCCCGTGTCGATCGACACGATCCGGGCGTGGGCGTGCGGCGAGCGCACGAGCACACCCCGGAGCTGACCGGTGAGGTTCAGGTCGGCCGCGAAGCGGGCCTTGCCGGTCACCTTGTCGAGACCGTCGTGACGGACCGGACGGGTGCCGACGTACTTGTACTTCTTGGGGGGATTCTCGGTGGCGGTCACTTGGATGCTCCGTTCGAGGTCGATCCTGAGAGTTGGACGGCTGCCTCCTGGACGGCGTGGATGATCTTGTCGTAGCCGGTGCAACGACAGAGGTTGCCGGCCAGTCCGTAGCGGATCTCGGTTTCGGTGGGCGAGGGATTCTCCTCGAGCAGGACCTTGGCGGCCACGAGGATGCCCGGGGTGCAGACGCCGCACTGCAGTGCCGCTCCCTCGAGGAACGTCTGCTGGAGCGGATGGAGGTGGTCGCCCTGGGCGATGCCCTCCACGGTGCCGATGCTGCGGCCCTCGGCCTCGGGGGCGAACATCAGGCAGGCGCAGTTGAGCTTGCCGTCGACGGTGATCGAGCAGGCCCCGCAGTCGCCGGTGCCGCACCCCTCCTTCACGCCGGTCAGGCCCAACTCGTCGCGCAGCGCGTCGAGCAGCGAGGTGTCGTCGTTGGTGAGGAAGTCGACCTCGTCACCATTGACCGTGCAGTTCACATGGGTGCGTGACATCAGGAGGCTCCTCCGGCTCGGGCGGCGGCAATGGTGGCGGCCCGCGTGGCGAGCACGCCGGCCACCTGGCGGCGGTATTCGATGGTGCCGCGCTTGTCGTCGATGGGGTTGCAGGCGGCGGACGCCGCCTCGGCCACCGCGGCCAGCGCCGCGGCGTCGAGTGTCGAGCCGACCAGCGCCGCTTCGGCATCGGGTACCCGCACTGCGGTGGGAGCGACGGCGCCGAGCACCACGCGGGCGTCGGTGCAGGTATCGCCGTCCATCGTGAGTCGCACCGCCACGCCGACCACCGCGATGTCCATCTCGGTGCGGGGTATGAGACGGAGGTAGGCATCGGCGGTGTGGGCCGGCGGTGCATCGATCTCGAACTCGACCACGAACTCGTTCGCGGCCAGGGAGGTCTGACCGGGTCCGGTCACGATCTCCTCGACCGGCACCGTGCGCTCGCCGTCGCTCCCGGCGACCACGGCGCGGACCCCGTTGGCCACGAGGGCCGGCACCGAATCGGCGGCGGGCGACGCGTTGCAGAGATTGCCGCCCCAGCTCGACCGGTTCTGGATCTGGTCGGACCCGATGAGGCCACTGGCCTCGCTGAGTCCGGGAAAGGCTGCGGTGAACGACGCATCGGCGGTGAGCGTCGACGTGGGTGTGGCCGCACCGACCGTCCAACCGCCACTCGTCTCGGTCGCACCGACCAGACGATCGATCCTCTTGAGATCGACGAGAACGGACGGTTCGGGGCGGCCCGATCGGATCTGCGGAATCAGATCGGTGGCCCCGGCGAAGACCCTGGCATCGTCGTCGGACGCAAGGAGTCCGACGGCCTCGTCCACCGTGGTGGGTGCAGCATATTTCATGAGCCGAAACCTAGTGGCTGGGCCGGCACGGCGGTAACTAGGCCAGCAACACGTCGAAGGCGTCGACCACGCACTGACGGAAGGCGCCGGGGTCCTCGATGGCCACGGGGTCGATGAAGAGACCGATGTCGAAGTTGTTGCAATAGGACAGCGCGGTGGCGTTGCACGGCGTGCCGGCCAGCGGGCCCATCGTGACCGACCGTTCGATCCTGGCGCCTCCGATGTAGAGGGGGAACGGGGCGCCTCGCAGGTTCGACGTGGCCAGATCGATCTTCGCGGCCTGGGACCTCGCCGTGCGGGTGACCACCGACGTCGGCAACAGGTTGACCACTCCGGACAGGGCCGTGATGCCGCCGCCACGACTCGCCTCGTCGCGGGCCGCGTCGAGAATCTCGGCCGTGGTGGCCAACCGCTTCTCCCGCTCGAGCAGACCACCGGGCAGTTGCACCAGCACCGGGGTGAACGAGTTGCCGCCGGCCCGGTTGTCGGTGCGGGTGCTGAGCACGAACGACATGTTGAGCGTGTCGAACGATGCACCGCGGTCGGCGTGATAGCGAGCCGCCGCGTCGGCCATCCCGGCCACGAACGCCACGTTGATCGTCGTGTCGGCCGCCTTGCTCGCCGCCTTCAGTTCGTCGAGGGGAACGGTGACGGACTCGAGGTGACGATGCCGCGAGCGCGTGCGCCACAATGGCGCGCCTTCGCCTTCCTCGACCTGATGGGTGAGCTGCTCGGCGGTCCCGGCGACCACCGACGCGACATCGCTCACCCGTTCGCCCACGCGGGCCGGGTCGGCGGGCCACATGGCAATCTCCCCGGCGGCGCGGCGGGCGGTACCCGCGACGCGGCGGGCCACATGACCGACCGAGGCGGAGGCGGCGGCGGCGAGGCTCGAGCCGAGATCGCCACCCGCCTCCTTCTGCCGATACTCGGCCGCCGCTCGCGCCACGATGCCTTCGAGATCGATGTCGGGCGAACGGGGCACGTCGCGCTCGAGATCCTGGAACATCTCGCCGATGCGCAGCTGACCGATGCCGTCGGAGATCGCGTGGTGCATCAGATTCCACAATGCGCCCTGGCCCGACTCGAGACCCTCGATCACGACCATGCGCCAGAGCGGTCGAGTGCGATCGAGCGGCTCCGTGTAGAGATGCGCGGCGAGGTCGAGCAGCTGCCGCTCGGTGCCGGGACCCGACAGCGTCATCACCCGGAAATGACTGTTGAAATCGAATTCGGGATCGGGCACCCAGGCCGGCGTGGACAGGCGACCGAGACCGGGCTGCACCCGCTGGGTGAAGCGGGGAAGATTCGCCACGGCCGTGCGCATCCGGGCCCGTAGCAGGTCGACATCGATGGGCTGATCGAAGATGAAGAGCGCGCCGCCGCTGGGGTTGAGCCACGGGTCCTTCTCGATGTTCCACATGAGCGCTTCGTGCTCGGACATACGCTCGGTCGCGTCGATCTCACGGGGGCGCTGATGCTCCGAGGCGTGGGGTGTGGATTCGTTCATGATGCGCCCGTGTCGGTGCCGGGTCGGCGCTCGGCTTCCGCGTCGGGATCGCCGGAGTAGCCGGGTGGATAGGTGAGGGCGAGCTCCTCCTCGGTCGGCTCCCGCCGTTCGCGGGCCTCCGGGGGGAGGAGATCGACGATGGCGGCCATGATCGCCCTGGTGTCGGCGTCGGGGTCCTCGCGGCCGATGTCCACCGGGGGGCCGACGGTGACGGTGATCAGCGGGCGAGCTCCCACCGGCATCTTCGGCATGCGGGCGCTGCGGGGCCACACCTTCTCGGTTCCCCACAGGCCGATCGGGATGACCGGTGCGCCGGTCATGGCGGCCAGGCGGGCCGCACCCCACCGGCCCTTCAGTTCGGGATCGAAGAACGCGGGACCGCGCGGGATCGTGCCTTCGGGAGCGAGGGCCAACACCTCGCCGCCCCGCAGCGCGTCGGCGGCAGCCTCGAGCGGTTCCTCGGAGCCGGTGCCCCGGTCGACCCGCACGCCACCGATGCCCTTCAGCAGACGCCCGACGAGAGGCACGTCGAACACCTCCTTCTTGCCGAGGCTGCGCACATTGCGCTTCGCCTTCGCCGCGAGCAGGCCCAGGGCCGACGGATCGAAGTAGCTCCGATGGTTGAAAACGAGAATGGCGGGACCGACGGCCGGGATGTGCTCGACGCCGGCGAACTCGAAGCGGGCGAAGGGCTGGAACTCTTCACGGATGAGCGGTCGGCTCCACTCCTGGAGCTCTTTGCCGGCCACCTTGATCACCCCGTCGAGCTTGTCGAAGTTGCGCACCGGCCAACCCCTGAGCGCCGCCACACCCTGGAGTCGCAGGTCTGGATTGACGGCGACCGGGTTGCCGACCAGCTCGAGCAAGGACGAATCGAAGTAGCTGTCGCTGTAGGCGTAGCTGTTGGCCAGCACCACGTCGTTGGCGGCGGCCCACGCCCTCACTGCGTCGGCCTTGGCTCGACCCCAGACGAACGGCCCCTCGGTCACGCCGGTGTAGACCCCTCCCTCGGACTGCCACTTCGTGGCGACCACGGCGTCGAACCCGAGCTGCTCGGCCAGCGGCGAGACCCAGGGCTCGGGCGAGGTGGTGGCGAGCACCAGCAGACGCCCGGCCGCACGGTGCTCGTCGATGGTCATGCGGGCGAACGGCAGCAGCAGTTCCTCGTCGATCTCCACTGCGGCGGCGGACGCCGCGGCATGCACCGACTCGACCGGCCAGTCCCTGGCCGAGCGGGCCCCGAGCTTGGCCGGCTGCATCATCACCCAGCTCTCCCCGAACTGCTCGTAGAACCTCATGAAGGCGTCGGCCAGCGGCAGGTCGGGAACCGACCCGAGACCCACGTCGCTCAGGTGGCGCTGGAACACGAGCGCCGACGACGAGCTGATGAGCGTGCGATCGAGGTCGAAAATCGCCGCGGTGGGACGAGCCATTGGTGTTCCCCTTCGGAGCAGTACCCGTGATCGTAATGTGCGACGCTCGGCGAGCGCCCTGGCGACCTAATCTCCAGGTCATGACCATGCCGGCGGACTCGCCCCATCCCGTGCCCCAGTGGCAGACGCTCGCCCGACCCGACGCCGACATCGAGTGGTGCCGATGGCCGACCGACCACGCCACCCCGACCGGCGGAATCCTGATCGCCCACGGCGCCAGCGAACACGCGGCCCGCTACTCGCGCGTGGCGGGGATCCTCAACGACGCCGGCTGGGACGTCTACGGCATCGATCACCGCGGCCACGGTCGCACCGCCGCCGAGCACGGCGCGCCCGGCGTCGCTCGGCCCGGCGGTTGGGACGCGATGGTCGACGACATCATCGCCGTGACCGACCTCGCCAGAGACGGATCCGACGGTCCCTTCGTCCTGTTCGGGCACAGCATGGGTTCACTTCTCGGCCAGCGGGTGTGTCAGCTGGCCGGCGACCGGTTCGACGCGGTGGTGCTGTCGGGCACGTCCGGCAGCCTCGACGGGGCCGACGACCTCGCTGCGCTCCTGCGCTCGATCGAGGAGGCCGAGGGTCACGAGCAGCCGTCCGCGTTGTTCGCCGGCATGTTCGCCGGCTTCAACGAGCCGTTCGCCGCCGAGGTCGACTCGCCGTCGGGTTTCGAGTGGTTGAGTCGTGACGCCGCCGAGGTGGCCGTCTATGTCGCCGATCCCTGGTGCGGGGGCGATCTGTCCAACGGTTTCGTGACCGACATGATCACCGGCATGGCGGCGATGTGGTCGTCCGGCGCGGAGGACGCCATCCCGCGTGCACTTCCCGTGCTGCTGATCGCCGGCGACAGGGACCCGGTCGGCGACTTCGGCGCGTCGGTGCGGGCCCTGCACGAGCGCTATGTCGACGCCGGCATCGCCGACGCCGAACTCGTGCTCTACCCCGACGCCCGCCACGAACTCCTGAACGAGACCAACCGGGACGAGGTCCACCGCGACCTCCTCGCCTGGCTCGCACGGATCGCCGCCCACTGACACGTCCGCTGCCCACTGCAGGAACACTGACGGCCGTCTACAGTCCCGCCCTGTGACGCTTGCCACTCTGATCGACCAGCACCCCGACGACGATGTCGCCCTGATCGAGGGTGGTCGAGCGACCACCTATGGGGAGCTTCGTGACCTCGTCGCCCGCACCCGGGCCGGTCTCGTGGCCTCCGACCTCGCCCCACGCGACCGGGTCGCCGTCGTGTGCGCCAACAACCGGGCCGCGGTGGTGAGCGTGCTCGCCGCCACCTCCGCCGGCATGGTCGCGGTGCTGCTGGACCCGAACTGCCCCGGGCCCGAGCTCCGCGAACAGGTCAACACGGTGCGAGCAGCGATCGTGCTCACCGGCTCTCCGGTGAGCGAGGAGTTCCATCCCCACATCGCTTCGCCGGCGAGTGCGGCGGTGCACGGCGTCGACCCACTCCCCGACGGTCCCCCGGTTGCTGCTGCTGCGCCCGACGAAGATGCGCTCGCCGTGATGCTGTTCACCAGTGGCACGGCAGGCACCCCCAAGGCCGCGATGCTCAGCCATCGCAACCTGACCTCGAATCAGCAGTCGGTGATGAACACCGCGGGCGCCGGGTTGGGGCCCGGCGACGTCGTTCTCGCCACCATTCCGATCTCACACATGTACGGCTTCAACATGGCCCTGCTGACCACCCTGCGGGCCGGCGGCACGGTGGTCCTCGCCGAGCAGTTCTCTCCGGACGAGTGCGCGGCCCTCGTTCGTGAACACCACGTCGACCGGTTCGCCGGCGTCCCGCCGATGTGGCGGGCCCTCATCGACAGCGCCGTGCCCGACGACGCCTTCGCCGGTGTCAGCCGCATCAGCTCGGGAGCGTCGGCGCTGCATCCACGGCTCTGGACGGAGTTCAAGGAGAGGTTCGGGGTGGAGTTGTGTGAGGGCTACGGCCTCACCGAGACCTCACCGACCGTCACCTCCCACGTCGGCATTCCGATCCGACCGGGCACGGTGGGCAAGCCGGCCCCCGGAGTCGAGGTGAAGGTGGTCGACCACGACGGCCACGAGGTGCCCTTCGACGACTCGGGCGAGATCATGGTTCGCGGCCCCGGGGTGTTCCTCGGCTACTGGGAGAACGAGGAGGCCACAAAGGCCGTGCTCGACCACGACGGCTGGCTCGCCACGCGCGACATCGGCGTGATCTCCGACGACGGCTACCTGGCCCTGATCGACCGGGCGAAGGATCTCATCATCGTCTCCGGCTTCAACGTGTATCCCTTCGAGGTCGAGACGGTGCTGGTGCAACACCCAAAGGTCGACCAGACCGTGGTGATCGGTCGCGACGACGACCGTCGCGGCGAGCGGGTGGTCGCCTTCGTCACCGTTCCCGACGGTTCCGAGCCCCCGACACTCGACGAGCTGGTGGCCTTCTGTCGCGAACGTCTGGCCCGCTACAAGTGTCCGACCGAACTGGAGATCGTCACCGAACTGCCGATCGGTACGAGCGGCAAAACCCAGCGCCGGAAGCTGAGCTGATCACCATGGCCCGCGAGACCGGATGGCTCCAGCAACCACTACTGCGAGTGCTCAAGCCGCTGATGCACCGCATGTGGGACCTCGACATCACGGGTATCGACAACATCCCGGTCGCCGGCCCCGCCCTGCTCGCGCCCAACCACCTCTCGTTCCTCGACTCACCGTTCACGATGTCGCTCATGCCGCGCCGCACCCTGGCCGTGGGCAAGGCGGAATACATGGACAGCTGGAAGACCAAGTACTTCTTCCCGGCCACCGGGATGATCCCGCTCGACCGATCGGGAGGCGACGCCAGCCAGGTCGCGCTCGATGCCGCAGCGGTTGCGCTTGACCGAGGCGATCTGTTCCTCATCTATCCCGAAGGCACCCGCACCCGCGACGGCTACCTGCACAAGGGCAAGACGGGCGTTGCTCGGCTCGCGCTGCGCACCGGCGCACCGATCATCCCGATCGGGCTCGTCGGCACCGACCGCATCCAACCGCCCGACCGCACCATGCCCAGGTTCGGCGAGAGTTGTGGCATCCACATCGGCCCACCCATCGATGTCACCCGCTATCGCAGTCGCATCGACGACCGCCTGATCCTGCGCCAGATCACCGACGAGGTGATGTTCGAGATCGGTGAACTCTCCGGCCAGACATACGTCGACGTCTACTCCGGCGAACCGCTGCCCGAGGATCCACCACCACCGGCACCGCAGAAAACGCCGGCGCCGGCACCCGACCGCGCCGCCATCACCGCCTGATCAGGCGCGGGTTCGGTTCGCGGCCCAATGGCTGGTCGCGCCGGCGGCCTGGAATCGTTCGGGCCGATCGTTCGGACCGAGGATGTCGGTGGCCAGCCACAGACGCTTGAGCCAACGCACCCGACCCGACTCGGGGTCATCCACATAGCTCCGGCGTCCGTGGAGCACGTGATAGTTGTTCACGAACTGCATGTCGCCGGGGGCGAACGTCATCTCGACCCGATGGTCGGCGTCGTGGATGAGCGCGTCGTACGCATCCATCGCAGCACGCTGGTCGGCCGACAGGCGGGGCGCGTCGGCGTGACGTTGCGAGGCCTCGATGTAGGGCCGGATGTAGCGGACGAACAGCCGATCGTCGTGTTGGGAGAACACCGGTACGGTGTAGAAGGGCGTGCCGCCGTCACGCTGCTCGCCGCGAAAGTCGTAGGGCAAGCCGTCGAAGAGCACCGCGGCAAGGGCGGGGTCGGCCCCGACCAGCCGGTTGTAGGCACCCACCGCGTTGGCCACCAGGCTCTCGCCGCCCGACACCCCGGGATCGAGACACATGAGGCCGACCAGGTCCGACCCGTCGGAATGAAACGTCTGGGCGACGCCACCGAGTTCGTTGCCCCGCGCCGTCGGATCGTCGGGACGTTTCCCCTGGTCCTTCACGTCGCCGAGCAGGTGACCCTTCACGTTCTGCGGCCACGGCACGCCGAGGTGCAGTCCGATGCCCCAGTACATCCACGACGCGTCGTCGACGCCGACCCGTTCGACCGGCAGCGCCGAGATCCGCTGAAAACCACGACCGTCGATGAGCTCCTCGGCGATCGTGCGGAGGATCGGACCCAGCGTGGGCAGCGGGAATTCGTCCTTGCGCACGTCCAGCACCTCGTCGGTGCGGGCCCGGGCGACGGCCACCGCGGCCTCGAGCTCGGCGATCTCGTCGGCGGTGAGCCGGTGGGTCCACACGTCGGGATCGGCGACATCGGCCGCCGTCCAGTTCGCATGGGTCTCGAGCGGCCGAACGTCGACCTCGGCGCGATCCACGGTGTCAGGCCCCGACCGGAGCCACCTGGGCCCCTCGGACCAGTCGACCGGGCAACTCGCCGGTCGCCTCGCCAGAGGCATAGGTCTCGACCCCGGCGACCACCGTGTGGAGGTAGCCGTCGGCCCGTTGCAGGACCCGGCGTCCACCGGCCGGCAGGTCGTAGGCCAACTCGGGACCACGCACCCGCAGGTTGTCGAAGTCGATCACGTTGAGGTCGGCTCGATAGCCCGGTGCCAGCACGCCGCGATCGTGGAGGCCGACGGTGCGGGCCGTGTCCCGGCACTGACGTCGGACGAGGAACTCGAGATCGATCCGGTCGGTCGGGCGCTCGCGACCCCAGTGCTGGAGGAGCGTGGTGGGGAACGAGCCGTCGCAGATCGTGCCGACATGGGCGCCGCCGTCGCTCAGCGCCGGCACGGTGAAGTCGTGGGTGAGCAGTTCACGGGTGCCGTCGAGAGTGCCCGTGCCGTAGTTGGTGAACGGCAACCACAGCATGTTGGTGCCGTCGTGCTCGAGCAGCAGGTCGAGCGCGAACTCGGCCGGGGCGACGCCGGCCGCAGCCGCTCGCCGCACCACGGTCCGGTCGGCGGACGGCTCGTAGTAGGGCCACTCCCCCATCTCGTACATCGTCTCGAACTTCTCGATCAGGCTGCCGCCGACGAGCACACTGTCGGTGCCCCCGGCTGCGGACAGCAGCCGTGCGCGGCGGTCGGGGTCGTTCAGCGCCACCACCCGCTCGGCCGGCGCGAGATCGGCGACCTCGGCCCACACCGGGTTGCGCATGAACGGATTGAGGGTGCACTCGAAGCCCAGCAGGATGCCGATCGGGCGCACCGGGCACTGCCCCGTGATCTGGAAACCGTCGGCCCGGGCCCCCTCGATCCGACGCAGCAGGTCCTGATGGAAGTCGCCGCTCTTCGGGCTCTCGACGATGGTGAACGACAACGGACGACCGGAGACGCGACACATGTCGCGAAACATCTGGAACTCGCGTTCGCGATCGACGAAGTCCGACACGAGCTGGAACACGCCCGTGCCGCCGGCGCCGACGGCCTCGGCGATGCCGACCAGCTCGTCGGCCGCCGCGGTGAGGGTGGGAGTGAAGTCACCCGTGGAGGTCTTGTGGTTCGACGTGCGGCTGGTCGAGAAGCCCAGCGCACCGGCGGCGATGCCCGCCGCCGCCAGGCGGCCCATCTCGGCGATGTCATCGGCGGTCGCATCCTCGCGGTTCGCGCCGCGCTCCCCCATCACGTGCAGGCGCAATGCACCGTGCGGCACCTGGGTGGCGATGTCCATGTCCTTGGGCGAATCGCAGGCATCGAGATACTCGGCGAACGAACTCCAGTTCCAGGAGAGCCCCTCGTGCAGAGCGGCGCCGGGGATGTCCTCCACCCCTTCCATGAGTTCGACCAGCTTGTTGTGATCGTTGCTGTGGACGGGCGCGAACCCCACGCCGCAGTTGCCGAACACGACCGTGGTCACGCCGTGCCAGCTCGACGGCTGCATCCGTGTGTCCCACGTGGCCTGACCGTCGTAGTGGGTGTGGATGTCGACGAAACCGGGGGCCACCAGCGCGCCGTCGGCGTCGATCTCCCGCGTGGCCGAGCCGTCGACCTCGCCGACCTCGGTGACCACACCGTCGGTGATGGCGACGTCGGCGGTGCGCGCCGGCGCGCCCGTCCCGTCGACCACGTTGCCACCGCGGATGATCAGGTCGTGTGCAGCCATGTTCGCTCCCCAAGGTTCAGTTCTCCCATGATGACAGTGATGGGCGCCGCCGCCCAGACGACCCGACCCACTGCGGTAGTTTGTCCCCCATGACCGATCCGTCGCCCCCGACCGATCCGCAGGAGCAGTGGCAAGCGGACTACGACGCCGCTCGACTCCGCGAGGTGCCCTTCGAGACGATGTCGGGCGTGCCGCTCGACGGCGTGTACGGCGAGGCACCCCTGCCCGGGCAATACCCCTACACACGCGGTCTCCACGCCGCCGGCTACCGGTCGCGGCTCTGGACCATGCGGATGTTCGCCGGGTTCGGCACCGCGGAGGACACCAACCTCCGCTTCAAGGAACTGCTGCGGGCCGGTGGCACCGGGCTGTCGACCGCCTTCGACATGCCCACCCTCATGGGCCGCGACTCCGACTCGCCGTGGGCCCTCGGCGAGGTCGGTCGGGCCGGCGTGGCCGTCGACACCCTGGCCGACATGGAGGACCTCTTCGCCGACATCGACCTCGCCGGTGTCTCCACCTCGATGACCATCAACGGGCCCGCGGCGACCCTGCTGGCGATGTATGTCGCCGTCGGTGAGAAGACCGGTGTGGCCCGCGCCGATCTCGCCGGCACCCTCCAGAACGACATCCTGAAGGAGTACCAGGCCCAGAAGGAATACATCTATCCGCCGCGACCGTCGATGCGCATCGTCACCGACACCGTGAGGTTCGCCACCGCCGAGATGCCGAAATGGCACCCGATCTCGATCTCCGGCTACCACATCCGCGAGGCCGGATCGACCGCCGCCCAGGAGCTCGCCTTCACCCTCGTCAACGGGTTCGCCTATGTGGAAGCGGCGATGGCGGCCGGGGAGAACATCGACGAGTTCGGACGGCGTCTGTCGTTCTTCTTCAACAGCCACAGCGACTTCTTCGAGGAGATCGGGAAGTTCCGGGCCGCTCGCCGCATCTGGGCCCGCTGGATGAAGGAGCGTTACGGCGCCACCGACGAGCGGGCCATGATGTGTCGCTTCCACACCCAGACGGCCGGCGTGTCGCTCACCGCCCAACAGCCCGAGATCAACATCGCCCGGGTGGCCACCCAGGCCCTGGCCGCCGCCCTCGGCGGCACCCAGAGCCTGCACAGCGACAGCTTCGACGAGGCGCTCGCCCTCCCCACTGAGAAGGCCGCCCGCATCGCGTTGCGCACCCAGCAGCTGATCGCCCACGAGACCGGGGTGACCAATGTCGTCGATCCGCTCGGCGGCGCGCCGTTCGTCGAATGGATGACCGACGAGATGGAGCGCCAGGCCGAGGCGGTGTTCTCCCATCTCGACGATCTCGGCAACGGTTCGATCCTCGAAGGGGTCTACGCGGGCATCGACAACGGCTACTTCGTCGGGGAGATCGCCGACGCGGCCTACCGCTTCGAACGCGAGGTCAACGCCCAACGTCGCATCGTCGTCGGGGTCAACGCCTTCACCGACGGCGGCGAGGACACCGACCCGAACCTGCTGCGGATCGACCATGCGACCGAGGAGTACCAGCGCAAACGCCTCGACAAGGTGAAGCGTGAACGCAGCCAGGAGGCGGTCGATGCCGCGCTGGCCCAGGTCACCGCCGATGCCGACGACCCCACGGTCAACCTGATGCCGTCGATCATCGACGCGGTGAAGGCCTACGCGACCGAAGAGGAGATCGCGATGGCCATGGAGTCGGTCTTCGGAACGTATGTCGAGACCGCCATTGTCTGAGTCATCATTGTCTGAATCATCATTGTCTGAATCATCACCACCGCGGATCGTGCTCGCGAAGTTGGGTCTCGATGGCCACGACCGCGGGATCAAGGTGGTTGCGCGGATGCTGCGCGACGCGGGGATGGAGGTCATCTATCTCGGCCTGCGCCAGACCACCGACAGCATCGTGGCCGCGGTCGAGCAGGAGGACGCCGACGCCATCGGCCTCTCGATGCACAACGCCGGACACCTCACCCTCGGCCCCGCGATGCTCGCCGCGCTCGACGCCGCCGGGCTCGACGTGCCACTCATCATCGGCGGCATCGTGCCCGAGGCCGACCTGGCCGTACTCGAGGAGGCCGGCGTCGCCGCCGTGCTCGGCCCCGGCGCGTCGGCCGAGGAGGTCGTACGCACCGTGCGCCGAGTGGTCCACACCGAGTGACCACCCGCCACCTCACCCCCCGCGAACTGGTCGAGCGTGCGGTCGCCGGTGACCGTCGGGCCGTGGGTCGACTGCTCACGCTGGTCGAACGGGGCGGCGCCGCAGCCGACGAGATCGCCGAACTGACCCACGCGGCCAGCCACGAGGCCCACGTCATCGGCATCACCGGCTCGCCCGGCGCCGGCAAGTCCACGATGGTCGCCCGCCTGGTCGGCACGTTCACCGACGCGGGGCATCGGCCCGCGGTGCTCGCCGTCGACCCGTCGTCGCCGCTCACCGGTGGGGCCATTCTCGGCGACCGGGTGCGCATGGCCGCCGTCGACACCACCGCGTTCATCCGGTCCGTCGCCACCCGTGGTCACGCCGGTGGACTCGCACTCGCCATCCCCGGAGGGGCGCGCGTCCTCGCCGCGGCCGGGTTCGATCCGGTCATCATCGAAACGGTCGGCGTCGGCCAGGTCGAGGTCGACGTCACCGCGGCAGCCGACACGACGGTCGTCGTCGTCACCCCCGGCATGGGTGACGCGGTGCAGGCCAACAAGGCCGGGCTCCTCGAGGTCGCCGATGTCTTCGTGGTGAACAAGGCCGACCGTCCCGGGGCCGACGACACGCGCCGCGACCTCGAACTCATGCTCGAGCTGAGCCATGTGACCGGCCAGGAGGACGCCGGCTACCGCCCACCGATCGCCATGGTGAACTCGCTGGACGGCGACGGCATCGCCCTGGTCCGCTCACTGGTGGATGCCCACCGCCATCACCTCGACTCGTCGGGCGGGCGTCACACACGACGCTGCCGACGGGCCCGCTTCGAGCTCGAGAGCCGAGCCGGACTCGAGTTCGAGCAGCGCCTGCGGGCCGCCTTGGCCTCCCCGGAGGTGAGCAGTGTGCTCGACCAGATCGCGACCGGGCAGCGCTCGCCCGCCGACGGACTCGGGGCGCTGCTCACCGCGCTTCCCCCACCGGTCCCCCGCGAGCCGACCTAACATCGCCGCGTGAACCCCTCGACCGACATTCTCGACCCGGCCTGGTGGCAGCAGGATCCCCAGGCCGGCTATCGCGAGCTCCTCGCCCATCCGGGTCTGTGGCGAGACGAGCGCAGCGGGTTCTGGCTCGCGGCCCGCCATCGCGACCTCCTCACCGTCGAGCGTGACCCCGTCACCTTCGCCAGTCGGGCCGACGACGGCGGCGCGTATCGCATCAACCCGTCGCCGGGCGAGGAGACGATGATCAGCAAGGACGACCCGGAGCATCTCGCCCAGCGGCGTGCGGTGAACCGTCGCTTCACTCCCAAGGCCGTCCGAGACCACACCGACCACTATTCCTCCATGATCGAGACACTCGTGGACGCGGCGGTCGAGACCGTCGACACGAGTGGTCGGGTCGAGGTGATCGAGGCGCTGGCATCACAGTTGCCGTGCCGCGTCACCGCCGAGCTCCTGGGCTTCGGACAGGAAGCCTGGCGAGAAGTGAAAGACTGGTCCGAGCGCCAGATGCGAATCGACTCGGCGATGGCCGATCCCGAGCTGTTCGAGTCGTTCATCGGCAGCATCCAGGAGTGGGCTGCGGTCATGGAGAAGGTCGTCCCCGAGCGCGAGAAGGCGCCGGCCGACGACCTTTTCTCCGACTGGCTGGCCGTCGACATGGACCGCTCCACGATGGTCATGGAGACCGGTCTGCTCATCGCCGGCGGGGCCGAGACGACCCGCACCGTGATCGCCCACGGCCTGCGCACCCTGGCCGATCGCCCGGAGGTCTGGGAGCACCTGGCCGAGACTCCGTCGGCGATTCCCGGGGCCGTCGAGGAGCTCATCCGCTGGGTCACCCCCCTCAACAACATGTTCCGCATCGCCACCCGCGACGCCGTCGTCGACGGCACCGCGATCTCGGCCGGTGACCGGGTGGCCTTGGTGTACCCGGCCGCCAACCGCGACCCGGCGGTGTTCGATGCCCCCGACACGTTCGACATCACCCGCGACCCCAACCCCCACGTCTCGTTCGGCCACGGCACCCACTTCTGTCTCGGCGCCAACCTGGCCCGGATCGAGCTGCGGCTGCTGCTCGAGGCGCTCACCCGGCGGGTGACCAACCTTCGGGTCGTCACCGAGCCCGATGTCGAGCCCAACATCTTCGCCCGCGCCGTCCGCACCTTCGAACTGTCCTGGGACCGCCGCTGACGGTCAGTGCGGCCGAGCCGCCATCACCCGGGCGAACCGCGCCGCGGTGGTCGTCCCACTGGTCGGGGTGTAGATCACGGTACTCCAGCCCGGATGATCGGGAAGATTCAGGCGGTGGTGGTCGAAGACCAGTTCGCCCTCGATCTCGTGGGCGAACCGGCGGGTCTGCGGTGAGAACACATCGACGTCGTGGCCGGCCCACGCCTCGGCGAACTCGGGATGGTCGCGGCGGAGTTCGTCGACCAGTCCGATCGCTTCGTCGCTCGGATACTGACCGAGATGGAGTCGGAACTGCCGGGTGAGACGGGCCAGTTCGTCCGACCAGTCGGTCATGAACCCTCGCAGCGACGGGGTCTCGAGGGTGAGACGGAGCAGGTTGGGGTCGGTCGCCTCGTCGAGCACCGGAAAGAGCGCCGCCTCGGCCCGGTTCCAGCAGACGAGGTTCCACACATGGTCGAGCACGTAGGCCGGATTGGGTTCGAGCCCGTCGACGAGGACGCGCTGGGCCGGCTCGGCCGCCTGACCCGCCACGATGGGGCTCGGCGGGCGCACGTCGGCGAGACCGAACAGGTGGGCGCGCTCCGGGCGGGAAAGGCGCAGCGCGGTGGCGAGGCCGTCGAGCACCTCACCCGACACGCGGTTGGCCCGCCCCTGTTCGAGTCGGGTCAACCACGAGACACCGATGTTGGCGAGCACCGCCACCTCTTCGCGTCGAAGCCCGCTCGTTCGCCGGCCCTTCGCGGTCGGCAGACCCACGTCCTCGGGCCGAAGCCGCTGTCGGCGGGTCCGGAGGAAGTCGCCCAACTCGATCGCTTCCATTGCCGCTGAACCTACCACTGGTGGTACCACCATTGGGAGAGGCTTCCGCCATCGTCAGCTGCGCGTCAGGCTGCGAGGATGTCGTCGCTCCTCAGCCGGCAGGCCCGATCGGCGACCACCTCCGCCATCCGGGACCTGCTCGAACACGCCCAACGTCCGGGGATGATCAGCCTCGCCGGCGGTCTGCCCGATCCGGCCCGCTTTCCGGTGGAGGAACTCGCCACCATCGCCGAGCGCGTGCTGCGCGACGACGGTCGCCGGGTGCTCCAGTACGGGCTCACGGCCGGCGAGCGCGACCTGCGTGATCACATCGTCGCCACCACGGCCGCGGCGGCGAGCGCCGAGGAGGTCGTCATCACGACCGGCTCCCAGCAGGGCCTGCGCCTGCTCGCCCACGTGCTCATCGACCCCGGCGACCGCGTCGTGGTCGCCGATCCGGAGTACCTGGGTGCGACGCAGGCGTTCGCACAGGCGGGTGGACTACCGGTGGCCTTTCCGACCGACGCCGACGGACTCGATGTCGATGCGGTCGAGACCGCGTTGACGGACGGGCTCCGGCCGAAGTTCGTGTACCTCGTGCCCCACTTCCACAATCCCACGGGCGCCACCCTCGCCGCCGAGCGCCGGCGGCGACTCTTCGAACTGGCCGATCGCTACGGCTTCATGGTCCTGCTCGACGATCCCTATCGTGAGCTCTACATCGGCGCGAACGCCCCGGACGAGGACGACCCGCATCCCATGGCGGTGCATCTGCGCAGTACGTCGAAGGTGCTCGCCCCGGGTCTTCGTATCGGCTGGTTGATCGGACCGGCGTGGCTGACCACGGCGGTCGAGCGATCGAAACAGGCCGTGGATCTCCACACGAGTACCGTCGCCCAGGCCATCGTCCTCGCCGCCCTCCGGGCCGACTGGTTCCCTCCCCACCTCGACGAACTGCGCGCCGCAACCGGTGAGAAGCGCGACGCACTCTGTCGAGCCCTGGACGACGCGCTGGGTGAGCGGATCTCGTTCACCCGTCCCGGCGGCGGCATGTTCGTGTGGGCCGCGCTCGAGGGAGTCGACACGACGACGCTGCTGGCCCCGGCCCTCGAGCGCGGTGTCGCGTTCGTGCCCGGTGGGGCGTTCGCGATCCACCGCGACCTTGCCGACCACCTCCGTCTGAGTTGGGCCACCGCGTCGCCCGATGAGCTGAGCGAGGCGGTCTCGAGACTCGCCGCGGCCCTCGACGACCTCTAGTCTCGGAGGCACGCTCATGGCCTTCACCGATCAGCTTGCGCCCAACGTCGCCGCGGCCTTCGACCATCTGCTCGACGGCGTGTGGGACGGAAGGGTCGACACCGGCCTGCTCGAGTCGTGCCGCCAACGGGTGTGTGCTCTGGTCGGCGCGCCCGATGCCGCCGGGCGTCATCGCCGCGAGCCCGTCGCCACGACCGACCACCCGGCGACGGCGGCGTGTCTCGCCTTCACCGAGATGTGGGTGATCGACCCGCACGCGGTCACCGACGAGATGGCCGCCGCCGTACGGGCTCATCTCACCGACGCCGAGGCCGCGGCCTTCACGATCGCGCTCGCCACCATCGAAGCGCAGGCTCGCGCCACCCTCGCCTGGGAGGGCGGCGCGTGAGATTCGCCCCACCGCCCGACTCGATGAACTTCTTCGAGCACGACGGGGAACTGAACGACCGGTTCAACGCGTTCTACGCCGAACTCTGGCAACGTGGCGTCGTCGACGAAGCGACCCTCGAGGTCGGTCGACTCCGCAACGCGCAGATCACCGACTGCGGGATTTGACGCAACCTCCGCTTCGCAGGTGCGCAGCAGCAGGGTCTGACCGAAGACCACATCAGCGCGCTCGGCGGTGAGCGCGAGGACGGCGCCCTTCCCGCTCGATGGCGCGACGCGGCGGAGTGGGCCGACGTGGTGATCGGCGCGACCTCGATGTCGTCTCGCGAGACACCCTCCCGGAAGATGCTCACCACCATGAGCGAGGCGGAACTGGCCGAACTGACGCTCACCGTGGCGGTGGCCCAGGGCTTCTCGAAAGCCGCGATCGCCTGGGGTCCGGCCCCCGAGCTCCCCACCATGGTGATCCCCACCCCGGGTACCTGACCGACTGAAATCAGTCCGATCGACGCCGGCGTGGGTTGCCTCCTGTCAGTCGCGCTGACACGATGTGCGGATGGCGCATCGCCCTCACCCGATCCTGGCCCTCCTCGAGGTGCGTGCGGCACCCGAGTTCGGCGCGTTCGCGGCGTCGATCCCGGCGATGAAGGCCCTGCTCCCCCGGGGCAACGAGGACCGCCACGTCCTCGTACTTCCCGGCTTCATGGCCGGCGACGGCAGCACCAAGCCCCTCCGGGCCCTCCTCGACCGGCTCGGTCACCAGACCCACGGCTGGGGCCTCGGTCGCAACATCGGGCCCACCACCGACATCCTCGAGGGCATGATCGTGCTGGTCGAGCGGCTCGCCCTGGACAAGGGTCCGATCGACATCGTCGGCTGGTCGCTCGGTGGCCTCTACGGCCGAGAGATCGCCCGCCTCCACCCCGGAGCCGTACGCCAGGTGATCACCCTGGGCAGTCCCTTCCAGACCATCGGCCCCGAGGAGTCCAACGCGAAGGAGGCGTTCGCCGCCCTGCGTCACCGCCACTCCGACGAGACGAAGATCCCCCGCGTGCCGAGCTGGGCCCGGGAACCGCTGACCGTGCCCGCCACCTCGATCTACACCAAGGGCGACGGCATCGTCAGCTGGCACCAGTGCCTCAATCGCGCCCTCCCGCGTACCGAGAACGTCGAGGTCTACGGCAGCCACTGCGGACTCGGCCACAACCCCGCCGCCATCTGGGTGATCGCCGATCGTCTCGCCCAGCGCGGCGTCGAGTGGGCCCCGTTCCGGCCACGCCGCGTGCTGCGGGCCCTGTACCCCAACGCCGACGTGCTCGACACCGACCGCGTCGGCGCGGCCTGACCCCTCAGTCCGTCGGCACCGCGGCCGCGAGCTCGAGCGCCGCGCGGGCCTGATCCCGGTAGGTCCGCGACAGGTCGTCCTGCTGAGCGGCGTGGCGTTCGAGTGCCACCCGCGTCTCGCTCAACGAGACCGCCGCCGACCACAACGAGAACCCGATGCTGCGTTGGAGCTCGGTGCGACTCACAGTGGCGGCCCGTGACGACCACGTGGCCGGCGTGTGCCGAGCGACCGGGGCGTCGTCGTGGCCGAGGATCCGCACCCGGTGTCGTTCGATGTCGAGCGCGAGATCGCGAGCCGACGTCGCGAGACCACCCGCCCGCATCGCCGCCGCCTCCAGGTCCTCGGCCCGCGCCGCATACTCGACCCCTTCACCCTCGACCCCTTCACCCTTGACCATGATGACTTCTCCCTTCGGTCGGCCTCTGTGCCGAGCCGATCGTAGATTTCGGCCCGGCGTGAAACAACACGAAAATTACTCATGTGCATCTCCGGTCGAAGCCCGCGCGGTGCCGGAGCGCTAGCGTCGCTTCCATGGCTGACCTGCCGAGGCCGGCGATCCGTCGACCGATCAGCATCTCCGTGCTGAGCCTCACGTTCTTCGTGGTGCTCGCGCTCACCCCGGTGGTCCTGGCCCTACTCGCCGTCGTCGACATCGTCACCCGCAGTCGGTTTCGGCGGGCCCGGATCTGGCTGATCACCCTCGCCGTCCTCTTCAACGAAGGGCTCGGTACCTGGCTCGCCCTCGCCATGATCGTCGCCCACCTCGGCCGACTCGACGGTTCGCGATCCCAGGAGCGGTTCCACCGACTGATGGTCTGGTGGGGTGGACGGCACCTCGCCTACCTCCGTCGTCTCGCCGGGGTGCGGTGGTTCGTCGAGAACCCCGAGGAGGCGGTCGAGGCGAACGCGATCGTGCTCGCCCGTCACGCGAGCCACCCCGATGCGATTCTGCCCATCCTGCTCTTCGGCATCGAGGGCGGTCATCACGTGCGCTACACGCTGAAGGACGATCTCCAGTGGTCGCCGGCCATGGACATCGTCGGCAATCTCCTCCCCCACGTCTTCGTGGACCGTTCGCCGGGAGCCGACTCACCCCTGTGGGATCGCATCCGCGAGCTCGCCACCGGCGTCGACGATCACACCGTCACCGTCATCTTCCCCGAGGGCACGTTCTTCACCCCCGCCCGGCTCGACCGGGCGGCCACCCGGATCGCCCGGACTCGGCCCGACCTCGAGGAGGCGGCCCGCTCGCTGCGTCACCTCCTGCCGCCGCGACCGGCCGGCACCCACGCCCTGCTCGAAGGTGCGCCCGACGCCGACCTCGTCCTCGTTGCCCACGAGGGCATGGAATCGTTCGGTGATCTCGCCACGATCCGGGCCAACCTGCCCCTGACCGACCCGGTACGGGTCCGTCTGTGGCGCATCGCCCGCGCCGACGTGCCCGACGACCAAGATGACTTCATCACCTGGCTTCTGGATCGATGGCTCGACATGGATCGATGGATCGACGAACGTGTGCTCGAGCGACGTTCCGGCCAGCGTGCGTCGTCCTCCGGAAGGGAGCTCCGCCCGTGAGCGGTCATCTCGATGTCATGATCGGGGCCGCCCTCGGCATCGTCTTCCTCATGGTGGCCACCTGGCTCGTCAGCCTCGTGCAACGCAACGCGAGCATCGTCGACATCGTCTGGGGCGCCGGCTTCGTGGTCGTCGCGTGGATCAGTCGGGCGATCGGCGACGGGAACGACGATCGCATGAACCTGCTCACCGCGATGATCACGATCTGGGGTGCCCGTCTCAGCATCTACCTCTGGTGGCGCAACCACGGCAAGGAAGAGGACTTCCGCTACCAGTCGATGCGACGGCGACATGGCGACCGTTTCCCACTGCGTTCGCTCGTCACCGTCTTCGGGCTGCAGACGGTGGTCATGTTCGTCGTCGCCCTACCGGTGCAGTTGGCCGCCACGCCGGCCTCGCCCGACATCGGATGGATCGCCGTGGTCGGCGTCGCACTGTGGGGCGTCGGCCTGTTCTTCGAGACGGTCGGCGATGCTCAGTTGGCCCGCTTCAAGGCCGATCCCGACAATGCCGGCGCCGTGATGGACCGCGGTCTGTGGCGCTACACCCGACATCCGAACTACTTCGGTGACTTCTGCATCTGGTGGGGCATCTTTCTCGTCGCCGCCGAGACGGCCGATGCCCGCATCGGCGTCATCGGTCCGTTGCTGATGTCGTTCATGCTGCTCGAGGTGTCGGGTGTCGCCATGCTCGAGCGGGGGCTGATGAAGCGCCGCGAGGGCTACGACGACTATGTCGCCCGCACCGCCACGTTCTTCCCCCGACCGCCCCGAAAGAGCACCAGTGTCTAGTTTTCCCCCGGTCGACCCCTCGCTGGTCGACGCCGCCGTCGAGATCGCCCGCATGGCCGGCGAACTCACGCTCGGCTGGTTCCGCAACGACGACCTCGCCGTCGACCACAAGGCCGATGGCTCTCCCGTCACTGCGGCCGACCTCGCGGCCGAGTCGCTCATGCGTGACCAGATCGCGGCACGGTTCCCCGATGACGCGGTGATGGGTGAGGAGCACCAGGACACCGAGGGCACCAGCGGGCGCTCGTGGGTGATCGATCCGATCGACGGCACGAAGGCGTTCACCAAGGGCGTTCCCCTCTACAGCAACCTCCTGGCGATGGTCGACGAACACGGCCCCGCCGTCGGCGTGATCAATCTTCCGGCCCTCGGCGAGACCGTCTGGGCGGGGCGGGGGCTCGGCGCGTTCCACAACGGCACCCCGTGCCGGGTCAGCGATCACGCGTCGACCGACGGCGCCTACGCGATGACGAGCGGGTTCGGCTACTGGCCCGCCAACGCCCTTCGCTCGGTGCTCGACAGCCCAATGGTGTTCCGGACCTGGGGCGATGCCTACGGCTATGCGCTCGTGGCCACCGGCCGGGCCGAGGCGATGATCGATCCGCTGGCGAACCCGTGGGACGTTGCGCCGATGGCGGTGATCGTGCCCGAAGCCGGCGGTCGCTACTCCACCTTCGACGGCGACGATGGCGCCGACGCCTGGCGAACCGGTTCGGGCGTGGCGACCAACGGCCTCGTCCACGACGAACTGCTCGCCCTCTGGCAGTAGTTCCTCAGCCGAGCACCTGCGCCACGATCTCCTCGAACGCGGCGTTGGGGTCGGCGGGCGGTGATCCGATCTGACCGCCACAGCTGGCGCCGGCCTCGGGGGCGGTGGGCGACTTGCGGGCCTCGTAGGTGTCGATGAACTCCTCGAACATGGGGTCACCGACACGATCGAGGGCGAGTTGGCGGGTCCACGCCGTCATCACGATGGGATTCTGGAGTCCTGGGTAGGGCGCCGCCAGCAGGTGCGATTGCCCCGCGACCCGGGCTTCGATGGCCGCGATCTCGTCCGATGGGAGATCCGGGGAGTAGGCGATCCACACCGCACCGTGCTCGAGGGCGTGCACGGCGGTCTGGTCCTGCACCGGCGCCGTGTAGAAGCCGCAGTTCTGCCAGGCGTCGAAGTGGTCGCCGCTGGCCGGCGGCCGCTGATCGTAGGTCGGGCAGAACACATGGTCCCTGCCCTCGTCGGGCAGCTCGGTGACGACACCGACCTCGAGGAGTTCGGGCTCGGGCATCGATTCGCCCAGACAGAGCTCGATCGCACCCATGACTCCACCCTCGTCAACGGTCACGGTGGGGGCAGCGTCGGAACCGTCCTCGCTGCTGCACGCACCGGCCAGAACGGCGACTGCGAGCGTGACGAAAAATGCAGCGTGGCGACCCATGGGCCGCCACGCTACCTCTGCTTGCTACGTCATCGTTCTGTACACATTGGCGACGGGAGGTCGCCCTCCCGGTCGCAGTTCTCTCGGGTCAGCGCAGCCCGACGATGGCGGGGGCGTCGGACTCGATCAGGTTGATCTGTTCCATACGATCGGCGAACGCCGAGGCTTCGGAGATCCCCTTGGCGTAGGTGGCCTTGCGGCGAGCGACACGGCCGGTGACGTCACACGGCTCGGGCGTGTCGGACACGTACTGCGCCTCGATGCCCTCCTGCAGCATCAGCAGCGACTCCGAGCGGAGCTGGCTGATGCGGGACTCGGTGACACCCAGGAAGTCGGCGAGGTCCTGCGAGGTACGACCCTCGAGGAAGTAGCCGACGACCACGAGACGATGCCGCTCGGGAAGGAGCGAGATGGCGTCCCGCAGGTAGCCGTGGAGCTCGCGGGTCTCGAGTTCGGCGGAGGGCTCGATCGAGCTCTCGTCGACGAGCACGTCGACCAGGGTGAGATCCTTCTCGACGTCGTCGGCCGTCTCGTGTTCGAGGGCGAGAACGACGGAGCGGAACATCCGATCCTGAAGACGATTGAGTTCGCTCTGGCTCATGCCGAGCGCCTCGGACATCTCTTCCTTGGTGGGCACACGGCCCAGCTCGGTGGCGAGACGCTGCTCGGCCCCTTCGAGCTTGCGGGCGAGGTTGCGAACCGAGCGCGGGGCCCAGTCGGCGGCACGAACGGCATCGAGGATGGCACCCCGGATGCGCTGGGCGGCGAAACGCTCGAACGGCACACCGCGGTCCTCGTCGTAGCGCCGAGCGGCTTCGACCAGACCGAGCGCACCGGCCCGGGCCAGGTCGTCACGATCGACGTGACGGGGGAAGTGCACGGCCACCTGGAACACGATGTGCTTCACCAGCGGCAGGTTGTCCTCGATCATCTCGGCGAGCTCGGCGTCCATGGAGCCGGCCCCCTGATCGGGACGCACGCGGCGACGGCTCGCCCTCGTGCTGCGCATTCTCTGATCGGTCTCGCCCTTGTTCATCGCCCCGGAACTCCCTCGTGGTTGAGTGTGAAGTCGGTCTCGTACCGAACTTCTTCCAGCGGAGATGGTTTCGGCGGAAGGCCCAAAGTCCTTTAGCGATTTCTCGAAAAATGTCCCAGATGGCCCATATCGAGCGTCGTTCGAACCCTTCTACGGCACGTTCGCGGGTGACCTTGAACCCGATTCACAGGAAGGTCGTCACACCTTCGAAACGCATCGGTCGAACCCCACAATCCGCGACGGCGTGCAGAAGAGTCAGTGACTCGGCCATGCCGGCGAGCCCGTACGCCCCGGCCTGGGCGCGACCCTCGAGCACGTGCAGGGTGGTGCACGCGGCCACCGCACCGGCCGCCACCGCGGGACGTTCGATGGCCCCCATCACCAGCACCTTGCGCTCGATGCCCACGCGTCCGCGCACCTCCACCCGAACCGCGCCGATGCCACCCTCGGCGTGGGGTCGGCGCATCATCGGGAGAGGGGCGGTCAGGCGATCCCGTCGGGTTGCCGCCTGGCGGGCGGTGACCCGCTCGACCCCCTCGAACTCCGGCACCAACAACAGGGCATCGGGCAGGCCGGCGCGATAGCAGTCACGGCCACCGATCGGATCGGGGAAGTAGACGAGTTCTCGTCCCGAACCGCCGGCCCGACGGGTCCACTTGCCATCTCGCCAGTCGAGGCCGGTCGACGAGAGCGCCCGATGGTGCTGACGGGCACAGGCCGGCCCCCCGGTACCCACCTTGGCGACATGGACCTCCTCCACACGATCGAGCTCGGTCGCGCCATGGCGAGCCAGGAGCCCGGTCAGACCCGGCATGAACCCGGCGCCGATCACCACGGCGACCCCCTGGTGACGAGCTTCCTGCTCGAGGGTCAGCAGCCGCCGCACCTCGGACATCTGATTGGAGGTCGACACCACCGGCACGCCGCGATGCACGGCACGGCGGGCGATCGCGGCGTGAGACCCCGGTGACGTGGCCACGACGACCGCGTCGACGTCGGCATCGATGCCGCGACCGGAGCCGTACACGGTGCCGGACCCGAGCGTGTTCACGAGCTCCCTGGCCTTCGCCTCCTGCTGGTCGCGGATCTCCACCCAGGCCACCAGCCCGCTGGACCGCAACTGTCGCGCGATCCGGGCGCCGGTGGCGCCCGCACCGAAGATGACGACCTTCACTGGAGGTCGGGGCCCTCGAGCTCGCGCCAGCCGCCCTTCTGCGGCGGCACGCCGCCACTGCCGCGTACGCGGATCGCCGCCGCCACCGAGATGCCGGCGAAGATCGCGACCATGGCGCGACGCACGAGTGTCACCAGACCACGACCGCCCATCGGACCCCTCACGGAAATGCGGGGAGCTCCGCCCCTCGGCGAAACTCCGTGGAACTCGAAGAATTCCCGTGGGGCTAGCAGGAGTCGAACCTGCGACCTCACCCTTATCAGGGGTGCGCTCTAACCAACTGAGCTATAGCCCCGTGAGGCGCACACGCTACCGGTGAGGGCTCACGCTCGCCAACATGTCGGGCGATGTGGAATCGAGGCCTCAGCCCGCCGGTTCGTCGGTCTCGGCCGTCTGGGCGGTGGGCAACACGGGAACCGGCTCGTCGCGGCGCTCGGGCTCGGCCAGACGCGGGGGTCCGGTCGGCGCGACCTCGCGTTCGCCGGGCGCCGGACCGGCGATACGTGCCCCATGGCGGGGCCGGGTGCGCTTGGGTCGAGGGCGCGCGGTTTCTTCCTCGACCACGGTGAAACGCACACCACCGGTGAGGTCGCTGATCAGGTTGAACAACACGGCCATCAGCACCGTGAACCCGGACCCGGCGACCACGAGCACGAGCCCACCAATGGCACTGGCCCGGAAGATCTCGTCGGCGTTGAACTCGAAGCTCTCCAACGCGAAGAGTTCGGTGACGAAGTTCTCGACATTGTCGACGGTGCCGGACCCCACGGCGAAGCTCCACAGGATCACACCCGCGATCAGCAGGATCACCCAGAGGCAGAAGTAGAAGATCAGCGAGACCTTGAGCACCGACCATGGTTCGACATGACGAACCAGCCGGCGCACCTTGCGGGCTCGGAGCCGACCGGCAGTACGCCGGTCGCGCAGCGACGGCCGCGGTGCGCCGGTGTTGGCCGGGGCCGTGCCGTTGTCTCGTTGCAGTTCACCCGACGACGGTTCGTCACCGGGCAGCACGAGTTCCTCGCCGGTGGCAAGGCGGAAGGTGGCGTCGTCGGGATCGGGAAGCTCGCTCATGGTGTGATGCGCACTCCGCCGCCCGCGGCGGGAGCACCGGGAAAGTGTAGAGGACGAATTCGACCGGACCGCCTCACCCCGGATTCATCCTGTGAAGGACCGTAGCCACGCAACCACCATCGGGCGGATGCCGTCGAGGTCTTTGTAGTGCGCCACGTCGATCGGGATGCGTTCGAGTTCATCCGCGAAACTGGCTGCGGGGAGCTGCGCCGCCACTCCATTCAGCGGCCACACGTGAACACGGATCCCGAACACCACGGCCTCGTGGCCGGTCAGGCGGCGCAGTGTCTGTCGCTCGACGCGCACGAACAACTGGTCGCCGATGTGGTCGGGCACCCTGGCCGGCGCCTGGGGCTCGTGCGGGCCGAGGCGGCGGCTCGGGTCGTCGACCAGCGACCAGTTGAGACGGGAGGCGATCACCCCGGGGCTCATCCGATCGAAGAACCGGTCGACCTGGCGGCCGAGATGTTCGTCGTAGCCGGGCACGGGCGCGTGGATCTCGGCCAGCGAACGCCCGAGCTTGGCCGGGACGTCCCATCGCGTCGGGAAACACACCGAGGCAGCGGTCATCGTCCATGCCCCGTCGAGCTGCTCCATCAGACACAGGTCCTCCTGTACGCTGCAGCCGGCGGCGTCGAGGGGATGGCGCGGACCGACACCCGCCGGCACGGATGCCAACCCGCGGTCGACGAGATCAGCGGCGACCAGGTCTCGGACCTCGGCTGCCGCGGCCTCGCTCCCGGGCAGGGCCACGAACGTCTCGTCGGGCCATCGCCGCCGCAGGTCTGCCTTCTCACGCAGGTCGTCGGTTCGGAGGTCGTCGGGTTGCAGCCACTGTGCACGATCGGTCGCTCGCACGCCCATGCGCCACCGGAAGGTGTCGCTCGGCGCACCGAAGAGCGAGGGGTGCACGACGTCGACGAATCCCATGGGCATCGATCCCAGGCTCGCACGACGACGGGGTCAGAGCACGGACGTGGTGGTTCCTCGTGGCGCTCGAGGAACCCGTGACCCGCGTCGTGCAGTTGGCCGTCCGCGCCGCGAGCGCCACCCACCCGGCCTTTTTCGCCGGGCGCGACACGCTGGTCGCCGCGGCCGGCCAGCTCTCACTCGTCAGCAGTCCGGCGGCCTGACGGCACCCACTCGACCGACCGCTCGGCCCGGGCTCGAGCCGTTGCGACGCCCACCCGCACCACCACCTCGACCTCGGAACCGTACGCCTCGTAGTCGACCAGCGTCCCGCCGTTGGCCCCGGCCACCCCCTCTGCGGCCCCACGCCCACTCGCGGCACCGGCGAGCGCCGCGGCATCGGCCGCGGTACGAGCCCGAGCCGCATGATCGGCCGCCGTCCCCGCCCGCACGACCAACACCAGCGCCACCATCGCGACGGCGACGACCACCAGCAACAAGGGCAGGGCCTGCCCCCGATCATCCCTGTACCGCACACCGCTGTACCGCACGACCATGTGCCCACCTCGCATGTCCACTTCGGATCGGTGGGGAAAGTCGAAGGAGGGGAAGTGGCGACGAGGGTAGCGGCGCGACTCGCGGGCCGAGCTACTCCTCGGGCGGTGGCGTGGTCTCGGCCTCGGTCTCTGTGTCCGTGTCGGCGTCAGCGAGCGCCTCGACGACCTCTTCGGGAACCGTGACGAGGGCAATGGACGCCACTGAGTCGTCCGCGTCGGGACTCATGACCCTGACGCCACTTGCGGTGCGACCCTGTTGGGAGATGTTCTCCACCGGGGTACGTATGAGCACCCCGGCCGAGGTCATGGCGAGGATCTCGTCGTCGTCGTCGACCATCAACGTGCCGACCACCGAGCCCTTGTCCTCGGTGATCTTGATGCCGACCACACCCATGCCGCCGCGTCCCTTGGCCGGATAGTCGTCGACTGGGGTCCGCTTGCCGTAGCCCTTGGTCGTGATGTGGAGCAGGGTCGAACCCTCACGGGCGATGTCACAGGCCACGACCGCGTCACCGGTCTTCTTGAACTTCAGGCCGATGACGCCGGCCGCGTTGCGACCCATCTCCCGCACCTGTTCTTCCTTGAACCTGATCGTCTGGCCGAATCGCGACGAGAGCAGGATGTCGAAGTTTCCGTTGGTGGGAATGACCTCGACCAGCTCGTCGTCGTCGTTGAGCTTGATGGCGATCAGGCCGGCTCGCAACGACGAGTCGTAGGCGTTGAACCGGGTCTTCTTGACCCGACCCTTGGCCGTGGCGAAGAACAGATAGCGATTGGTCTCGTAGTCGCGGGTGTCGATGATCGCCTGGATCTGCTCGTCGTCCTGCAACGGCAGCAGGTTCACGATCGCGGTGCCGCGGGCCTGCCGCGATGCCACGGGAACCTGGTGTGCCTTGAGGCGATACACACGCCCGCGCGTGGAGAAGAACATCAGATACGAATGCGCGGTGGTCTGGATCAGGTGGGTGAGGGTGTCCTCGTCCTTGAGCTTGGTGCCGGCGATACCGCGGCCCCCGCGCCCCTGGGTCTTGAACTCCTCGGCCGGCACCGTCTTGACGTAGCCCGACGCCGACATGGTGAAGACCAACGGGTCGTCGTCGATCAGGTCTTCGATGTCGAACTCGCCGGGATCGATTTCGAGCAGCGAGCGACGCTCTTCGCCGAACTTCTCGCGGATCACTCCGAGTTCGTCGATGATGACCGCACGCAACTTGACGTCGTCCCCCAGGATCTCGAGGAGGCCGCCGATGGTCTCGCGCAGCTCGCCCGCTTCGGTTTCGAGGTCGGACCGGCCGAGTCGGGTGAGTCGACCCAGCTGCATGTCGAGAATGTGGTTGGCCTGGACCTCGCTGAACTCGAAGGGAGCGACCATCAGCGCTTCTCGGGCCGCGCCTCGATCTTCACTCGCACGAATGGTGGTGATGATCTCGTCGATCAGGTCGAGCGCCTTGATGAGGCCTTCGACGATGTGCAGGCGCTTCTCGGCCTGGTCGAGGCGGTACTCCGAACGCCGCGTGATGACCTCGATCTGGTGGTCGACATAGGCCACCAGCGCCGACCGCAGGTCGAGCGTGCGGGGAACACCCCCGACGAGCGCCACCATGTTGACGCCGAAGCTGGTCTGCAGCGGTGTGTGCTTCCAGAGATTGTTGAGCACGACCTCGGGGTTGGCGTCGCGCTTGAGCGTGATCACGAATCGGGTGTCGTCGCCAGAGGACTCGTCGTTGACATCGGCGATGCCCTCGAGCTCTCGGGCGTTGACCAGCTCGGAGATCTTGCGAGCCACGGCACCGGCCGACACCTGGTAGGGGAACGCAGTGACCACCACGGCCTGCCGTTGGCCGCGCTCCTCGATCTCGGTGGCGGCGCGCATCTTCACCGAACCTCGACCGGTGCGGTAGGCCGACTCGATACCGACTCGACCGAGGATCTGACCGCCGGTCGGGAAATCGGGCCCCTTCACGAACTCCATCAGGTCGTCGACGGACGCATCGGGGTTGTTCAGCAGGTGGGTGACCGCGTCACACACCTCGTTGAGGTTGTGCGGTGGGATGTTGGTGGCCATCCCCACCGCGATGCCCTGGCTGCCGTTGACCAGGAGGTTGGGGAACCGGGCCGGCAACACCGCGGGTTCGGTGAAGTCGCCCGAGTAGTTGTCGATGAAGTCGACGGTGTTCTCGTCGATGTCGGCCAGCATCTGCATGGCCAGCTGGTCGAGCTTGCACTCGGTGTAGCGGGCGGCCGCCGGCGGATCCTCGGGCGAGCCGTAGTTGCCGTGGAAGTCGATGAGGGGGTGACGCAGCGAGAAGGGCTGTGCCATACGAGCGAGCGCGTCGTAGATGGCGCTGTCGCCGTGGGGATGGAAGCGGGCCATGACGTCGCCCGTGACCCGGGCGCACTTCACGTGGGCGCGATCGGGGCGGAAGCCCTGGTCGTACATCGACCACAGGATGCGGCGATGCACCGGCTTGAGCCCGTCGCGCGCGTCGGGAAGGGCGCGGCTGATGATGACCGACATCGCGTAGTCGAGGAAGGAGCTCTCCATCTCCTCCTGGATCTCGATGACGGTGACGCCGTCGTTCTCGTCGTCATCGTGTTCGGTGTCGTCGGTCTCGGTCGGGGGTGGCGGTGAGTCACTCATCAGAAGTCCAGGTTCCTGACCTCGCGGGCATTGGTCACGATGAAGTTCTTTCGTTGTTCGACGTCGTCGCCCATGAGGATCGACATCACCTCGTCGGCGATGGCGGCCTGTTCGACCGACACCTGGAGGAGCGAGCGGGAGCCCACGTCCATCGTGGTGTCGCGCAACTCGTCCCAGTCCATCTCGCCGAGGCCCTTCAGCCGCTGGAAGTCCTTCGAGTAGTTCGGTCGCTCGGCGAGGAACCGTGCCTTGGCCGACTCGTCCTTCAGGTACACCGTCTCCTTGTTGGAGATCTTGGTGCTGAACAACGGGGGCTGGGCGATGTAGACGTAGCCCGCCTCGACCAGCGGTCGCATCTGACGGAAGAAGAAGGTGAGCAACAGAGTGCGGATGTGGCTGCCGTCGACGTCGGCGTCGGCCAGCAGGATCACCTTGTGGTAGCGGGCCGCGGTGATGTCGAAGTCGTCGGCGAACCCGGCACCGATGGCGGTGATGAGGGTCTGCACCTCGTTGTTCTTGAGCATCTTGTCGATTCGGGCGCGCTCGACATTGAGGATCTTGCCGCGGATGGGAAGGATCGCCTGCGTACGGGGATCACGGGCCCGGACCGCCGAACCACCGGCGGAATCGCCCTCGACGATGAAGAGTTCGCGACTCTCGGGGTCCTTGGCGGAGCAGTCCTTCAGCTTGTCGGGCATGCCGGCACCGTCGAGCAGCGACTTGGACCGGATCGCCTTGCGGGCGTCGGAGGCGGCCATACGGGCACGCGCCGCGTTGGTGGCCTTGGTGAGGATCACCTTGGCCTCACCGGGGTGCTCCTCGAGCCACTCGGCGAGACGCTCGTTGGTGACCCGCTCGACGAGCGAGCGCATGGACACGTTGCCGAGCTTGGACTTCGTCTGCCCCTCGAACTGGGGGTCGCCGATCCGCACCGAGATGATGGCGGTGAGGCCCTCGCGGATGTCCTCGCCCTGGAGGTTCTCGTCCTTTTCCTTGAGGAACGCCTTCTCGCGGGCGTAGGCGTTGACCGTGCGGGTGAGCGCGGTGCGAAAACCCTGCTCGTGCATGCCACCTTCCATGGTGGAGATGCCGTTGGCGAAGCTGTGGAGACCGTCGGCGTTGAAGCCGGTGTTCCATTGGAACGCGATCTCGACCTCGTGATCGTTGCCGTCGATGGTCTCGGCGCCCTGGAAGTAGCCGACCGCCGGGAAGAGCGCTTCCTTCGAGGCGTTGACATGGCTGACGAAGTCGATGATGCCGCCGTCGTACCTGAAGACGACCCATCCGTCGGGGTCCTCGGTCTCGACCGTGGACGTTGCTCGCTGATCGCGCACCCGGATCTCGAGCCCCCGATTGAGGAACGCCATCATCTGGAAGCGCTCGAGCAGGGTCTGAAAGCGGAAGTCGGTCTCGTCGAAGATCGTGGGGTCGGGCCAGAAGCGCGTGGTCGTACCCGTCCGTGGCGCACCGTCGACAACCGGGGACGCACCGATCGGGGCGAGGCGATCGATGAGATCCCCGCCGTCGGCGAACGACATCGCGTGACGCGTGCCCTCGCGATCGATCTCGACCTCGACCCTTCGCGACAACGCGTTGACCACCGAGATGCCGACCCCGTGCAGACCGCCGGAGACCTTGTAGCCCTCGCCACCGAACTTGCCGCCGGCGTGCAGAACGGTCAGGACGACCTCGGCCGCCGACAGGTCCTCGTATTTCGGGTGTTTCTCGACGGGGATGCCGCGACCGTCGTCGCGTACTTCCACTCCCCCGTCGGCCAGGATCGTGACGTCGATGCCGGTGCAGTGACCGGCCATCGCCTCGTCGACGGAGTTGTCGACGACCTCCCACACGAGGTGGTGCAGACCCGTGGGCCCGGTGGAACCGATGTACATGCCGGGACGCTTGCGGACGGCCTCGAGCCCTTCGAGCACCGTGATGTCTTGTGCGCCGTAGGACGACTCGCTGGTCGTGGTCATTTCGCTCCTCGTTTCCTCAAGCGAATCCTCGGGCCCAGTCTCGATCGAGGGTGTGACACCGTCGACGGGAGGCTGGAGAGAATCGTCTGCCGCACTCACGAACGAGCTCCGGGATCAGTGCCTCGGACATCGTCGTTTCGGAGGGTCTCGGCGCCTCGAAGACGCTGGTGAAACAGCCCGTACACGGTCCCACCAGTGTAGCAGTTACACGCGTGTCATTTGCGCCTCGCGACCCGCACGGTGACGTGGGAAACGCGGTCGGACCCCGACACCGTGGCGACCCGCGAAATCACCTCGTTCTCCAGCCACCGAAGCTCGCTCGCCCAGGTGGAATCGTCGACCGAGACGACCAGCGTGTCACCGTCGATCGACACCGGTCGGGAGTGCTGGGCGACGGCGTCACCGACGATCTCGGGCCACTTCGTGAACACACTGTCGAGCACGTCGACGGAGGGCGCTCGCAGCGTGCCCATCAGTCGATCGAGGGCCCGTCCGACCGACTGAGGATCACCCCGGTCACCGCGGTGTCGCCAGTCACCTCCGAAGGCGTTCATCCGCGGACCTCCCTCACGGTGCCGTCGACAACCTTCAACACCCGATCCGGCACCGCCGCCGGTGGGAGCCACGCCGCCGTGGTGAGCAGCCGCTGCCCACCGGGCAAGGCGTCGAGCAGCGCCTCGGCCCGGCCGGGGTCGAGTTCGGAGAACACGTCGTCCAGCAACAAGATGGGCTCGGCCACACCCGCCTCGCGCACGACGGCATCGGCCGCCAGCCGCAGCGACAGCGCCAACGAGCGCTGTTCGCCCTGTGAACCGTGGGTCCGAGCGGGCGCGCCGGCGATGCGCAGCAGGATCTCGTCGCGGTGCGGTCCCACCGTGGAAACGCCCCGTCGCACGTCGAGGTCACGCGAGGAGACGAGTGCCTCGGCCAGGTCGCCCTCCCAGCTCGATTCGTAGACGGCGTCCACCTCCGCCTCCTTTCGGGCCACCGCGTCGTAGGCGGCGGCCAATCGCGGCGCCATCTCGGCCAGCAGTGATTCGCGGGCCGCCCGCAACGCGTCGCCGGCGGCGGCGAGTTTCGCGTCCCACACGTCGAGGGTGAAGGCCGCGTCGCCGTCGAGACGTCCCCGAGCGGATCGCAGCAGCGCGTTGCGCTGCCGCAGGATGCGGTCGAGATCGTGTCGCAGTGCGTCGTTCTTCGGATGGCGACTGACCAGGGCTTCGTCGATCCACTTGCGGCGGATCGCCGGTCCTCGTTTGACGAGTTCGAGGTCGTCGGGGGAGAAAACCGTCACCTGCACCACGCCGAGCAGGTCTCGCACCCGACCGAGCCGCTGGCGGTTCACCTGGACACGGTTGCGACCGATCCGCGGCAGTTCGGCCTCGATGAGCTGGTCCCGGCCACCGGAGGAGACGACGGTCGCCCGCATGATCGCCGCGTCGCTGCCGACCCGGATCAATGCGTCATCGGGTACACCGCGAAACGACCCGAGCCCGGCGATCCAGCTGATCGCCTCGAGCAGGTTGGTCTTGCCCTGACCGTTCTCCCCGACGATCGCCGTCAATCCGTCGGACAGTTCGAGCGAGGCCGATTCGTAGGACCGGAAGTTCTTGAGCTCGAGGGTCCGGATCTGCACAGCGCTCAAGCTAACAAGACGCACACGGTTGTCGGAGAGGAGCCACGCCGGCGTGTGCGCGTTCTAGAGTCGGCGACCGTGGACGGACCTCACAAACGCACCCTCGCCGCCGGTTGGATCCGACGACCCGATCCCACCGAGGACTTCACCGCCAACCCCGTCGAGCTCTTCTTCGACCTCGCCTTCGTCTTCGCCTTCGCGCAGCTGGTGTCACACCTGGTCCACCACCCCGACGTGGAGGGCATCCTCGAAGCGGCCCTGCTCTTCTGGATGCTCTGGCTGCCGTGGAGCCAGGTCACCTGGGCGACCAATGCGGTGTCGGCCAACGCCCGCAACGTGCAGGTCATCCTTCTCGTCGCCACGGTGGCCTCGGTTCCCATGGCCGCGTCGATCTCCACCGCGTTCGACGACGGCGGCTGGATATTCACCGGATCGGTCGCCGTCATCCTCGCCACCGGTCTCATGTTGCTGATCATGGCCAGCCCCACGGGATCCCCCGAGTGGCGATCGAGTGTGCGCTACGCCATACCCAACGCGGTGGCAGTGGTGTTCTTCTTCGTGGGCGCCGCCGTCGACGCGCAGCCCACCCGCGTCACCCTGTGGTTGGTCGGCATCGCGATCATCGCCGTGGGCACGTTGGGGGCGGGTCGCGGCGATTGGGTCATCCGCCCGGGCCACTTCGCCGAACGTCACGGGCTGATCCTCATCATCGCCCTGGGCGAGGTCATCGTGGCGTTGGCCGTACCGGTACTCGATTCACTCGGCGAACAACGGGGACTTCCCGGCACCACGATCGCCGCGCTCACCGCCGCCGGCATTTTCGCCGCGTTGTTGTGGTGGGGTTATTTCGACCGCCCCCAGCACGCCCTCGAACACCGTTTCGCAGAGCTGGCGGGTCGCGAACGCTCGGCATTCGCTCGCGATGTCTACACCTACCTGCATTCACTGATCGTCGCCGGCGTCATCTTGTCCGCCGCAGCGCTCGAGGAGATCACCCTGCATCCGTCGGACCCTCTCCCGCTCGAGTTCCGCGTGATGTTGTTGATCGGTCTCACCATGTACGTGCTCGCCGTCGAGGTCTCGGCGTGGCGTGCCTACCACGTCATCCCACCGGAGAGAGCGGCCGGCGCCATCGTCCTTGCAGGGGTTCTGTTGTTGGGCGGCTCGCTGGACGGCGTGTGGTTGCTCGTCCTGATCGACACCGTCGTGCTGGTGACCTTCGGCCTCGAGAGTCGTCGGCTCGAACGTCCGACGGTCAGCTGACCCGCACGGGCATCAGCAGGTAGAGGAAGTTGGGATCCTCGGTCGACTTCAACAGGGCCGGCTTCAGCTCGTCGACGGTCTCGAGGATGATCTCGTCGCCGGGCGCCACCTCGATACCGTCGATGAGGTACTCGGGGTTGAACGCCACGGTGAGGTCATCGCCCTTGTAGGTCGCATCCTCGACGGCTTCGTGCGCCTGGCCGACGTCCTGCGTGACGGCCACGAGCTCGAGACCCGAGGACGACATCGCCATGCGAATCGGTGTCGACTCCTGGGCGAGAAGGCGCACTCGGCGGACCGCGTCGAGCAGTGTCAGACGATCGACGCTCAGCTGGTTCGGGTGATTCGTGGGGATGAGGCCGCGATAGTTCGGGAACTCGCCTTCGATGAGACGGGTGGTGACCGAGATGTTGCCGACCTCGAAGCCGGCATCGCGTTCACCCAGTCGCAGGGTGATCTGCTCTGCGTCTCCGACCACCCGGGCCAGCTCCTTCAGCGCACGGCTCGGTACGAGGACCTTCTCCCCCTCACTCAGCACCGAGGTGCCGGCCAGGTCACGCACCGACAACCGGTACGAATCGGTCGAGACGAGACGCAGACCGCCCTCCTCGGCTGCCATCAGGACACCGGTGAGGATCGGACGGGCATCATCGGACGATGCCGCCTTCTCGACCTGCTCGATGGCCGCCTTGAACGTGGTGGCATCAAGGGTGACCGCGCTGCCGCTCGGTGCGGCAAGCTCCGGGAACTCGTCGGCGGGAATGATCCGGATCGCGAACTCCGAGGGTGACGCGACGATACGTGCGTCGTCGTCCTCGACCGTGACGTCGACGCCGCCGGCGCGCACCGAGCGAACCACGTCGGAGGCGAGCTTCGAGGGCAGCACCGCCACTCCGTCTTCGGAACCGGACACTTCGATGTTGACCGAGATCGTCAGGTCGAGGTCGCTACCGGTGACGGTGAGCTGGTCACCCGTGAGTTCGAGACGAACACCGGCCAGCACCGGGAGCGCGCCACCTCGGGTGGTGACGGCACGACCGGCATCGGCGAGTGCTTTGGCGAGGATGTCTCGTTCGCATCGGAACTTCAGGCCCATGGTGCGGTTACTTCTCCCTGTCGTATGGACTTCTGGTTAGTAGCAGTCCATAGGGCTTGTGGATTGTGGACGGTGGTGAGTCTGCCGTGGAACGACGCGGAAGTGGCGTCCCCACGATGTCCCCGCGCGGTCACAGTGTGTGGCCCCCGGCGCGGGGCCTGGTGGATGTCGGGCGACTTTGTGCATCGGGGTCCACTCGTGGTGCCCAGATGATCCCCAGGGCTGTCCCCAACCTGTGTGTGAGCGACGGTTGGGTGAAGGACGGTTGGGTTCGTCACTTGGGATGGTTGAGTCGGTGTTGGAGTTCGGTGACCTTGTCGAAGATCTGCTGACGTTCGCCCATGCGCGCCTCGATCTTGCGGACGGCGTGCATGACGGTGGTGTGGTCCCGGTTGCCGAAGGCCTTGCCGATGTCGGGGAAGGAGAGGTCGGTCATGTTGCGGGTGACGTACATCGCCACTTGGCGGGCGTCGACCAGCGGCCGGCGGCGGGAACCACCGGTGATCTGCTCGATGTCGAAGCCGAACATCTCACCGGTGAGGTCGATGATGCGTTCGGCGGTGACCGGCGGCTTCTCGGCGTTGGTGATCAGGTCGCTCAGGACGAGGGCGGCCAGCTCGCGGTCGAGTGGTTGCTGCGTGAGGTTGGCGTAGGCGGTCACCTTGATGAGGGCGCCTTCGAGCTCGCGGATCGAGTCGGTGATGTTCTCCGCGATGAAGGCGAACACCTCGTCGGACATGTCGATCGTCTTGGATTCGGCCTTGCGACGCAGGATGGCGAGACGGGTCTCGAGGTCGGGACGCTGGATGTCGGTGATCAGTCCCCACTTGAACCGGCTGCGCAGGCGGTCCTCGAGCGTGGGGATCGCGTCCGGGGTGCGGTCCGACGAGAGCACGATCTGTTTGTTGTTCTGGTGCAGCTCGTTGAACGTGTGGAAGAACTCCTCCTGGAGGCCCTCCTTGCCTTCGATGAACTGGATGTCGTCGATCAACAACACGTCGTTGTCGCGATAGCGCCGCTTGAACTCGGGCTGGGTGTTCGTGCGGATCGCCTCGACGAACTCGTTGAGGAAGGTCTCGGTCGACACGTAGCGAACGCGGTACGTCGGGTAGTGATCCGCGACATAGTGGGCAATGCCACGCAGGAGATGGGTCTTGCCCAGACCGGAGTCGCCGTGGATGAAGAGCGGGTTGTAGCTGGCAGCCGGCGTCTCGGCCACGGAGAGGGCCGCGGCGTGGGCGAAGCGGTTGGACGGGCCGATCACGAAGTGCTCGAAGGTGAACTTCTCGTCTCGCATTCCCTCGAGTCCTGCCACGACGGTGGGGGCCGGCGCCGGGTCGTCGGGAGAACGCAGATCCGCGGCGGGGACATCGAAGGCGACCTCGTCCCAGTCCGTGTCGATCTCGACCCGCACGGTCACATCCGTGCTGGTCTCCTCGATGGCGTCCTGCACGAGGCCGAGGTAGCGGCCCTCGATCCGTTCCTTCTGCAGACCGTTGGGCACCACGATGACGAGCTCACCCTCGTCGAATGCCACGGCCTTCGCACCACTGAAGGTCGTACGCCACACGGCGTCGCTGACCTGGGCGCGAATGCTCTCTGCGCAGGTGGTCCACAGACCATCGGCGTCGCCTATCTCATCCACGTGCAATTCTGTCTCCACAGCCGCGTCCACAGGTGTGGACGACCCTCCGTATGCCCAGTCGGAAAGAAACGGTCGGCGAATGGCAAAAATGCCACTTGCTGGTTCCGTACTCCCTCCGGCGTGGGCGGGCAACATACCAACGTTGTGGATAGCTGCAAGCCGAAGTCCGAGGTGGGCGCGAACCGCCAGTTCAGCTCCCGTTTTCCCCAAACGAATTACAACTGTGGAACATCAAATGACATCGATGACATTACGGCAAGGGTGCCGATCGCCCGGTCGCGACGGCCCCAGAGGTTGTCCCGCCTGGTTGTTGACGTTGGCCGGGTGCCATACCGTGACGGGTTGACGTCATCGGTTCCGCCTCATCGGAACCGTCATTCCCGCGGTGCCGACTCCTGCCCGCGGTTTTCGGAGGATCACAATGAAGCGGCCGTATCAGCCCAACGTGCGCAAGCGGGCGAAGAAGCATGGATTCCGTTCGCGTATGAGCACCCGCGGAGGACGCGCCGTTCTTCGCTCTCGTCGTCAGAGGGGCCGCGCCCGCCTGTCGGCGTGATCGGTCGGCTTGCCGGCCGTGGCGCCTTCGCCCGCTTGCGGAATGAAGGCACGCGCCACGGTCGTGGGCCGATCCGCCTGGTCTCTCGATCCGACGAGACGGCCTCGCAAGCGCACATCGCGTTTGCGATACCACGCACCGTGGGAAACGCCGTCGCAAGGAATCGAATTCGGCGCCGGATACGAGCCGTGCTGCAGGAACTCCATCGAGAGAATCCCGCTGTCCCGGCCCGTGGCGAACACCTCATCCGGGTGTCGGCGCCGATCGACGACTGGTCACACACCACACTGCGCCACACCATGTCCCGCCTGCTCGATCTCACTGGTCGCGACACCGACGACAGCACTGTCGCCGGTTCACGCTGATGCGACCGGTCGCGCGCGTCCTGGCGTCGGGTGTGCGTGGCTATCAGCGGCTCTTTTCCGGCCGACCTTCACCTTGTCGACATGTGCCGTCGTGTTCGAACTACGCGCTCGAGGCCCTCGAGGGCCATGGTGCGCGCCGTGGCAGCTGGCTTGCCACCAAACGATTGTGCCGTTGTCATCCGTGGGGCTCCCACGGCTATGACCCCGTGCCTGCTGCTCCAGGAGCTCTAGATGTTTGATCTGATTGCGTCCGTTCTCGCCTTCTTCTACGAGAACGTGCTGGAGAGTTACGGGCTCGCCATCGTCTTGTTGACCCTCGCGGTCATGATCGTCGCCACGCCGCTGACGCTCAAGAGCACCAAGTCGATGCTGCAGATGCAGCGGCTCCAGCCCGAGCTCAAGGCCATCCAAACCCGGTACAAGGACGACCGGCAGAAGATGAACGAAGAGTTGATGGCCTTCTACCAGGAGAACGGCATCAACCCCCTGGGTGGCTGCCTTCCCATGCTCGTCCAGCTGCCGATCTTCCTGGTGCTGTTCCGTGTGGTGCAAGGCATCACCCGTCGCGCAACCGACATCGGCAGCCAGGTCGGCTGGATCACCGGTCGCGTCGGCAGTGACGGGGTCCTCGATCTCCACACGATCGCCACGAGCGAACGGACGTTCGATCCCGAGAACCTCCATCACGACAGCAAGATGTACGAGAGTCTCCTCAACGACACGGAGATGACGTCGTTGGGGATCGACCTCTCTCGCTCCGCGCAGGAGGTCCTGAGCGACAACTTCGTCACCGCGCTCCCCTATCTCGGCCTCATCGTGGTCGTTCTCGTGAGCAGCCTCTACCAGCAGCGACAGATCCAGGGCCGCAACACGGGCGCCCAGATCAACCCGCAGCAGCAGATGATCATGAAGATCCTGCCCTTCATGTTGCCGGTGTTCAGCTTCACGATGCCGGCCGCCCTCGTCATCTACTTCGTCGTCTCGAATCTCTACCGCATTGGGCAGCAGGCCTACATCACCCAGTCGCTGTACAAGGGTGATGACAGTCCAGGCGCCCAGCTGGCGCAGCAACGGGCCAAGGACAAGGTGTCCGGCAAGAGCGGCGCCGACCGGGGTGGCGGGCGAGTGACGCCCAAGAAGGGCGAACCGACGCCCAAGCGCGGTGAGGACAAGGCGACCGCCGGGAAGACCAGGGCGGGTACCGCGAAAACGAAGTCGAACAAGAGCGCGAAGGCGACGGGTGCCGGACGCACCGGCAAGGCCCCGAGCCGTCAGTCCCGTGGCAGTGGACGAACCACTGATCCCGGGGCACCGCAACACAAAAAGCGCAAGAAGTAGCGGCGAACACACCGCGCCACCGCGCTGATCCAGCCCCAGGGGGACGATCAGCGACCGTTGTGGCCACCGGATGGTGTGTCGTGCTACCGGCGCCCCGCATGAGAGGAGACAACGATGGAATGGGTGGAGAGCACCGGTTCATCGATCGATGAAGCCAAGGAACGAGCCCTCGACCGGCTCGGCGTCCATGGAGACGACGCCGAGTTCGAGGTGATCTCTGACACCAAGACCGGTCTGTTCGGCCGGGTCAAGGAAGAGGCCCGAGTTCGTGCTCGGGTCGCCCCCGCAACACCTCGGGCCAAGGACGACGGCCGTCGCCGTGGTCGAGGCCGTGGGGGTCAGAAGGGTGGTGCCGGACGCAGCGACGGGGGCAATCGCGGTAAGTCTCGCGAGCGCAAGCCCAAGTCGAACGACACCGCCGGTGACACGGCGAATGCGTCAGAGGCGTCGTCGAAGAGTGGAAAGTCCAATCGAGAGAGCGCCAACTCACGTGGCGAGAAGAGAGAAAAGACCATGCGCGACGATGAGCCGACGATGTCACTCCCCGATCAGGCGGATCTCGCCGAAGAGTTCGTGAAGGGGCTGGCGGAACGCTTCGGCACGGCGGTGACCTTTGCTCGAGAGGACGTCGAGGACGACGAGATCCGCATCACGGTGTCCGGCGACGACCTTGGCCGCATGGTCGGTCGTCGTGGTACGACGGCCGGCGCGATCGACGAGCTGGTTCGCACGGTCCTCCAACGTCAGGCCGGCAGTAGCCGCAATGGCCGGATCCGGGTGGACATCGGTGGCGTGCGGGCCCGTCGAGCCGAGGCACTGGCGAACTTCGCTCGCGCCCAAGCCGACGAGGTTCGGTCGTCGGGCAAGGCTCGTTCGCTCGAGCCGATGTCGGCGGCCGACCGCAAGGTCGTGCACGACGCACTCACCGATGAGGATGGCGTGGAGACCCGATCCGAGGGTGAGGACTCCCAGCGCCGGGTGGTCATCGTGGCCACCGAGGCCGGTGACTGAGCCCGACTGGGCCGCCCTCGACGCTGCCTGGCAACCCGCTCGCAAGGCGGGCGTGCTGGGGAGCGCGACGACAGATGAGTTGATTGTGCACGCGGCCGGGTATCTCCCGGCCGCGTGCCGCGTCGCGGACGAGTTCTCTGGGGCCGATCTCGGCACCGGGGCCGGAGTACCCGGCGTCGTGTTGGCGGCCCTACGGCCGGCCTCTCGCTGGCTGCTCGTCGATGCCAGCGAGCGACGGTGTGAGTTCGCCCAGGCGGCCGTGCGTGCACTGGGATTGAGCGAACGGGTGACCGTGCGTCATGCACGGGCAGAGGAGGTCGCGCATGACGTCCTCCACCGGGCGAGCTGTGCGCTGGTCGTCGCCCGTTCCTTCGGAACACCGGGTGAGGTAGCCGAATGCGGGCTCCCGCTCCTTGCCGGCGATGGCCGGTTGGTCGTGTCGGTGGTCGCGGCGACCATGGAGATCTGGATGTCGGCAGCGTCGGATCTTGGCCTGACGGTCGAGCCTCGACAGGGGAACGACGGCGCTCAGTACGTCGAGGTGCAGCGACCGGCGTTGGTTCCGGACGAGTGGCCTCGGCGGCCCGCCGCGCGCCGCCGCACCCCCCTGCTGTGAGGACCCCGCTCCGGTTGAGCTGTTTCACGTGAAACAAGGAAATTGCCGATTGCGTCGGTGTTTCACGTGAAACACGAGTTTCGGGAACGAACCTTTCGAGGAAACGGCGACGTTTTCCACAAGGGTCCTTGACCCGTCGTCACGGAGCGACGAGGATGGCGTGGCTCGGAGTGACAGTGCTCCAATGAAGGGAGAGTGCCTCGTGGCATTCGTGCAGGAGGACGCAAGCCCCGCGTCCGTGCCCCGCATCTTTGCGGTGGCGAACCAGAAGGGTGGCGTCGGAAAGACCACCACCACGGTGAATCTCGGTGCGTGTTTCGCCGAGCTGGGGCAGCGAGTGCTCATCGTCGATCTCGATCCGCAGGCCAACGCCAGTACCGGTCTCGGTCTCAATCCACGACAGCTCGACTACTCCCTCTACGACGTGCTGCTCCAGGACGTCCCCATGGAGGATGTCATCGAGCCGGTCTCCGTGAAGGGGCTCTATGTGGCGCCCGCCAGCCTCGACCTGGCAGGTGCCGAGATCGAACTGGTCCCGGCCCTGAACCGGGAGCGGAAGCTCAAAGAGGCCATCGAGTCGGTCGCCGATGACTATGACATCGTGCTCATCGACTGTCCCCCATCGCTCGGACTCCTGACGATCAACGGTCTGACGGCGGCCAACGAGGTACTCGTGCCGATTCAGACCGAGTACTATGCGCTCGAAGGCCTCGGGCAACTGATCCGAAACGTCGACCTCGTCACCCGGAATCTGAACCCCACGCTCGATCTCAGCACCATCGTGCTGGTCATGTTCGACGCCCGCACGAAGCTGTCGGGCCAGGTCGCCGACGAGGTACGTGCCCACTTTGGCGAAAAAGTCTGCCGGCAGGTCATCCCCCGCACGGTTCGTCTCAGCGAGGCGCCCTCGTTCGGTCAGCCGATCACCTCGTTCGATCCCATGTCGCGCGGTGCCATTGCGTACCGTGAACTCGCAAAGGAGATTCTCGGTGTCGAAACGTAGTGGTTTGGGCAAGGGTCTCAGTTCGCTGATTCCGGCCGATGTGTCGACCGAGGGAGCGGTCTATCGCGAAATCGACGTGAACGATGTCGTGCCGAACCGTTATCAGCCACGCGAGCACTTCGACGAAGCGACGTTGAGTGCACTCGCCTCCTCCGTTGCTGAGGTCGGTGTGATCCAGCCGATCGTGGTCCGAGAGAAGGACGATGGTGGCTATGAACTCATCGCGGGGGAGCGACGGTGGCGGGCCGCGAAGCGGGCGAACCTGCCGTCGATCCCGGCGCTGATCAGGGGTGTCGACGATCTCTCGAGTCTCGAGACGGCGGTCGTCGAGAACCTCCATCGCCAGGATCTCAACGCGTTGGAGGAGGCGGCCGCCTACCAGCAACTCATCGAGGACTTCTCGCTCACCCAGGACGAGGTCGCGACCCGAGTCGGCCGCAGTCGCTCGGCGGTGGCCAACACGATCCGCCTGTTGCAGTTGCCGCCGGCTGTGCAACGGCTGATGATCGAGAATCAGATCTCGGCCGGTCACGCCCGCGCACTGCTGGCCACACCGGATCGTGCGGCCCAGGAGCGACTGGCGGCGAAGATCGTGGCCGAGGGGCTCACCGTGCGCCAGGTCGAGGACCTACTGAGAAGCGACCTCGATGACGTTGACGGCGACGGTCCGGACGCGCACGGCGACGGTGACGACGCAGGTGACGGCGGGGTGGGTGATGATGCGGCGACGGGCGCGTCGGATGATGTCGGGGTCTCGATGTCGGAGCCGGCCGTGCTCGAGCTCGAGGAATTGCTTGCCGCTCGCTTGTCCACAAGGGTGGCGGTCAAGCTGGGGAAGGGTCCCGGAAAGCTGGTCGTGGATTTCGCCGATCTCGACGATCTGGAGCGGATCTATCGGGTGATCACGCCGCCGGGAACCGTGGTCTAGCAGCGAAAATTCGGAATGGTCCGCAACTATTGACACCAGGGGTGTCAATAGGGGAGTGGCGTCCCCAAGGACTGCCGTACGCTGTGGACACTCCTGTGGAAAACCAGCCGTCGTGCCGAACGATGTCGACCTCAGTCCTCGACTTGCTCATCGGTGTCGCGACACCAGCTGGTGACGGCATCGCGCAGCGCGTCGGTGACGGCGGCGGCTCGTTCGACCACCAGCGACGCCGGGCCGAGGCGGCACCAGACGGCCGGCATCCGGGTTTCGCGCAGGATGGGGAGCCGCATGCCATTGGCTTCCACATCTACAGCGAGTACACCTCGCAATGCATCGACGCAGTGATGGGCCAGAGATCGGCCACCGTGAGAGGTGAATCCGTCGATCTCGAAGTACGAGATCTGGTGGCGCTCATCGGCGAGGGTCAGCCCGAGGTAGGCGCTGCCACGCCATTCATTGGCGGCTCGGGCCTGGTCGGAGAGGTCGGGCTGGTGAAGGGTGACGACATCGGCGCCATCAAGGCGCAGGCGGCGGGCGAGACCGTCGACGATCGCCGGGAGACCGCCGGACTCGCCGATCACGAGCCGTTGACCGTCCACCCCGGTGTGGCCGCGCAGACGCTCGAGGTCACGGACCTCGGCGACGGTCTTGTCGCCCGAGCGGCGGCCGGCCAGTCGGTCGAGGGCGGCGACCGTTTCGCGTCCCACGACGCCGTCGGCGTTCACGCCCTGGTTGTGCTGGAAGTCGCGCACGGCCCGCTCGGTGTCGGGACCGAAGATGCCATCGAGCCAACCGGCGTCGAAGCCGAGACTGCCGAGGCGCTGTTGGAGATCGGTGACGTCGTCACCCCTGGTCATCGGTGAGCGCAGGTAGATCATGCGGTCGCCGAGCCGGAAGTCGGCGTCCACGAGGGCGGCCCAGGTCTGGCGGGCGCAGATGCCGTCCTCCACGAGCCGGCGAGATGCCTGGAACTCGCGCAGCGCCTTCTCGGTGTGGGCGTCGAACTGGTCGAGATCACCCAGGTCACGAAAGCCCGCGGCGGCCAGGCGGCCGTGCAGATCACGCACCGCAGCGCCGGCGTGGCCGTCACGCAGCGGCAGACCAGCCGGCTCGTTGTTTGCTGCGCGCGGCCCGGCGGACGGCGGTGGTGAATCCTGCGACATCGTGCCGCAAGGCTAGTGTCGCTGCGGGTGGTGCGGGCCTACAGGTACTCGGCGAGGTCGTCGAGGAGGGCCTGCTTGGGCTTCGCCCCGATGATGCGCTTGGCTTCCGCGCCGTCCTTGAACAGGATCATCGTGGGGATGCTCATCACCTCGAAGCGGCGGGCGATCTCGCCGGCCTCGTCGACGTTGAGCTTGGCGATCTTGAGCACGGCGCCCTTCTCGTCGGCGATCTCCTCGAGGATGGGTGCGATCATCTTGCAGGGACCGCACCATTCGGCCCAGAAGTCGACCAGTACCGGTGTGGAGGAGCTGCCGATCTCCTCGTCGAACGTGGCGTCGGAGAGTGTGGTGATGGCACCAGCCATGATGTGGTCCTTTCGAGTGACCTGGATCCGCTGACCCGAGTAGTGGAACGCTGCCGAGCGAGCGGCTATTCCATCAGCGCCTTGCGGTCGACCCTAGTCGTGCTGGTCTTCGAGCCAGCGCTCGGCATCGATGGCCGCCATGCAACCCGACCCCGAGGCGGTGATGGCCTGACGGTAGTTGTCGTCCTGGACGTCGCCGCAGGCGAACACGCCCTCGACGTTCGTGTATGACGAGTCGGGCTTCGTGACGAGGTAGCCGTTGTCCTTCATCTCGAGCTGCCCGACGAACAGGTCGGTGTTCGGCTTGTGTCCGATGGCCACGAAGACCCCGGAGAACGCGACGTCGTCGACCTGGTCGGTGTGGACGTTGCGGAGTCTGAGACCACGGATCGCCCCATCGGCCAGGTATTCGTCGACCACGGTGTCCCACATGATCTCGATCTTCGGGTTGTCGAAGGCCCGCTGTTGCATGATCTTCGACGCCCGGAACTCGTCGCGACGGTGGATGATGGTGACCTTGCTGGCGAACCGCGTGAGAAAGGTGGCTTCCTCGATGGCGGAGTCGCCTCCGCCGATCACGGCGATCTCCTGGTCCCGGAAGAAGAAGCCGTCGCAGGTCGCGCAGGTGGAGAGGCCATGGCCGATGAGGGCGGTCTCGTTGGGAAGGCCGAGCATCAGCGACTGGGCGCCGGTGGAGACGATCACCGTGTGGGACCGGTAGGTGGGCTCGGCCGTGTCGGGGTCGCCGACCCAGACGCCGAACGGACGAGCGGACAGGTCGACTCGCGACGCCTTGACCGTCTCGATCTGGGCGCCGAAGCGCAGCGCCTGATTGCGAAAGTTCTGCATGAGTTCGGGACCCATGACGCCGTCGGGAAAGCCCGGGTAGTTCTCGACGTCGGTGGTGAGCATGAGCTGTCCACCGGGCTGATCGCTGGTGCTGCTGGGCTCGCCTTCCAGCACCAGGGGAGCGAGGTTGGCCCGCGCCGTGTAGATCGCCGCGGTGAGCCCGGCGGGTCCGGAACCGACGATGATGACGTCATGAATGTCGGTCACGAGAGCCTCACAAACAACCTTGGTCGGGGACGGGATCGGCGTGCTCAGCTGGCGAGGCCGTAGGCCACGAGCACGACGATGATGACGAAGTCAACGGCGACGGCCAGCCAGAAATTCCGCATGCTGGTGGACTTGCGGCTCGCCCAGAGTCCGAACCCGAGGATGGACAGCAGCGTTCCGATGAACAGGTGTGCGGCCCAGGTCGCGTCGCCGACCCCGGCACCGATCGGCAGGTAGGCGTCGGCCATTCGCACGGCCAGCACCACCGTGAAGATGACGGCCGCGATGCCGAAGACCATCGCCACCAGGCCGAAAACCACTGCCCGCAGCACCCGGACCATGTTGTCGGTGCCGACGGTGCGGGCCTTGTCGACGTAGCCGATGATCGAGTCGGTCGCCCCGACGATCCAGTCGGCTTGCGCGGTGGAGGTGTCGTCGCCCATGTCGTCGGACTCTATCCGGCGCAGTCTACGGCCGCATCAGCGTGTCATTCGAGCGGCTGCGCGGCGACGGCACAGGTGTCCGGATCGATGATCAGGGCGACGGCCCGGCCGTCCGAGAGCTGGATCACCCCACCGACGAGCGCCGCGCCGTCGAGCGTGGCGGTGGCGAGGTCGACCGCCATGATCACCGCCGACCCGATGGCGGCGTCGACCTCGGCGCCGATTGCTCCGGCGAGATCGACACAGTCACCGAGGCCGAGCTCGGCGAGTCGGGCCGCGGCGAGATCGGTGAGAACCTGGTCGCCGGCTTCAACGGTGTCACCGTCGTTGCTGGTGTCGGTGGTACTCGACGGTGGCGGCGAGGTGCGGAAGACATCCCACGAGAGGCTGATGGCGTCGTCGAGGTCGCCGCGCGTGGCGAAATCGCCGAGATCGTCGGGCAATGGTGCGAAACCGTCGACCAGCCCGAATGCGAGAGCGTCGGTGAACGCCCTGTTCGCCCGAGCGTCCTCGGGGGCGAACGGCGCCTCGGCGTCGTCGGTGACCGCACCCTCATCGGCACTGTCGTCGCCGGCACTGTCGTCGCCGGCACTGTCGGCATCTCCTTCGGCCATCTCGGCCGCCGCGGTGCTGGGCATCGATTCGAACGAGAGGTCGCCGCCCGTGTCGCCATCGTCGGCGAAGTCCGCCGTGTCCATGTCGGCGCTGGTGGCCGAGTCTCCGGCGTCGGCGGTATCGGCATCGTCGTCGGCGCCGAGCGACACGACGACCGAGGCGGTGATGGCCAGGGCGACGACACCGGCGGCGAGCGAGGCCAGGCGGGTGGGCCACAATCGATCGCGTCGGGCCGAGGCGGCAGCGAGATCGGTCACGTTTTCGGCGGTGGCGCCGGCCCCGGCTGACAGCGCCGCGGCGATCATCCGGTCGGCGTCGGCCGTGGAGAGGGGGACGACCGGGGTCGCGGCGAGTTCGTCGGCGGCGCGCAGCGCGTCGAGTCGGCGGCGCAGGGCGGGTTCGCTCGTCAGCCGTCGATCGACGAGCGCGACCTCATCGACGGTGAGTTCACCGTCGAGGTAGGACGAGAGCAGCTCGTCGTCGGGAAGCGAATGGTCGGGCATGGCTATGGGGTCTGACGTTCGTCGAGGGGAGTCTGGTTCCCGGAGATCGCGTCGGCGAGGCGGCCGCGTCCTCGTGCGATGCGGGACCGGACGGTGCCGGGCGCCAGATCGAGTACCTCGGCGATCTCGGCGTAGTCGAGACCGGCGACATCGCGCAGGATCACCGCGGTGCGGAACTCCTCGGGCACCATCGCCAGACCACGGTCGACATCGATTCGCGCCGAAACGGTCTCCGCCGGATCGCGGGGCGAACTGCCACCGACCGGCGTGAGTGACGCGGTCTCGTGTTCGGGGAGTCCGGGGTCGGGCCGGCGGCCCCGCCGTCGGAGTTCGTCGAGGCAGGCGTTGGTGGCCACGCGATAGGCCCAGGTCGAGAACTTCGCCCGCCCGTCGAATCGGGGAAGCCCCTTCACGACGGCGATCAACGCCTCCTGGGTGGCATCGAGGGCGTCGGCGTCGTTGCCCGCGAGACGACGACAGACCGCGTGGATGCGGTCGTGATGCAGCCGCAGCAGCTGGTCGAGGGCTTTTTGGTCCCCTCGCTGCGCGGCGCTGATCAGCGTCGATTCGTCCATGGGAGCGATCCCGCGGACCCTAGCCGCACGCGCTCACCCGATCGTGACTTCGGTGATGGCGAGGCTGATGGGCAGGAACCCGGCGCCGAGGTCGGTGAGCCAGACCACAACCGTGTCACCGCGCCCGGACACGGACACGTCGGCGACGGTCCCGAGGCCCGACCCGGTCCCGCGTACCTCGCCGAAGTCCCCGATCGAGGTCGCGTCGTCGACGGTGATCCCGGACGCGACACGCACCTCGAGAGCCCAGTCCTGGGCATCGGCGGTGTGGACGGTGACGCGACGGATGTCCTGTTCGCGGTCGAGGGTCAGCACGAGACCGACGCCCGATTTCGACCCGAGATCCCGGCTCGAGTAGCGCTCGGTGGTCCACACGGTCGAGGGGTCGCCGTCGATCGCGAACAGGGCCCGATCGTTGTGCTCGCCGGGTGCCCCGGTGCCCTCGGGGTCGAATGCGTTCGAGCGGGCGATCACCAGGTCGGTGCCGTCGTTCCCGTCGTTCGTCGACCCGGCGGGGGAGCCGTCGGAAGCGTCATCGCCGGAGTCGATGGCGGCGACCAGGCTCCACCCCAGCGCCGCGATCGCCGCGACGATCAGCAGACCCACGACCCGTGGCCACCGCTTCCGCCGATAGCGGACCCGGGGACCGGGTCGGGCGGTCGGCGATGGGGCAGGGAGTGCGGGCGTCGGCGCGGCGGGAAGTGCCACGGTGGCCGACGCCCCCGAAGTGCGGATGGGCGGCGGGGGCAGGGTCGAGCCGCCGCGCAGGGCCATACTCCCGCGCAAGGCCGTGGCGAACGCCGCCGCGGTGGGCCATCGATCGCTCGGTTCGCGAGACAGCCCTCGCATCACCGCCCCGGTGAGGCCCTCGGGCAGGTGCGGATGCGTGATCCGGAGGTCTCGGGGGTCCTCCTCGAGGCGGGCGAGGGCGGTGGGAAGGTCGCCCTCGCGACTCCAGGGTGGTGTACCGCTGAGTGCTTCGTAGAGCACCGCGGCGAGGGCGAAGACGTCGGCCCGGCCGTCGATCTCGCCTCCGCGTACCTGCTCGGGGGCGAGATACTTGGCGGTGCCGAGGACGATGCCGGTGGCGGTGCGGTCGCCGGCGTTGGCCGTCGCGATGCCGAAGTCGGTGAGCTTGGGGACCCCGGTGGCCGTCAGCAGGATGTTGGCGGGCTTGACGTCGCGGTGCACGAGTCCGTGGGCGTGCAGGGCGGCCAGGCCGTCGGCGATGGCCGCGCCGATCGACGCGGCCTCGCTCGGCTCGAGGGTGCTCTCGTCGAGGCGTTGACGGAGATCCGGACCGTCGATCCACTCGAGGACCATGCCGGGATGGTCGGTGATCGAGTCGTAGACCGCGACCAGGTTGGGGTGGTTCACGGTGGCGGCGGTGCGGGCCTCGTCGACGAATCGGTCCATGAACTGGTCGTCGGCGGCGAGGTGTTCGAAGAGGATCTTCACCGCGACGCGACGGCGGAGGAACTCGTCCTGGGTCTCCCACACGGTCGCGGTGGCACCCGACGCCCGCCGGGCGATGATGCGGTAGCGGTCGTCGAGCAGCGCGCCCGCGTCGATGGTTCCCACCACGCGGAAACTAGCGCCTGCTGGGCCGGAGACTCCCGCGGTCGGGCCGTGACCTCGCTCAGGCCGGTGTCTGGAAGGCGAGGCCCATCACCCGGGGGCCGCCGTGGGTGCCGATGACCGGCCCGATCTTCTCGATACGGATCGTGTCGACGTCGACGATGTCGGAGATCATCGACAGGAACACGTCGATGTCGGGGGCGTCGCCGTGCATGACGGCGAGGTTCTCGACCGGCCCGACTTCTCGGAGCTTGTCGCGGAGCCAGCCGAGCGCCTTCTTTCGGGTGCGCTGCTTGCCGGCCTCCTCGACCTCGCCGCTCGAGATGTCGATGATCGGCTTGATCGAGAGCATCGAGCCGATCATCGCCTGGGCGCCGCCGATGCGACCGCCCTTCTTCAGGTTCTCGAGGGTGTCGAGGCTGCCGTAGACCTGGGTGCGGTCGCTCAAAGGGCCGACGGCGGCGACGATCTCGTCGGTGGTGGCGCCGTCGATGCCCATCTGCGCGGCCGCGAGCACGATGGACCCGAGGCCGGCGGTGATCGATCGGCTGTCGACCACCCGCACGTCGGCGTCGGGCTGCTCGGCCCGCAGGTTGTCGGCTGCGGTCTGCGCCGACTGCATCGTGGCGGAGAGCGCGGCCGAGAGGTTGATGCAGACCACTCCCGTCGCGCCGGCCTCGAACTGACGTCGGAACGCGGCGTCGAACTTGCCCGGCGCGGGCGCCGCTGTTTCCGGCAACTCGTCGGACTCGGCGAGCAGTCGGTAGAACTCGGTGACACCGAGGTCTTCGCGATCGACGTATTCCTTGTCGCCGAAGCGGATGGTCAGCGGGACGACCTCGATGCCGAACCGGTCGACCTCCTCACCACGAAGATCACAGGCACTGTCGGTGACGATGCGGACGGTCACGATTCTCCCTCGGTCGTTGTCTCGTCGACAGACTCGGCCGAGACCGTAGCAGCGCCGCGATTGCGGCGGATACGGATGATCGTGCGAACCCACCACACGGCGAGCACGAGCAGGGCGATCACCGAGATGACCAGCCCCAGTCCGGAGATCGCGGTGGAGCGGATGTCGACCGAACCCGTGTCCAGTTCGAAGTGGCCGCCGGGGGAGACGAGCGTGGCGCTGACGCGGGCGTCGCCCGACGCCAGGGTCTCGACGGGAATCGTGAGGTGGGTCTCGCCGGGGTCGAGCGTGATCGCAACGCGGTCGCCGTCGGGAAAGCGGACCTTTTCGGCGGTCAGCACGAGCTCCACGTTGACGGGAACGGTCTGACGGTTGACGATCGTCAGCGGCAGGTCGGTGCGGCGGTCGGTGAGGGTGACCCGGGCGCCGTCGAGGATCTCGATTCCGGAACTGCGGGCGTCGATCTCCCGGTCCACGCGGTCCACGAACTCCCGGGCGCGCGAGGGGCTGAGTTCGGACGCGACCGCAGTCTGGAGGAGATCGACGTACGGGGTGAGGACTTCGATGTCGGATTCGATCATCCGGGCGATGGTCGCCACACCGATGAAGGACTCGCGTAGGTCGGCGGCCAGGCCGGTCACGTCGGGCGGGTCGGTGGGGACGAGTTCACCGCGGAGGGTGTCGCCGTCGCGGCGGGCGAGGTCGGCTTCGGCGAGGGTGGCGACGTTCACGACCGCCAGGTCGTCGAGTCGATCGAGCCGGCCGATGAATTCGTCGAGGGTTGCCGGGTCGATTCGGCTGACATCGAGCAGGACACCGAGCTCGGTGGTGGCTTCGTCGGACAAGGCGAGCAGCTCGGCGGCGGCCCGCGCCGCCGCGAGCTCGACGTCGGGGTCGTCGAGGGTGGTGTGCAGGGCTTCGTCGATGCGCAGTGCCGTGATGGCGACGCCGTTCTCGTCCAGGAGTTGGAACGGCTGGTCGGGGTCGATGCCGAGGGTCGCCGCGCTGAGTTGGGCATCGTCGACCACGACGGTGGTGGCGCCCGCGGATCGCAGGAGGCCGAGCGTCTCGGGCCGGGCGTCGGGATCGAGTCGCACGAGGCCGCTCGGGGGCGAGCCGACGATCGCCTCGAATGTGTCGTTGCCGCGGGCGTACTGCGACACGACCTGGTCGGACTCGCCCGCGACCCGCCAGCCCTCCTCGTCCATGTCGACCCAGGGTCCTCGCAGGAGGGGACGGTCGTCGAGCACCCGGAGGAGTTCGGCGAGGGTCTCTGGGTCGGTTGCGGCGAGCGCATCGAGCGTCTCCGGGCGGATCTCGGTGGTCATCGCCACGTCGGGGTGACGTTCGAGCGCCGCCGCCGCGTCGAGCACGTCGGCGCCGCTGACCTCGATGTCGAGATCGGGCTGGCGGGCGATCGGGACGATCACCTGATCGAGGAACGCGACCCGCACGTTCGGCTCGCTCGTCGTGGTCGCACTCCGACGCGGGACGACCAGACTCGTGGCGAGCGTGGCGAGACGCTCACCGTCGTCGTCGATGAGGCGCACGACGAACGGCAGCACGCCGGGGCGGGCCCGCAGGCTCTCGCCGATCTCGGCGTCGTCGAGGGTGATCGCGAACGCGCCGTCGGCGCGAAGGGACATCATCGCCTGGTTCCGGCAGTCGCCGTCGAGTGTGCACTCGAACTCGGCGATGCGGCTGCCACCGCCCGGTGGATCGTCATGGTGGTCGCGTACTGCGTCGCGGTCGCGCGCCACGGCGTCGTAGACGGTGAATCGCAGACGAGCGTCGACGGGGGCGTCGATGACCCGCACGACGATCTCGGCCGGGTCGTCGTCGACCACCAGTGTCTGGGATTCGAGGTCGAGGCGTGGCTCGCCCTGGGCGAATGCCGCCGGTGTGTGAAACGAGGTGATGGAGAGAAACGACGCCATGGTGAGAACCGTGGCCATGACGGCGAGCGCGGCCTTCGGTGCGCGCCTCATCGGACCGCTCGGGCCAGGACGGTGAGCTGATGGTCGGCCGGCCGAAACCCGAGGTGCTCGTAGAGCGCGAGGGCACGGTCGTTCGCCTCCTGGGTGTTGACCCAACCGACGGTGGCTCCCCGTCGGCGCATCCAGCGCAGCGCATCGTGGACGAGGGCGGTGCCGAGCCCGGCGCCCTGTCGTGAGGGATCCACCGCCAGTCGCTGGAGGAAGCCCTGATTGCCGGCCCGGCCGCTGACGGCGTAGCCCACGATAGGCGCCTCGGCCGTGCCGCGGATGACACGCAGCCGGCTCACCGGTGTGGCGTCCATAGCATCGGTCAGGCCCTCGTCGTCGAGTTGCCAGAATTCCTCGAAGGTCCGACTGTCGAGGTCGAGGACGGCGGGACGATCGGCCGAGTGGCCTCGCTCGATGCGGGGTCGGGATCGCCAGGCGAGTCGGCCTGGCGCGGGGAGTGACTGGAGATCGTGGGTGAGCAGGTGGAGTTGTTCGCGCTCCTCGAACCCGTCACGCAGGAGCGCAGCCCGCTCGGCGGGGGCCACGGCGGCAGTCACGATCTCGTCGAATCCCTGGGCGTCGAGGGCGGCGCGGGCCTTGGCCAGGGCCTCGGTGGTGAGCGTGTGGGCGGGACTCAGGGGCACGAGATAGGCCAGATCGCCGCGAGCGCGCCACTTTCCGACCCGAAAGCGAGCGCCGTCGAACGAGAAGGACTGGAGGGCCATGGTTGGTCGCCAGGCTACGCTCCGCGGCGTGCTGCTGGTCGTGACCGACGAACGCTGCGCCGACCACATCGCCGGCGCCCGACATCCTGAGCGACCCGATCGCCTCCGTGCCGCGGTCGACGGGTTGGCCCAGGCGGGACTCACCGACGCCGTCGACGTGGTCGCGCCACGGCCGGCGACGCCGGCGGATCTGGCCCGGGTCCACGCGGCGCCCTTGATCGAGCGCATCACGCGGATCGGGTCCAGCGGGGGAGGGTTCGTCGACCCCGACACGGCGATGAACGAGGCCAGTCTCGAGGCGGCCCTGCTCGCGGCCGGCTCGGTGCTCACGGCGGTCGACGCCCTCGAGGCGCGGCCCGAACTGGCGGCCGCCTACAGCATCGTGCGGCCCCCCGGTCATCACGCGACCGCCACGCAGTCGATGGGATTCTGCCTGTTCAACTCGGTGGCCGTGGCTGCGGCCGCTCGCGCCGAGAAGGGTGAGCGGGTGGCCATCGTCGACATCGACGCGCACCACGGCAACGGCACGCAGGACATCTTCTTCGCCCGAGACGACGTCTGGTTCGGATCCATCCATCAGTCGCCGCTGTATCCGGGGACGGGCGATGTCGGCGAGACCGGCGTGGGGGCCGGCCGCGGCGCCACGATGAACCTTCCGCTGCCGCCCGGTGCCACCGGCGACATCGCCAGGGCCGGTGTCGCCGAGCTCGTCGCTCCGGCCCTCGACGCCTTCGCTCCCGACTGGGTCTTCATCTCGGCCGGCTACGACGGTCACCGGGCCGATCCGCTCACCGACCTCGGCTACACCTCGGCCGACATCGCCGATCTGGTCACCGATGTCCAGGCGCTCGCACCGGCCGGACGAACCGTCGTGTTGCTCGAAGGCGGCTACGACCTCGACGCCGTGCGCGACAGCAGCGCGGCCGTCGCCGCCGCACTGCTCGGCGAACGCCATCGCCCCGAACCGGCGTCGCACGGAGGGCCGGGTGCCGGCATCGTCGAGGCGACCCGCCGTCTCCACGAACGACTTCGGGACGGTGAGGCGTGACCGATCTGCCTGCTGGACTCGCGGCGGTGATCCAACGAGCCGAGCCGTTGAGCAGGCGATTCGCCGAGGCGGGGCACCGCCTGTACTTCGTCGGCGGCGTGGTGAGGGATCAGCTGCTGGCCCGAGCCCGCGACGAGCAGGACCTCGATGCCACCACCGACGCCCGCCCGCCGCAGATCAAGGCGCTGGTCGCGGATCTCGCCGATGCCGTGTGGACCCAGGGTGAGCGGTTCGGCACGATCGGTTGCACCGTCGACGGGCAGATCTACGAGATCACGACCCACCGGGCCGAGGCCTACGACCCCCGATCACGCAAGCCGACGGTCTCGTTCGGTGATCGCATCGGCGACGACCTGGCCCGGCGCGACTTCACGGTGAACGCCATGGCCGTCGATGTCGCCGACGGCACGTTGGTCGATCCGTTCGGCGGTCGGGCCGACCTCGTGGCCGGCGTTCTGAGGACCCCGCTCGACCCCGAGATCTCGTTCTCCGAGGACCCGCTGCGCATGTTGCGCGCGGCGCGGTTCCACGCGGGGTATCGGCTGACCCCCACCGCCGAACTCGAGGCCGCGATCACGGCGCTGCTCGATCGAATGGCCATCGTCTCGGCCGAACGCATCCGCGACGAACTCCAGAAGCTGCTGCTGCTGGACTCGCCCGCCGAGGGGTTTCGCCTCCTCGCGGCCACCGGTCTGTTGGCCGTGGTGTTGCCGTCGCTCGGTGCAACGGGCGACGACGAGGCCGTCGCTCGGGCGGCACGAGCGGCGAGCGTGGCGCCCGACGCGGGCGCGCGTTGGGCGGCCCTGCTCGCCCCCGACGGCATCGACGTGGCGACCTTGCGGGAGCTGAAGTTCTCCGGCGCGCTCAGCCGCGATGTCGTCTGGTTCGCATCCGCCGTCACCTGGGTCGACGACCCGGACGTGCGCGCGGCCGATGCACCGTCGATCCGGCGACTGGCGGCCATGGTGCCGGGCGGGCGCACGGTCGACGAGCTGCTCGACTGGGTGGCCGCCCAGCGCGCCCATCTCGGTCGAACGACCACCGATCTCGAGGCGTTCCGCGCCGCGCACGACACGCTGCGAGCGGCAGAGCCCGACCTGGCCGACCCCTCACCCCTGTTGAGTGGCGAGTCGGTGTGTGCCTTGCTCGCCATCGAGCCCGGTCCCGAGGTGGGTGTGGCCATGACGTGGCTGCGTGATCTGCGGCTGGCCGAGGGGCCGATGGACCCGGCCCTTGCCGCCGACCGCCTCCGCCAGTGGTGGGAGACTCGAGCCGACCCGGCGTAGCTCGAGAGGGGCCGTAGCCCGAGATCGGGCGGGTCGCTCAGATGCCGAGCTTGCGGGCCCGGATCACCAGGGTGGCAGGCACCAGGTCCTGGTCGCGGCGCTCGAGCAACTGATCGACGGCGAAGTTCGCGCGGGTCAGCGACGAGGTGAGCGACTCGGCGGTGTGCAGCCAGCGATCACCGATCGCCTGATGGTGCTCCCACGGGGTGACCGTGCGGCCGGGGTCGGCCGGATCGGCCGTCAACGTGGCCGGATGCGGAACGGCGATCACGAAGTGTCCACCCGGGCGCACGACGCGATGGACCTGGCGGAAGACACGGTCGAGGTCGTCGACGAACGACAACGAGGTGATGGCGAGCGCCACCTCGACATGGTCGGCGGGGAGAAATGCGAGCTCGGCCGGTCGGGCCTGGTGGAACTCGATCGTGACCTCGTGCGCCGCGGCCAGGGCCCGGGCGGTGCCGAGTTGGGTGACGTCGTCGTCGATGGCGATGACCCTGGCACCACGCACGGCCAGCCCGACGGCGGTGTGCCCTTGGCCGCAGCCGAGATCGAGGATGCGACGGCCCGTGACCTCGCCCAGGAGACGGCGGTCGACTTCGGCGCCGACGCCAGGACCGAAGTCGACCGAGTCGAGGGAACGGCGGTCGTCGGGCGTGCGGTGGTCGTGCAGAGGCATGCCGTGAGTCTTGCCGCCTTCCGATGGGTTGGTGTGGAGGGGTACCCTCGATGGCTGTGAAGATGGGACTCACCGAAGCCGTCCGTGGTCACGCCGGGATCGACTACCGGTTGGCGCGCGAGGCCACGCTGTCGGCATGGCGCGACGGCGACCTGTCCACGGCCCAGGTGTGCGATGCCCAGCGCGAGTTGCGCCGTAACGCCGAATTCTGCGGGGTCGACCTCGGCACCCCCTGCCCGGTCTGCGCCGCCGACGACCTCGTCGAGGTCACCTATGTCTTCGGCCCCCGGCTACCCAAGCACGGTCGGTGCGTCACGAGCGACAAGGAGATGGCTCGCATCAGCGCTCGCAAGTCCGTCAGCCAGGGCTACGTGGTCGAGGTGTGCACCACCTGCGGGTGGAACCATCTCACCCGCTCGCGCGCCCTCGGCGGGTCCGAGGGTGTGGGCGGCCGCCATGCCCGCAGCGTCGACGGCGACCCGCGATCTCCCCGGACCCCTTGAGCTGGAGTGGTGGCACGGGTATCGTGAGCCGTACCGCCGGCAGCCATCGTGCGCTGGACGGGAAAGGAGCAATCAGTCATGGGCAAACTCACCGCCCCTGCAATCGGCCACCACAAGGTCCGCAACGGCAGCGACCCGCTCGTCATGGTCACGGCCTACGACGCGCCCGGTGCCCGGATGGCCAGTGAAGCCGGCGCCGACCTGATCCTCGTGGGCGACAGCCTCGCGATGGTCGTCCTCGGCTACGACGACACGCTGCAGGTGTCCATCGACGACATGTGCCACCACACGGCGGCGGTCGCCCGGGCCAAGCCCGACTGTCACATCGTCGGCGACATGCCGTGGATGAGCTACCACGTGTCACCCCAGGAGACCGTGCAGAACGCGGCCCAGCTCATGCGGGCGGGTGCCCATTCGGTGAAGCTCGAGGGTGGTCGCAAGCGCCTTCCCATGATCGAGCAGATCATCGACGCCGAGATTCCCGTGATGGGTCACATCGGCCTCACCCCCCAGTCGATTCATGCGATGGGTGGGTTCAAGGTCCAGGGCAAGCAGGCCGAACACGCCCGCAAACTCGTGCAGGCGGCCAAGTCGCTCGCCCACGCCGGCTGCTTCGCCGTCGTGCTCGAGGGCGTGCCCGTTCGGGTGGCCGAGATGGTCACCGAGGCGATCGACATCCCCACCATCGGCATCGGTGCCGGTCACCACTGCGACGGTCAGGTGCTCGTCTACCACGACCTGCTCGGCATCGAGGATCGATTCGTGCCCAAGTTCGTGCGCCGCTACGCCGACATCAAGGGCCAGTCGGTCGACGCGATCAAGGCCTACGCGGCCGATGTGCGCAACGGCTCGTTCCCCAACGCGAGCGAGAGCTACCACATGGCCGACGAAGAGGCCGAGGAACTCCAGCTCTACGGCGGCGGCTGATCCGTCGTCACGTCGGCCGGTCGAGTGCGCTGATCAGCGCGTCGATCTCGTCATGGGTGTTGTAGATGTGCACCGACGCGCGCATGAGTGGCGGAAGGTCGCGCTCGAGCGTGTCGAGCAGGGCGCTCGCCGGTGGGACCACGCTCACGTTGATGCCCTGATCGCGCAGCTGCGTCTGGAGTGCCGACACGTCCCGCTCGCCGAGTGAGAACGTGACGATGCCGCACCGGGTGGTGCCGAGGTCGCGCACGACGGCGTCGGACACCTCGTCGGTCAGGCGTTCACGCAACGAGTGGGCGACCTCGACGATCCGCGCGTTGATGGCGTCGAGTCCCCAGTCGAGAGCGTCGTCGACCGCCGCGCCCAGGCCCAGCATCGCGGCCCAGTTCCTCTCCCAGGTCTCGAACCGCTTGGCGCCCGCCTCGAGTTCGTAGCTGTCGCGCCCGGTCCAGGTGGCGGCGTCGTGGTCGATCATGATCGGTTCGATCGTCTCGAGCAGTGCAGGGCGCACCCACAAGAAGCCGGTCCCCCGTGGCCCGCGGAGGAACTTGCGGCCGGTGGAGGTGAGGGCATCGCACCCGATCTCGTCGACGTCCAGAGGGATCTGGCCGGCTGACTGGCAGGCGTCGAGCAGGTACGGAATGCCGTGGGCCGTGGCGACTCGACCGATCTCCGCTGCGGGATTCACGAGACCACCGTTGGTCGGGACGTGGTTGACCGAGATGAGCTTCACCCGCTCGTCCACCATCCCTTCGAGCGCTTCGACGTCGAGTTCGCCGGCGCCGTTGTTGGGCACCACCTCGACGGTGATGCCGTGGCGGGCCGCGATCTGGAGGTAGGCCACGTAGTTCGCCCCGTATTCGGACTGGGTCGTGAGGAGCCGGTCCCCCGTCTGCCAGGGGAGCGAGTAGACGAACAGGTCGAGCGCCGCGGTGGCGCTGGTGGCCAGCGCCACGTCGGTCGGCTCGGCGTTGATCAGCTTTGCGATCGACCCGTAGGCGTTCTCGATCTGGTCGGCTGCGTCGGCTTGGGCCTCGTAACCACCGATGCGGGCTTCTCGCCCGAGATAGTCGATCTGGGTCCGCAATGTGCGAGCAGTGGGAAGGGCCGCCCCGGCGTTGTTGAAGTGGACGACGTCACGACAGCCCGGGGTTTCGGCTCGGGCTCGGGCTACGTCGATCGGCGGCACCGTTGCAGGTTAGGGGCAGTCGACACCGACGTCGGCCTGGATTCCGGCGTGGTCCGAGGCCCAGTGGAGCCCGTCGACGGGTTCGTCGAGGGCGGTGTCGGCCCAGTGCCCGGTACGGGTGCCGTCGCCGTCGCGGTCGTCGCCGTCGACCACGAGCGCGCACCCCTCCGGAGGACGGGCGAGGATGAAGTCGATGCGGGATCGGGGCACCGTTTCGGCGACATCGAGTCCCGCGTAGTCGGTATCCGCACCGTCGCCGATCCCGCTCGTACAGCCGATGCCACCGCTCGTCGGACACTCCTCGTTGCCGGCCGCGAGATACGTGTCGAGAAAGCCCGCCGTGACGAGTGTCTGCACCCGTGGCTCGGTCACCTGACGGTTGAGATCACCGACGACGAGTTGGAGGGATCCCGGCGCCGCGTGGTCGTCGAGGAAGGCGAGGGTCTCGACGGGGTGGCAGTCGCCGAGGTGGGCGTCGACCGGGCAGCCGGGGTCACACCTCGTGGCCGGGCCGGCGCCACACAGGGGATCGAAGGAACTGCTGGCGTAGTGCGTGGCGAACACGTCGACGACGAGTCCGTCGACGGCCTCGAGTTGCGCCCAGTGCGCCGACCACACCGGCGCGCCGGCCAGCTCGACGCGCTGATGGCCGATGACCGGCAATGTCGTGAGGATCATCTCCTGATCGAAGAGCCCGAGGTCCTCGGTGAGAAGCACGTGGTCGCCGGCGCACAGGTCGGGCAGCCGTGCGGGGACCACCTCGAACCAACGCTCGGCGATCTCCTGGAGAGCGATGATGTCGGGGCAGCCGACATCGGTCTCGAGCAGGTTCCAGAGGATCTGCACCCGCGCCTCGACATTGCACTGGTCGGTCGCGGGAGCGCATCCGGAGATGGGTGGCTGGAGACCGTGCAGGACGTTGATCGTCGCCACCTCGACATCCGTGGGTGGAGGGGTTTGCGTCGGGGTGGTCGTCGTCGGGGTGGTCGTCGTCGGGGTCGTCGGGGTCGTCGGGGTGGTCGTCGGACTCGGTGTCGCGCCCGAGTCGTCGCCGCACGCCGCAACGAGCGCGAGCCCGGCGCTGATGGCCAGCACCATGACGTGTCGGCGCACAGTCCTCATGACGGCAGTCTTATCGCACCGCCCGTGGGGCGGGCGACGAAACGCCGTACGCCACATCCTCCCGTGGTGTCACACCCGATCCGTATGGTGCATGGCGGAGGTGCAGACATGCGTTCGGCCGGTACCCTTGGTCCGTCCCTCGGCGGATTTCATCGAGGGACCCACAACCGAAACAACCCCTGCCCCGGGAAGGGGCCCCGCAGTGCGGGTCCACAGGAGGTGAGCTCGTGACTCTTCAGCGAGCCTATGAATTGATGATCATCATCGACAGCGACGTTCCCGAGAACGACGTGCAGAAGGTGATGGCCCGGACCGTCGAACAGATCACGGCCGAGGGCGCGACGATCGCCTCGACTGATCATTGGGGTCGTCGCCGGTTCGCCTACGAGATCGACCACAAGACCGAAGGCAACTATGTCGTGTGGGAGATCGTGACCGAAACGGCCGGCCTTCCCACCACCGAGCGCCAGCTCCGTCTCGCGGACGACATCGTCCGCCACAAGCTGTTCCGTCTCCCCGAGAAGGAGGCCGCCAAGCGTGGTCTCTTCGGTGAGACGGCGCCGGCTGCGGCCGGCTGACCGGAAGAGGTACCGACATGGCATTCGACAACACCATCACCGTCGTGGGCAACGTGACCCGCGATCCCGAGCTGCGGTTCACGCAGGGAGGCATGGCCGTCGCGAACTTCGGCATCGCCTGGAACAAGAAGAAGGCGGATGGCGAAGAAGAGGTCTCCTTCTTCAACGTGAGCTGCTTCCGCCAGCTCGCCGAGAACGTGGCCGAGTCCATCGCCAAGGGTTCACGCGTCGTCGTGTACGGCGCGTTGAGCCAGCGCTCGTGGGACACCCCCGAGGGGGATCGACGCTCGGCCGTGGAGATCATCGCCGACGATGTGGCGCCCAGTCTCAAGTGGGCGTCGGCGGAGATCCGCCGCAACGAGTTCCGTGGCGAGGGCGGCGGACAGGGAGGCGGCCAGAACAGCGGCAACAGCGGCGGCGGCCAGAGCCGTCCGGCCGCCAACCAGGCGCCCCCCGCCTACGACATGGACGAGGAGCCGTTCTAGCCCCCGGCGGAACGTGCCCCACAACGAGATTCGAACGAACGGAAAACACGAACATGGCCAAGGTAAAGAAGCGCGGCAGCTCGAAGAACATGAAAGACGCCGGTCGCCGCGGCAAGAAGAAGGTCTCGATCCTCTCCCAGGAGAAGATCGAGTACGTGGACTGGAAAGACGCCAACCTGCTGCGGCGGTTCATCTCGGAGCGCGCGAAGATCCGTGCCCGCCGGGTGAACGGCAACGACACGCAGCAGCAGAAGCTCGTGGCCGATGCGATCAAGGTCGCACGCGAGATGGCGCTCATCCCCTACGCCAACCGGGTCACCACCCAGCGCAGCAACCGCGATCGTGGTGAGCGTGGCGGCCGGGCCGACGGTCCCGCCCCGCGTCCGAGCGGTCCGCCGCCCGGTGGCGACGACGACGGCATCGACGAGGCCGGCAACGACACGGTCGACACCACCGAGATCGAGGGTGTCACGATCGACGGCGATCAGGCGATGGTTGCCGACGCCATGGGCGGGGAGGACAACTCGTGAAGGTGATCCTGCGACAAGACGTCGACGGGCTGGGCCGCAAGGGCGAGGTCTGCGAGGTGGCCGAGGGTCACTTCCGCAATCTCCTCAACCCCCGTGGTCTCGCCATGAAGGCGACCAAGGGCGCCGAAGCACAGGGCGAAGCAATGCGCCGCGCCGCCACGATGCGCAACGCCGAGAGTCGAGCCGAGGCCGAAGAGGTCGCGACCAAGCTCGTGCCGACGGTCATCACCATCTCGGCCAAGGCCGGCGACGGTGGTCGACTCTTCGGTTCGGTCACCGAGGTGGAGATCGTTGCGGCGGTCGAGGCGCAGACGGGTGTGGTCATCGAACGCCGCAGTCTCAACCTCGAGAGCCATCTGAAGGAACTCGGTCAGACGATGGTGATGTGCAAGCTCCACCCCGAGGTGGAGTTTCCCATCACGGTCGAGATCGTCGAAGAGTGAGCGCCCGGTCGCCCCGGCAACGGGGCGGCCGCGTGCACAATCCCCACCCCTCCACAGGTTCGTCCACAGCCGTACCCGTGGTGCGGCAGGGTCTTTCCACAGCATTTCCGGCCGATTTCCCCTGGTTCCGCACAAGCAATCGGGGGCATGCTCTCGATGAGCAGGGGTTGAGGCAGTCATGGCGCTGAGCGAGATCGATACGAGCCGCACGGCCCGAGTCCCACCACACAACCTCGAAGCCGAGGAGTCGGTGCTCGGTGCCATGTTGCTCTCGCGTGACGCGATCGCCGACGCGGTCGAGGTTGCGTCGGTCGAGCATTTCTACCGGCCCGCCCACGCCCACGTGTTCGATGCGATCTCGACCCTGTACGCGGCGGGAGATCCGGTCGATCCGGTCACTGTCGCCGAAGAACTCGACCGGGCCGGTGTGCTCGAGACCATCGGCGGTCTCGACGGTCTGATCAACCTGCAGCTCAACACCCCGGCCACCTCCAACGCGGGCAAGTACGCGAGCATCATCCAGGAGCGCTACACGCTGCGGCGCCTGATCGAGGTGGCGGGGGAGATCTCCGAGATCGGCTACGGCCGCCCCGACGACGTCACCCGGGCGGTCGACGAGGCCGAGAACATGATGTTCCAGGTCGCCCAGGGCCGCGTGGCCGACACGATGAGTGAGATCCGTGATCTCCTCGATGACACCCTCGACCGGCTCGAACAGCTCTACGAGGCGGGCGAGGGCATCACCGGCACGCCGACGGGGTTCGTCGATCTCGACGATCTGTTGTCCGGGCTCCAGCCCAACGCACTGATCATCGTCGGTGCTCGGCCGGCGATGGGCAAGACCGCGTTCGCGCTCAACATGGCCGCACACGCCGCGGTTCGAGAGAAGCGCCCGACCCTGATCTTCAGCCTGGAGATGGGTCACCTCGAGCTCACACAACGCTTGTTGTGCTCGGAGGCCAACGTCGACGCCAAGAACATGCGCGACGGAAATCTGAAGGAAGACGACTGGACCCGCATCTCCAACGGCATCGGTCGGTTGGCCGAGTCGCCGATGTGGATCGATGACAACCCGAACCTGACGATCATGGAGATCCGGGCCAAGGCGCGGCGGCTGAAGAGTCGCACGGGTGATCTCGGCATGATCGTGGTCGACTATCTCCAGCTGATGACGGGCCGGGCGGGAGCCGAGAGTCGTCAGGTCGAGGTGGCCGAGATCAGTCGTGGACTGAAGATCCTGGCCCGTGAGCTCCAGTGCCCGGTCGTGGGGCTGTCGCAGCTCTCCCGCAACCTCGAGATGCGCCAGGACAAGCGGCCGATGCTGGCCGATCTTCGTGAGTCGGGTTCGATCGAGCAGGACGCCGATGTCGTGATGTTCCTGTACCGCGACGAGGTCTACAACCCCGGGAGCGAGAACGAGGGCATGGCCGAGGTGATCGTGGCCAAGCATCGAAACGGCCCGACGGGCACGGTCAACCTCGGGTTCCTGCCGCGGTTCACCGCATTCAAGAACCTGACCCGTCGCGACGTCTGAGGGCGAGGTGATCCGGCGTCCTTCGGCGCCGAACTACTCTCGGCTGATGCGTCAACTGATGCTCGTCGTGGGCGGTGTGGTCGCAGGCGTCGTCGCCGTTCTGGCTGTCGCTGCCCTGGTGCTCGGTGACGACGAGGACGCCGCGCCGACCGAGGGCATCGAGTTGTCGTTCCCGGCCATCGAGCACGATGACGAGGCGGCTGAGGCGCTGGTGGTGGCCTGGCACCGGTGGCGAACGGCGACGTTCGTCACGATCGGGACGTGGACCCGCACGCTCGACGGTGACGAGGACCCGTTGACCGGCGACAGTTTCCTGGCCCAGGACCCGCCCCGGCGTGTCGTGGTGCGACTGGGTGCGGTGATCGAGTCGATCGACGGCTCGACGGTCACGTGTGACGACCCGACCGAGCCGGTGATCGTGCCGGGCTGTACCGAGGTGGCGGGTGGAAGTTCCTATGGCGAGCGCCTCCGTACCGAGATGTCGCTGGTGTTGAACTACGCCCGCGGCGACGATCGCCTCTACGACGTGGCGACTGCCGACGGGTGTTTCCAGGTGGCGCTGCGGGAAGCCGCGTTGCGGTCGCCGTGGGGACGGGCAGCGGAGTTCTGTTTCGACGACGAGACCGGCGCGTTGGCCTCGAGTCGGGTGCGCCGCCAGAGCGCCATCGACACCGAGATCACTTCGGTGATCCGGACCGAGGTCACCGACGACGACTTCGGCCTGACCGAGTAGCCGTCCGCGGCCTGCCTGCGGGTTGTAGATGAGAGGGGGCGGGGGCCGAACGAGTGCGCCAGCACCCTGGAAAGCACTGGTTGGCACGGCCTGAGAAGGCACTGTTGGAGGGAGTGATCGACCCCCGCCCGTCTCTCGTGGCCGTCGGGGGCGAGTCCGTCGGCCAGTTCCCGTATCGGATGGGGACGGCCGTTCTTGACCTTCTGCGGGAAGGTGGGTCCGAACGGCCCGGTTGGCAGGCGACCGACGTCCGCACCAACATGGCGCGATGTTCCTGGGCGACGACCTATTGCCGTGGTTGGTGTTGGCGATCGGCGGGGCGATGGCGGCCGGGAACTTCGCTGCGCTGATCCGGCCGCCGGAACGGTCGCATCACGACGAGGACCTCGAACGGGCGCCGATGGCACGCAGCATCGTGTTCATCGTCGTCGGACTGATCGCTGCGGTGTGGGCCCTTGCCAGCCTGATCGCCGGCTAGCGATCCGCAGCTTGCCTGCGGCGAGTGTTCCGCAGCTTGCCTGCGGCGAGTGAGATGAGAGGGGCGGAGGCTGAACGAGTGCGCCAGCACCCTGGAAAAGCGCTGGTGGCGATGCGTTGGAGGGAGTGTTCAACCCCCACCCGTCTCTCTGTGCCCGGCAGGGGCGAATCCGCCGGACACTTCTATCTTCGGCCTGTGATGGGGGGCTCTTGAGCGGAATCTACGAGTCGGGCCAGCGTGGCGTTCGTCGCTCGTTCAGGGCGGCGGTGCCTTCGCGATAGTCGGGCTGGGTCATCATGTGTTCGAGTCGGCGCTGGGCGTCGCGGACGGAGGTGGCCGGGTTGTCGTGGGTGGCGTCGTAGGCGAGTTGTTGGCGGGTGGCCCGAAGTGACGCAGGGCTGATGGTGTCGGTCAGTTCGCGGGCGTAGGCGAGGGCGGTGGGCAGCACCTCGGCGGTGGCCAGCCCTCTGTTTGCGAGCCCGATATCGGCGGCTTCGCTCCCCATGACGATGCGGGAGGTGAGAAGAATGTCGGTGGCTCGGCCGTGGCCGATGAGTCGGGGAAGAATCCACGAGAGCCCGTATTCTGCGGGGAGGCCGAGGCGTCCGTGGGCGCTGGTGAGCTTGGCGTCGTCGGCCACGAAGCGGACGTCGCACCAGCAGGCGAGTGCGAGACCCACACCGGCGGCGGCGCCGTTGATCGCGGCGATGGTGACGGTGTCGAGGCCCAGGAAGTAGGCGAAGTCGGCATCGTATTCGTCGCGCACGCCATAGCCGGGGTTGGCGAGGTCGGTCGGTGTCCCGGGGTCGTAGGCCCCCCGTTCGGCATGGCCGGCGAGGGCGGTGGCATCGCCGCCGGGGCAGAAGGTCGACCCCTCGGGATCGCCGGTGATGACGATGGCCCCGATCCGGGGGTCGGTCTCCCCGAGTTGGAGCAGATGCCGCAGTTCGGTGTGCATCCGTCCGGTCCACGCGTTGTGGGCCTGGGGACGGGACAGGGTGAGTGTGGCGACGCGGCCGTCGACCTGCCAGCGCGTGGTCTTCAACTCCATGTCCGGACCATAGGGGGCCGGGGCCGTCGGTTGGTTCGCAGTCGGTAGTCTTCGCCTTCGTGCCACACAGAGGATTCCGTCGAGTCGCCGGTCTGGTGTTGGTCGCCCTCGTGACGGGTATCGGCTTCGGTGCGCCGGCCGTGGCCCAGTCGGACACGGGCGACCCGGCCCTCACCGTCGCGACCACTGCGTCCTATCGCGTCGTGGTCGACACCGCTCGGGTCGAAGTGGCATTCGGCTACGAGTTCGAGAACCAGACCGCAGCTGCGGCGTTTCCGGGGTTCTTCGAGTCACTCCCGGTCGATGCCGTCGACGTGGTGGTCACAGACGGGTCGGGGGAACTCCTTGCCGGTCCGACCACCGAGGAGGACGGTTTCGACACGTGGTTGGTGGGTTTTCGGCGTCCGCTCGAGCCGGGTGAGACGGCCACCGTCACGATCGAGTGGGCGCTCGAACACTCCGTTTCACCGTCCGGTCCGCTCGTCTTCCCGGGGGCAGCGTCGTTCGACGTCTATGTCCCCGGGCCGGGAGAGTCCACGTGGGCACCCCCCGAGATCGAGTTGCCCGACGGTTTCGTCGCCGTGGGGTCGCCTGCGCCACCGGAGATCGCGGCGCCCTATGAGATCGTGCGGGTGTCCTACGTCGACCCCGATGCGTTCTTCTCGCGGACGGTGGTGCTGCCGCCCGAGATCACCGTGCAGGACTGGGACTCCCGCGGCGCGTGGACCATCGACGTGGTCGATCGGGCCGAGGCCGTGGTGGCGTCGCTCGACAGCTGGTTCGGACCACGCGTCGACCCGCTCGAGCTCTGGCGGGCCTTTGCGACGTCCGAGCATCCGATGGTGGGCCCGGACCAGCTCGGGTTGGTCGGCGACGACGCCGAGTCGGTCGATCACCAGCTGGCCCACGCGTGGCTGAGCGATGTGGACGTCGACGAGCCGTGGTTCATCGAGGGGCTCGCGTCGGCATTCGCGGGAAACCAGCCCGATCCGTCGGGGCCGGCAGACGTCGTCCCCGTGGTCGTGAACGAGATCGGCGCGGCGGGGGTGCGATCCGTGGTCGATGCGCTGCGGGACGGCACGATCACCTACCCCGGCCCGGTTGCCGAACCCCAGCCGTTGCCGCCCGATTGGCGCACGCTGCTCGATCATCTCGAGGGGGTGGCCGGGGCCGACGGCGTGGACGATCTGTTGCGGGCGACGACCCTGCTCGACGAGGCCGAACTGGTACTGCTCGATCAGCGGGCCATCGCCCGGGTCGACCATGACGCGCTCGAGTTTCGGGCCGGCGGCTGGACGTTGCCGCCCTATCTACGTCATGCGATGGCGGCGTGGGAGTTCGACGACTTCACCGCCGCGCAGGCGGCGGTGAGCGACGTGATCGTTCGTCGCGACGGGCTGCTCGCCTGGGCCGAGTCGCTGGATCTGCCGCCCCGTGACGACGGCAAGGTGCTGTTCGAGTCGGCCGAGACGGACATGGCCGAGGTCAACGATCTGCTCGACGCACAGGAGGCTGCGCTGGAGGCCTTCGACGAGGCGGAGCGGATGGTGAACGGCGACCGGGGACTGCTCGCCGGTGTGGGGCTCATCGGCCAGGACGTCGAGGCCGACCTCGAGTCCCTTCGAGTGGCCTGGATCGACGGCGACTACGACCGGGTCGAGCACGACAGCCATGCGTTGGCTTCGCGGGTCGAAGGCGCGGTCGGCGACGGCACGATCCGCTTGCTGATCCCGGCGCTGGGCCTGATCGCCGTGTGGCAGCTCGTCCGCATGGTTCGCCGTGGCACGGCTGCCGATGTCACCGGGGCGGCCGACGATCAGTCCACGGAGAACACGTCGGCGTAGTCCGCCCGCAGCACGTTCTTCTGGATCTTGCCCATCGCGTTGCGGGGTAGTGCGTCGACGACGATCCGGATCTTCGGGTGCTTGAAACGGGCCAGTTTCTGTTGCAGCGCGGTCGTGGCTGTGGCGGGCTCGAAGTCCGGCTCGACCACGAGCACGGCCACGACGCCCTCACCGAAGTCGGGGTGGGGAACCCCGATCACCGCGGACTCCCGGATGCCGTCGACCCCGTCGAGCACGAGTTCGATCTCCTTGGGATAGATGTTCTCGCCGCCACTGATGATCATGTCGCCGGCCCGGCCTTGCAGCGTCAGGCGGCCCTCGGCATCGAGGCTGCCCACGTCGCCGGTCGCGAACCATCCGTCGGGCGTGAACGCATCGGCAGTCGCCTCGGGTCGTCGCCAGTAGCCCTGGAACAGGTGCGGCCCGCGGACTTCGACGATGCCACGATCGCTCACCCGCAGTGCCACATCTCGCAGAGCGAAGCCGACGGTGCCCGCCACCCGGTCCCCGTCATACGGGTTCGAGGTCATGATGCCGGCCTCACTCATGCCGTAGCGCTCACAGATGCGGTGCCCGGTGCGCTCGGTGAACGCGGCGAACACGCTGTCGGGCAGGGGCGCCGACCCGCAGGTGAAAAGGCGGATGCCGGCAGTGAGTGTGGCGTCGAAGCGGTCGTCGTCGAGGAGGCGGTGGTAGTGGGTCGGCACGCCCATCAGCACGGTCGCATCGGGGAGGGCGTCGACGACCTGATCGGTATCGAAGCGGTCGAGGAGCTCGACCGGGATCGCCGAGAGCATCGCGCAGTGCAGTGCCACGAACAGTCCGTGCACGTGGAACAGGGGCAGCGTGTGGAGCAGCCGGTCGTCGGGGGTGAAGTGCCAGGCATCGTGCAGCCCCCAGGCGTTGTGCCAAAGGTTCGCGTGGGTCAGCGCCGCGCCCTTGGGCCGGCCGGTGGTGCCCGAGGTGTAGAGCAGGGCGGCCAGGTCGTCGGGCTGTCGTGTCACCAGGGGTGCCGGCTCGGCGGTCTCGGCCTGTTCGATGAGTTCGGCGAGGTCGGCGTCCACCACGACGAGGGCCGGGTCGGCGTCGTCGACGTAGTAGGCCAGTTCGTCGGCGGTGAACGCCGGGTTGAGCGGCACGTGGACCGCACCGGCATGCAGGCAGCCGAGGTAGAGCACGACCGCATCGGGCGACTTGGCGATGCAGGAGACGATTCGGTCGCCCGCGGTGACGCCGCGTTCATGGAGCACCGTGGCGAGCCGCGCGGCGCGCTCGAACACCTCCCGGTAGCTGATCGCGGGCTGGCCGGGTGGGCGAAGGAAGTCTGCGTCGAGCCGGTCGGCGGCGGCCCGCTGCAACGTCGAGAGCAGATTGCCCTCGGGGGGCACGTTTCAGCCCTGGTAGAGGATCTGCGACGTGTAGACGAGCGAGGGCTTCTCGGCGCCCTTGACATGGGTGGCCGACTCGAAGCTCAACAGCGTCCCGGCTCGGTGCGTCTCCGCGCCGATCAGGCGGGAACGCGCGTGGATCGTCGATCCGGCGGGCACCGGCGACAGGAAGCGGGCGCCGCCACAGCCGAAGTTCACTGCGTTCTTCACGCCCGAGAGTTCGACGGGGACCTTGATCAGCATCGGCATCAGGCTCATCGTGAGGTAGCCGTGGGCGATCGGACCGCCGAACGGGCTCTCCGCGACACAGCGCTCGACATCGATGTGGATCCACTGACGGTCGCCGGTGAGTTCTGCGAAGTCGTTGATCATCTCCTGAGTGACCTCGATCTCCTTGCCCCAGTCGCCGTACTCCTCGGAGGCGTGGGCGTTGATGGCGTCGATGTCGTCAAAGGCGATGCTCATGAATTCGGTCCTGTTCTCGAGACGTTGGTCGCTACGCGATCCGGTCGATCATCTCACGGGTGATCCGGTTGCGTTGTGGTCGGCCGCCGACGAAGCGCTCGACCTCGTCGCAGACCCAGTCACTCATCCGCTCGAGCTCCGTGCCCTGCGACCCGGCGATGTGCGGCGTGGAGATCGCGTTGGGCAGGGTGCGCACCGGGTGGTCCTCGGGGAGCGGTTCGATCGGGTCGGTGACGTCGATGATCGCGAACAGGCGTCCGGTCTCGAGTTCGGCGACGAGCGCGTCGAGATCGAGGCAATGGCCCCGCGCGGTGTTGATCACCGTGGCGCCGTCGGGCAACGCAGCCAGGTGGTCGGCCGCGATCAGGTTGTGGGTGGTCGGCAGTGCCGGCGCGTGGAGCGACAACACGTCGGCGTTGCGGCAGAGTTCGATGAGATCGTCGACCTTGGTCGCGCCGAGAGCGGCGATCTCGGCGGCATCGAGGAACGGGTCGTAGATCTGCACCTGGAGGCTGGGGAAGGGAGCGAGGAGTTCGGCGACGCGACGTCCGATGAGTGAGGCCGACACCAGACCGATCGTCTTGTCCCAGTTGCCGTGGGCTGAAGCTGTGGTCGGTGGTCTCCACGCGGGGCGGCCGGCCTGCTGGTCGATCGCGGGGAACACGCGCTTGTTGGCCAGCAGGATCATGGCGAGCGTGTACTCGGCGACCGGCTCGGCGTTGGCCCCCGCGCCCGAGGTGACGACGATGTCGCGGTCCCAGATCTCGTCGATCGCGTACCACTTCACCGTGCCGGCGGCGTAGGCGAACAGGCGGAGTTTGGGCGCCTTCGCCAGTGTCGCGGCGTCGAACAACGGCGTACCCCAGTGGCCGACGATGATCTCGGCCTCGGCCAGCAGGTCCTCGGCGCGTGGGTCGTCCCACGAGGCCAGCGGCACCCGGTCGAGCACCCGGCCGATCTGATCGAGACGGTCGATCGCGGCCTCGTCGAACGGGGTGATGCCGTCCATGTGGGCGATCACGATTCCGGGCCGATCCATGGCCGCGATCATCGCCCCCGCTCGAAGGGCTGGCAAACGGGGCTAACGTCCGGCCCATGAGCGAACCGACACTCACCCGAGACGGCGAACTGTTCGTGGTCAGCTTCGGCGACGACCTGAACACCACCGACCACGCCTGGGTCGCGGGCATGAACGAGATCCTCGATGAGGTGGCCACCGCCGACGGTCCGAAGGTGCTGGTCACAACGGGTGCCGGCAAGCACTATTCGAACGGGCTCGACGTCGACTGGATGGCGGGAAAGAGCTCCGAGGACGTGATCGCCTACGTCAACTCGGTGGAGTTGGTGCTCGGCCGCATCCTGACGTTTCCCGCACCGACGGTGGCAGCGATCAACGGCCACGCGTTCGGGGCCGGCGCGTTCTCCGTGATCGCCCACGATCACGCGGTCATGCGTGACGACCGCGGGTTCGTGTGTTGGCCTGAAGTGCACCTGGGCATGGGGTTCAGCGCCGGGCTGCTGTCGATGATCCGCAACCTGCTCCCTCCCGCAATCGCCCGCGAGACGATCGTGACCGGCCGGCGCTACGGCGCCGCCGACGCCGTCGCCGCCGGCTTCGTCGATCGCTCGGTGCCGCTCGACGGGTTGATGGCCGCGGCGGCGGAGATCGGTCTGCCCCACGCGCCGACCGCCGAGGGTTCGATCGGGCAGATCAAGAAGCAGCTGCATCGCGAGATCACGGCGGCATTGGGCACGGGGTGATCCCGCGCCCGGTCAGTTCTTCGCCACCTCGCTCCACGGGATGCCCTTGTCGACGCGGGGCTCGCCGGGAAGACCGAGCATCTGCTCGCCCATGATGTTGCGCAGGACCTCGGAGGTGCCGCCCTCGATGGAGTTGGCCCGCACCCGCAGGAATGCGTGGCCGATGCCGTTGTCGGCACCGTCGAGGTCGACCGCGCCGGGCCGGCGGAACGTGTAGTCGTAGCCGACCTGGCCGCCCATGCCGATGAGGTCGAGGGCCTTGCTGTAGAGCTCCTTGTTGAGTTCGGCACCGGCCAGCTTGGCGACCGAACCCTCGGGACCGGGCTGGCCCATCTTGGCCGCTTCGATGGCTCGCATGTTCGTGAGCCGCAGGATCTCGGCCCGGATCCAGAGTTTCATGACCTCATCGCGCTCGGCCGCTCCCTTGCGCTCGTCGGCGAGGTTCTCCCAGACCTTCACGAGATGGGAGATCGCGCCGCTACCCCGCTTGGGTGCGCCGCCGCCCCCGCCACCACCGATGGCGGTGCGCTCGTTCATGAGTGTCGTCAGCGAGGCGCGCCAGCCTTCGCCGCGGTCACCGATGCGGCAGTCGTCGGGCACCCGCACGTCGGTCATGTAGACCTCGTTGAACTCGGCCTCACCGGTGATCTGGCGCAGCGGACGCACCTCGACACCCTCGAGGTGCATGTCGAGCGCGAAGTAGGTCATGCCCTTGTGCTTGGGCATGTCGGGATCGGTGCGGGTGACGAGCATGCCCCAGTCGGCGATGTGGGCGAGCGTGTTCCACACCTTCTGGCCGTTGACGATCCACTCGTCGCCGTCGAGTACGGCCTTGGTGGCGAGACCCGCGAAATCGGAGCCGGCGCCGGGCTCGGAGAACAGCTGACACCACTTCTCCTCGCCGGTGAACATCGGACGCAGGAAGCGGTCGTACTGCTCCTGGTTGCCGTGGGCGAGGATGGTCGGCCCGGCCAGGGCCTGGAAGAACTGGGCGGGATTCATGGGCGCGGCACCGGCCTCGGCCAGCCGCTTGTTCACGTCGCGTTGGAGTTGGGGCCGCACACCCAGACCCCCGGCCCGTTCGGGATGGTGGACCCACGCCAGGCCCGCGTCGTACTGGTGACCCCGGAACTCCTCGTAGCTCTCCTTGGTCGGATCGTGGGCGGCGAGAAGCGCGTCGAGCGCGTCGTTGACCATCCTCGCTTCCGTGTCGGAGGTGGCTTCGGTGTCACTTGTCCTTGCGGTGTCACTCATATGTGGCAGTTTGCCTGACAGTTTCTCTCGCGGGCAAGCCCCGGCTACCGTCGGAGCATGGAGATCGCGTTCCACTTCGATGTGATGTGTCCCTGGGCCTACCAGACCTCGAAGTGGATCCGTACCGTCCGCGAGATGCGGTCCGACACCGAACCGATCGAGATCGACTGGCGGTTCTTCTCGCTCGAGGAGATCAATCGGGAAGAGGGCAAGAAGCATCCGTGGGAGCGCGAGTGGTCCTACGGCTGGGGCATGCTGCGGGTCGCTGCCATGCTGCGCCGCACGTCGATGGACGACTGCGACCGCTTCTACGAGGCGGCCGGCCGTGCGCTGCACGAGGAGGGCCGCAAGCCTCACCGGCCCGAGGTGGCCGAGGAGATCTGTCGTGAGATCGGCGTCGATCCCTCGGTGGTGGCGGCGGCGATCGCCGATGCGACCACCCACGACGACGTGAAGGCCGATCACGACGCGGTCGTCGAATCGGGCGGCTTCGGTGTGCCGACGATCATCTTCCCCGGCGAGCGCCACGTCTACGGCCCGGTGGTCGTGCCCGCGCCGATCGGGCAGCAGGCGATCGACCTCTGGGATCTCACCGTCGCCTACGCGAAGGTCGACCATCTCTACGAGTTGAAGACCCCGAAGACCGACGACGACATGCGCCACATCGCCAACGTGTTCCAGCCGTATTTCGAAGCCCGCGAATGGGAGAGCAAGGAGAAGCCCGCCCGATGAACTTCACCCTCCAGGACTACATTGCCGCGCACGAGCAGCTGTTCGCGTTCTACAACGACCTCACCGGCCGCCTCACCGACGACGAGATGGCCGTGCAGTCGTTGTGCCCCGATTGGAATGTCCGTGACGTCATCGCTCACGCCATCGGCATCGAGGCCGTGCTGACCGGCTGGGCACCGTCGGCGGAGACCGGGCCACCGTTCGAGCGGATGGGTGAGCTGAGTGCGGCGGCCGAGTCGATGAGCCGAAGTGAGTTCGCCATTCGGGTGCAGGAGATCACCTCGAGTCGAATGGCCGACCTCGACCGTCTCGCGCCGAGCGTGGTCGACACGCCGTCGCTGACCCCGGTGGGGGTCGCCACGTACGGCCGCTTTCTCCAGGTGCGCGTGTTCGATCTGTGGATTCACGCGCGGGACATCGCCATCCCGTTGGGCGAATCGCTCGACGATGGTGGCGTGGCCGCCGAGATGTCACTCGAAGAGGTCGACACCGCCATCGGCTACATCGTGGGCAAGAACATCGGCCTGCCCGAGGGCAAGTCGATCGTCTTCGACATCGTCGGGCCGGTCGACCGGACGATCGCGGTCGCCGTCGACGGCCGCGCCACACGAGTGGATTCGGTCGACGACCCCGACGCCGTGGTCACCACCGATGTCGGCACCTTCGTGATGCTCGCCGCCGGCCGTATCGATCCCCAGACCCAGATCGACACCGGCAAGGTCACCCTGTCCGGCGACCAGGAATGGGCCACCCGAGCCGCCGAGAACCTCGCCTACACCCGCTGACCCGTCCCCCCGGTGTCTGACACCGGCGGGACGGGTGCTATTGGCGGGAGAGTTCGGTGCGCATGTCGGACTCGCGGGATTCGGCGTCCTGGCGGGAGAGCAGTTGGATCTCGACCTGGCGCAGGGTGGCGCCGTAGGGATTGGCATCGGCGTAGGCCCGGCTGACCGGCGAACCGAGGTCGCGGCCGACCGATGCGCCGACCGACGAGATCGTGCCCATCACCCAGGGGATCTCGCCGCCGCCGACGGGGAGGCCGTCGACCGACAGCTGGGCGAGAGCGCGACGACCGGCGACGCGGATGAATTCGACACCGAGCCGCGTGGCGCCGGGGGGTAGGCCGACGCTCGAGCGGATCACGGTGTGGTCGTCGAAGGCGTTGTAGTCGAGCACCAGTTCGCCGCGATCGACGAAGAACGAGATGCCACTGTTCTCGGTGCCGGTCGCGAACAACACCCCGTCGGCGATGCCGTCGACGGTTGCCGTCATCGACCAGCTCCGTCCGCCGAGCGGCACGCCGGCCTGCATCGGCAGCATCGACATCGGCGGCTTGTAGACGTAGCGCATGTCGGTCGGGTGGGGCGAGTGTTCGCGGAACCGCGCACCGAAGAGTTCGAGCATGCGGTCGTCGAGCGGGAGAACGCCGTGGGTGTCGGCCTCCTCGAACCAGAGAGCGACCATCTCGCTGATCTTGTCGGGCATCTCGGCGGCGAGGTCGTGGCACTCCGAGGGATCCGCGTCGACGTGGTAGAGCTCCCAGACGTCGTCGTCGAACGACGTGCCGGCGACGTGACGGGTGACGGCCTTCCAGCCGTCGTGCCACAGCCCCCGGTGGCCGGCCATCTCGAAGTACTGGATCTCCTTGCGGGTGGGAGCGTCGGCATCGGTGAACGTGTAGGTCATCGGCACACCGCTGACCGGAATCTGTTCGAGGCCACGGCGTTGCGCGGGCGCCTCGATCCCGAGCAGGTCATAGAGGGTCGCGGCGACGTCGTTGACGTGGTGGAACTGCCCGCGCAGTCCGCCGGCGTCGGACACACCGTCGGGATAGTGGACGATCAGCGGCACATGCACACCACCTTCGTGGGTGTTCTGCTTGTACCACTTGAACGGGGTGTTGCCGACCTGGGCCCATCCCCACGGGTAGTTGGTGTGCGAGTGGGGGCCACCGATCTCGTCGAGGTGGGCGACGGCGTCGTCGGGCGTCTCGAGGATGCCGTTGAAGAACTTCATCTCGTGGAGTACTCCGAACGGGCCGCCCTCCTGTGACGCGCCGTTGTCCCCCAGCACCATGATGACGGTGTTGTCGAGCTCGCCGAGGTCGCGGAGGTCGTCGACCAGTCGACCGATCTGCACGTCGGTGTGGTCGAGGAAAGCGGCGAACGCTTCCTGGAGTCGGCAGGCCAGGACCCGCTGGTTGTCGGGAAGGTCGTCCCAGGCGTCGACACCGGGGTTGCGGGGCGCCAGCTCGGTGTCGGGCGCGGTGACGCCCAGCTCGATCTGGCGTTCGAACCAGCGCTGGCGGACGACGTCCCAACCCTCGTCGTAGCGGCCGCGGTACTTCTCGAGGAACGCGGCGGGTGCCTGGTGGGGGGCGTGGGTGGCGCCGAACGCGCAATAGAGGAAGAACGGCTTGTCGGGCCGAATCGACTTGGTGTCGTGGACGAAAGCGATCGCGTGGTCGATCATGTCGACGCTGAAGTGGTAGTCGTCGTCGGGCGACGTCGTCGGCGGGTCGATGTGGTGGTTGTCGTAGGTGAGCGACGGGTTGAACTGGTCGGTCTCACCGTCGAGGAAACCGTAGAACCGGTCGAAGCCGCGCTGGAGCGGCCATTGGTCGAACGGCCCTGCGGCCGAGCACTGGTCCATCGGGGCGAGATGCCATTTGCCCACCGCGAGCGTGGCGTAGCCTTCGTCGTGGAGGACCTCGGCGACCGTCGCGGCGTGGTTCGAGATGTGCCCGGTCATGTGGGGGAAGCCGGTGTCGAAGTTCGACACGGCCCGCATCCCGACGGTGTGGTGGTTGCGCCCGGTGAGCAGGGCGGCCCGCGTCGGTGAGCACAGCGGGGTGACGTGGAAGTTGGTGTAGCGGAGACCACCCGCGGCGAGCGCATCGATGTTGGGCGTGTCGATGTCGGACCCGTAGCAGCCGAACTGGGAGAAGCCGAGATCGTCGAGCAGCACGATCACGACGTTCGGTGCGTCGTCACCGGGGTGGGCCGCAACTGCGAAGTCGGGTGTCGAATCGGCGATCGTCGTCCCGATCGTGCCGTTCCACTCGCCGTAGTTCCTCATGCTCGGACCCTAGGATGGCAAAGTATTGTCTGCAAGAGTGACAGAAGATTCCGCGATGATCCGTCCGGCCATTGCCCGCAGGGGCTCGATGGGCCCGGGGAGCCCCCGCCGCAGCGTCTCGGATTCGAGCAGGCGCAGCGTGCGCAGCAGCGTGATGGCGACGAGCGGTTCGTCGACCCCGTGATGGCGGATCGGATCGAGTGCGGCATCGAGGTGGTCCTCGTGGACGAACCGGCGTTGGATCAGTCGTCGACCGTCCAGTTCCGTGACGTCGGCGGCCAGCGGCGACTCCCACAGGGAGAGGAGAACGGCACCGAGGTGGACGACGATGTCGTTGGCGGTGTTGGGATCGTTGACGCCGGGGGAGAGGGCCCGCAGGGCGATGTCGACCATCTGGAGCACGCCGAAGCCGACGTCGGACTGCATCGTCCGGGTGTCCCCGAGCGCGAAGTGCTCCCGCATCGCGACGCACCGGTCCTCGTCATCGGGCGGCGGTGAGATCCACGCAAGAGGTGCGTTTGCCGGGACGAACTCGCCGACCGACGCGGGAAGGTAGATCGTCGAACCCTTCGGCGCGCTGCGCAACAGCGAACCCGTGTCGATCTGCTGGATCCATCCCATCTGGCGAGCCTCGATGGCGAACGCGTCGGTGGGCGGCGCCAAATCCTCCTTCGTGAGCGGTACCGGCGTGTCGCCGACCGACTCGGCCGCCGACTCGTTCGAGCGATGGATCAGCTCGATCGTCTCGTTGGACAGTTTGGTGGCGATCGAACCGACGCGGAGCTTGTCGGTCAGATGGTCGACCGACCGGACCACGGCGATCAGCGAGACGATTCCGAGGATCACGGCGAGGATCACCGAGAAGTGCGGGGTGAGGGCGTCGCCCTCGCTGAGGCTCCGGGTCTCGCGCAGGACGAGCAGGCAGTAGACCGTGGTGCCGAGCACGACCCCGATCGACCGTTGCTGCGTGCGATCGCCGATCCAGTTGCGCACCGTGCGAGGCGAGAACTGGCTGCTGGCCAACTGCACGGCCACCATCGTGAGCGACAACAGCAGGGTGATGGATGCGATGAGACCGCCGGCGATGGCCGAGAGGATCGCTCGCCCGCTGTCGACCGTGGTCTGCAGCGTCCGCGGGAGGTCCTCGTCGCCGAGGGCGGCGTCGAGTTGCAACATCACCTGGGCGAGGGCGACTGCACCGAGGGTGAAGAGGGCGGGGACGAACAGGAGTCGGTGCCGCACCTGGTCGAGCACTTGGCGAAGACGGACCATGCCGCAGCGTAGGCCGGACTCGGGTGGCGAGCCGCAAGGGTGGCGGGCATGCTGGGGCGATGAAGCTCTCGATGACCCTCAACTACTCCGGCGACCCACGGGCCGCGGCGGAAGAAGCCGCGCAGCTCGAACGGGCCGGCGTCGACGTCGGCTGGGTCGCCGAGCTCTACAGCTTCGATGCCGTGTCGATCCTGGGCTATCTGGCGGCGAAGACCGAGACGATGGAACTCGGCTCGGCCATTCTCCCGATCTACTCGCGCACCCCCACGCTGACGGCGATGACGGCGGCCGGTCTCGATGCGGTGTCTGACGGGCGCTTCATCCTCGGCATCGGCGCGTCGGGCCCGCAGGTCATCGAGGGCTGGCATGGCGTGCCCTACGACAAGCCGATCGGTCGTCAACGCGAGCTCATCGAGATCTGTCGCAAGGTGTGGCGCCGCGAAGTAGTGGTCCACGACGGGCCGAGCTATCAGCTTCCCCTCCCCGAGGATCAGGGCACCGGTCTCGGCAAGCCGCTCAAGCTGATCAACCATCCCAAGCGGGCCGACATCCCCATCTACATCGCGTCGCTCGGCCCGAAGAACGTGGAAGTCACCGCCGAGATCGCCGACGGCTGGATCCCCGTGTTCTTCCATCCCGACAAGGCCGAGTCCGTGTGGGGCGACGATCTGGCCAAGGGGCTGGCCAAGCGCGACCCGTCGTTGCCGCCGCTCAACATCGTGGCCGGCGGCACTGTCGCCATCGTCGACGACGAGGTGAAGGCCCGGGAGATCCGCGATGGCGGTCGCTTCATGACCGCGCTCTATGTCGGTGGCATGGGGTCCAAGGACAAGAATTTCTACAACAACATCTTCCAGAAGTACGGCTACGAGGAAGAGGCCGAGAAGATCCAGGATCTCTACCTCGCCGGCCGCAAGGAAGAGGCCATGGCCGCGGTGCCGCAGGACTTCCTCGACGCCACCGCCATGGTCGGGTCCGAGAGCCAGGTCCGCGAGCGCATCGAGGCCTACCAGGCCGCCGGCGTCACCCACCTCCAGGTCACCCCCGCCGGCGGTGATCGCCTCGGCCTCATCGAGAAGATCAAGACCTGGATCAGCTAGGTGGGACGCTGGGGTCAGACCCCCGTCCCAACTTGCGTCCGAGGTTGTCGAGAGCGGCGCCGAGGTTCTTCGCCATGGGACCTACGGCGCGCTTCAGAAGGAATGACAGCGGAAACTTCGCGTCGATCCCCATCTTGTAGGTGACCGAGCTGGAGCCGTCGCCCAGATCCTCGATGGTGACCAGTTCGCTCATCGAGTCGAGGCCGGGGAGCGTGGTCCGGAGCACGACGAAGCCCCAGCGTTCGCCTGGTTCCCAGACGTTGAACTCCTCGTCGATCGACACTCGCTTGTTCAGGAACACTCGCCGGTTCGACCCGACGCCCTCGGGCGTTTCGCCATAGCGCTCGACCTCGCTGATTGCATCGAACCACTCCGGCCAGGACTCGTGGTCGGCGAGTGCCTCGAAGACCCGGTCGGGTCGTGCGGGGAGCACACGGCTGGCACTGGTCTGGAACGGGGCCGAATGGATCCACTCGGGTGGCTGTGGACTGAGCTTGGGCATGGCGCACTGTCGCACGCGGCCTACGGTCGGGTCCATGCACGAGTTCAGCGACCGCCAGCGGACCACCGCGATCGGCGGGGTCGGACAGAAGGTGGGACGGGGGTCTGACCCCGGTGTCCCAACTCAGGACTGGTAGTTGGTGGCGACGAAGTCCCAGTTGAGGAGGTGCTCGATGAACGCGTCGACATAGGCCGGGCGGGCGTTCTGGTAGTCGAGGTAGTAGGCGTGTTCCCACACATCGATCGTGAGCAGGGCCGTCTGGCCGTGGGCCAGAGGGGTGTCGGCATCGTCGGTCTTCACGATGGCGAGACCGTCGCCCTCGCGCACCAGCCAGGTCCAGCCGGAGCCGAAGTTGCCGGTCGCGTCGGTCTTGAACTGCTCCTTGAAGTCATCGACCGATCCGAAGCTCGACTCGATCGCGGCCGCGAGTTCACCGCTCGGGTCGCCGCCACCGTCGGGCGACATGCAGTTCCAGTAGAACGTGTGGTTCCAGACCTGGGCCGCGTTGTTGAAGAGTCCGCCCGGCTCGGCGGTGCGGATGATGTCCTCGAGCGGCGTGTCGGCCTTGTCGGTGCCCTCGATCGCGTCGTTGAGCTTGTCCACGTAGCCGGCATGGTGCTTGCCGTAGTGGAACGAGATCGTGCGTTCGCTGATGTGGGGGTCGAGTGCATTCTCGGCGTAGGGCAGCGGGGGGAGTTCGATGGCCATGACAGGCTCCTTGGAGGGGGGAATTTCCTCAGGATAGCCTGTCGTATTTCCCATGCCGAGTCGGCGACGAGAAAGTGCGTCAGGCCGCCCGCTGCCACGGGGCCAACACCTCGGTCAGTGCCGACGGAGTGAGGTCGAGCGGCGCCCGTACGACGATCATGGCCCGGGTGTCGACGTCGCCGACCCACAGATTGGTCGTGTCGTCGGTGGCCAGCAGCCAGAGCCGCAACCCCACATCGGGGGCGTACTGCGAGAGCGCGGTGCCGGTGTCCCAGCGAGCGCGAGCCGCGGCGAGGTAGTCGTCCCCGGCCGGGCTCCCGCTCGAGGCGATGAGCCAGAGCTCGCCCGCCGCCGTGCCGTCGGCGAGGATCAGGGTTCGGACCGCGAACGGCTGTGTGGTCTCGATCAGTTCGATGTCGACCGCACCGCCGAAGGTGGCCAGCTGGGGTGGGTCCAGGGAAGCGAGCGTGAACTGCCCGGGGAACGCGGTGAGGAGTTCGTCGACCCGTCCGATGTCGGTCGTGAAGTCGAGCGACGGATCGAGGAGGCCACCCCCCACGAGGTCGAGCGGCGGCGGGCTCTCCCACGGCGAGAGGCCCTGGCCGACCTCACGGGGCGCGCCAGGGACGAACCCGCTGGCCGGCCGGGCACCGCCGGCAACCGAGGGGGCGGGCTCGGATGTGGTCGGTCGCGGTGCCACGGTGGTGGTCGACGCCGGTGGCGGGAGTGGGTTCGCGTGGGGAGCCGGATCGGATCGGTTGAGGGCGAAGCCGATCGCGGCAACCAGCGCGAGGATCACGACGGCACCGACCGCCACTTGGCGGACTTCCTCGTGGGCGAAGAACTCGGCGCGCGATCGTTTCGGTGCGGGTGGTGGCGCGATGACCGCGTCGAAGGTCGACTTGCCGCAGATCGAACAGACCGAGGTCTGCACGATGGCCCGGCAATGGGGACAGATCTGGAGCGCCGCGGAACTCACAACCATCCGATCGGCGCGATCTCAGTCGAGTGTGAGGAAGTCGTGTCCCTCGGATGCGTGCGTCAGATGCGTTCGAAGTAGCGCCGCATCTCCCAATCGGTGACGGCGGCGTCGGCTGCGGCGATCTCCTGGGCGAAATGATGGCCGTAGTGCGCCACCACCTCGTCGCCGAGCAGCCGGCGGGCATCGGCGCTGTTGACGAAACGGTCGTGGGCGGCATGCAGGGTCGACGGCACGGTGGGCGCGATCGCGTCGCGGTACGCATCGCCGGCGAGCTCGGCCGGCGGCTCGATCTGATTGCGGATGCCGTCGAGTCCGCTGGCGATCGCGGCCGCATACGCGAGGTAGGGGTTCACGTCGGCCCCGGGGATGCGATTCTCGATGCGCAGCCCGTTGCCCGTGCCGACGATGCGGAAGCCGGCCGTGCGATTGTCGGTCGACCACGCGATGCGGGTCGGCGCCCAGGACTGGGCCTGATAGCGCTTGTAGCTGTTGACCGTGGGTGCGTAGCAGACCATCAGGTCGGCGGCGTGACGCATCCAGCCACCCAGGAACCAGCGGAACAGGTCGGAGTGGGGGTCCCCGACGAAGGCATTGCGGCGCTCGTCGTCGTCATTGGTTTCGCCAGCACTGACTTCATCAGCGCCGCTCTCCCACAGCGACAGGTGGATGTGGCACGAGCTCCCCGGCTGGGCTGCGTCGGGTTTGGCCATGAACGTCACGCTCACGCCCTGGGCATCAGCGAGCTCCTTCATCGCCTGCTTCATCACGACATGACGGTCGGCCATCGTGAGGGCATCGGCGTAGCGCACGTTGAGTTCGTGCTGTCCGATCGCTGCCTCGCCCTTGGAGTTCTCGACCGGGATCTCGCTGTCGCGTAGCGCCCGCCGGGCCGCTCCCACATAGTCCTCGACCCGTGACGCCTGCAGCAGGTGGTAGTCCTCGACATACCAGCCCGCCGCCTCGAGGTCCCGATAGCCCTTGCCGTGCGCGTCGCGATAGCTGTCGCGGAAGATGAAGAACTCGAGCTCGGACGCGGCTGCCGCGGTGAACCCGGCGTCGCTCAGCTCGGCGAGCTGGCGGCGAAGAATCGAACGGGGTGCGACGGCGACGGGTTCGTGGGTGGTGGTGTCGACGACATCGCAGAGAACGAACGCGGTGCCTGTCGTCCAGCCGGCCCGCCGCAGCGTCGTGAGGTCGGGCACGAGATGGAAGTCGCCGTAGCCGCGCTCCCAGTTGCTGTAGGCGAAGCCCTCGACCGGTTCCATCTCCATGTCGACGGTCAGCAGGTAGTCGCAGGCGTGGGTCCCGTCGTCGACGCCGCTGTCGAGGAAGAAGTCGGCATCGAAGCGCTTTCCCAGCGTGCGGCCGTAGTGGTCGGTGAAGCCGACGACCACCGAGTCGATGGCGCCGTCGTGCACCTCCTGACGGAGTTCATCGAGCTGCATGAAGGGTCCCTTCACAGGCTGCCGAGAACACAGCCTCGGCGAATGGTCGGTCGAACAGGAGTGGGTTGCCGCCGGCCGACGGGTCGACGATCGCGGCGGCGACGATGTCGTCGGCTGCTCCCGGGTCGACCCCGAGGGCGACGAGTGTGGGCGGTACGTCCATTGCGTCCCGCAGGGCCAGCAGGTGGTCGAGGAAGCCGTCGAATCCACCGGCGATGCCGGCATACGCGGCGAGACGGTCGATGGTCGGCTCGATGGCGACCCGGTTGGCGTCGAGCACGTAGGGCATCACCACCGCGTTGGTCATGCCGTGGTGGGTGTCGAACCGGGCGCCGATCGGATGGGACAAGGCGTGCATGCCACCGAGACCCTTCTGGAACGCCACGGCGCCCATCGCCGCGGCGACCAGCATCTGGCCCCGGCTCTCGACGTCGGTCGGGTCCGCAACCACGAGCGGCAGGTGTTCGAGGACCAGCCGACAGCCCTCCATACCGATGCCGTGCGACATCGGGTGAAAGCCGGGTGCGCAGATGGCCTCGAGTGAATGCGACAGGGCATCGAGGCCGGTGCCGACGGTGAGCACGCGGGGCAGCCCCAGCGTGAGCTCCGGATCACAGATCACGGCCTTCGGGAGCATCGCCGGGTGAAAGACGATCACCTTGCGATGTGCCGCTTCGTCGATGACCACGCCGGCCCGGCCGACCTCGCTGCCGGTCCCGGCGGTGGTGGGCACGGTGATGACCGGCGCGATCGCTGCCGTGTCGGCGCGGGTCCAGTTGTCACCCACGTCCTCGAAGTCCCAGACCGGCCGCGTCTGCCCGGCCATGAAGGCGACGACCTTGCCGACGTCGAGGGCCGAGCCCCCGCCGACGGCGACGACGCCATCGTGATCGCCGGCCCGGTACGCGGCGACCCCTGCGTCGATGTCGCGGCCGACGGGGTTGGGCCGCAGGTCGTGGAAGGTGGCGTGAACCAGGCTTCCGAGCGCATGGCGGACGGTGTCGATCACCGGCAGCGCGGCGAGACCGGGATCGGTGACGATCAGGGGCCGGGTGATGCCGGTCTCGCTGCACAGGTCACCGAGTTCGGTGACGCGGCCGGCGCCGAAGCGGATCGGTGTCGGGTAACCCCAGTTCGCGCCGACGGGCGTTCGTTGCGGCGGCGGCATGGGCCGACGTTAGATGCCGGTCACTCCAGCGTCGATCCACTGACGATCGGCGCGCCGCGCCCGAGGTAGAAGATGCCGGGGTAGCCACGGGTCTCGAATCCCCGGCTCTCGTTGCGGGCCAGGGTGGAATCGGTGATCACGAGATTGCCGGTCCGGTTGTTGCTCACGTAGAACACGCCGCCCCCACCCTCGTTGGCCGCGTTGTCCTCGATGACCGTGTCGATGAGCGTCAGCGTGTAGGTGTTGCCGTCGTTGGCGATGGCGCCGCCGTTGCCGCCACCCGGCGTGCCGGCCCGCTGCGGGTTGGCGCCCCACCCCGTGGCGGCGTTGTGGGTGAGCAGGCTGTTGATGAAGGTCATCGACACACCGATGCTGCCGATGGCGCCGCCGTTGGAGCAGTCGTTGGCTTGGGCGGCACCCCCGCCGAATGTCGTGTTCGTGATGTAGACGGGCTGGGTGTCGTACTGGCTGAACACCCGCACGGCGCCGCCGGCGACGTCCGGACCGGTCTGCGCACACGTGTTGCCGAAGAAGCGCGAGTTGACGATCCTGAACCGACCCCCGCGCACCCAGATGGCCCCGCCGCCGCCGTCGAGATCGATGCCGTGGGTGGTGGCGTCACCGTCGACGAACGTCAGGTTCTGGACCGTCAGCCGGGGGTGATCCTGGTTCTGGCAGTGCGACGTGGTCCAGACCTGGGCCGGGTCGCAGGTGTTCATGTAGAGGATGCGGCGCTCGCCGCCACCGCTCAGGGTCACGAGTCCGCCGCCGTCGATCACGATCTCGGGGCCGGTGTCGTTGACCACCTTGGCGGTGGCCTGCATCTCGATTGTGATGGGGTCGGGCCCGCAGTCGAAGGTGATGAGGCCACCCTGGGCGACCGCACTCACCACCGCGGCCGAGGTGCAACCGGCCGGCGACCCGTTGCCGATCACGACATCGGGCGACGTGGTGTCGACCGCCGCCGCGGCGGCGGGCACCGGTGCCGTGCCGGCCGGATTGCCGGTGTTCGGGAGGGGTCGGGGTGGCACGTCGACGATCTCGAGTTGGAGGGCGCGGGTGAGGAAGGTGGCCATTTCGGCGCGGGTGACGGGTCGGTCGGGGCTGTAGGTGGTGGGGGTGGTGCCGGTGGTGATGTTGGCGGCCTTGAGGCGTTCGATGTCGTCGTGGAAGGTGCCTGCGGTGTCGGTGAACCCCGAGGGTGCGGTGGCGGCGGGTAGTGAGAGGGCGCGGTTGAGGAAGGCGGCCATTTGTCCGCGGGTGACGGGTTGGTTGGTGCAGTAGAGGGTTGGTTGGCAGCCGGTGGTGATGTTGGCGGCCTTGAGGCGTTCGATGTCGTCGTGGAAGGTGCCTGCGGTGTCGGTGAACCCCGAGGGTGCGGTGGCGGCGGGTAGTGAGAGGGCGCGGTTGAGGAAGGCAGCCATTTGTCCGCGGGTGACGGGTTCGTCGGGGCAGTAGCGGGTGGGGGCGCAGCCGGTGGTGATGCTTGCGGCTTTGATGGCTTCGATGGCGTCTTCGTGGATGTTGCCGTCGTCGTCGGTGAACGTTCCGCCGGGTGGGACTGTGTCGGCCGCCCCGGACGGGCCCGCCACACCCAGAAGCGACGCGAGCATCGCGAGTACGAGCAGAGGGGGACGGAGGTGAGCGCGCATCCGACTCCAAGCATCGACCACCCGCCGGGACGACTTTATTCGAGTCATCACGGCTCGGAGGGCGATGTCGGTTGGTCCAGCGGAGCCCGCACGGTGGTGACCTCGATGTCGGGTTCGAAGCCGGGTCGATCCGTCCATCGATCGATGTCGACCCGCAGGACCCAGCGGTCGGGGTATCGGGTGGCGATGCGCTCGTCGCGGGTCGGCGCACCCTGGAGTGCGAAAACGACCGACCCGTCGATCGACGGCGTGTTGCGAAGAAAGCCCCAGGGGTTCAGCAGGAACTCGCCGTAGATCGGCGGGAGAAAGACGAGTGTCGGACCGTCGAGGTCGGTCGTCGCCCCCGCGACGACCGCGGCCAACTCGGACCGCTGGGATGAGCGGTCGCCTTGTTCGGCCAGGCGCGGCACCCCCACCGCAAGGGTGAGAACCGCGGCCGCAGCGGCCGCCGCCCACCGCAGAGATCGGTTCTCGCGCCCGAACTCGGCGATGCCGGCTCCCCCGGCGAGGGCGAATCCTGCGACCATCGGGAGGAAGTAGTACGGGCCGAGGAAGAGTCCGCCGTCCCACACGAACACGGTGAGATAGCTGCCCCAGAAGATCGAGTAGCCGATGGGCCAGACCACTAGGAGCGCGCCGATCGCTGCCCAACCGGTTCCTCGTCGCCAGAGGTGGTGCACACCGAAGCCGACCCCCACGAGTCCGCCGCCCCCCCAGCCGAGTACGAGCAACAGGTTTCGTCCGGTGGCCGCGAGGCCACGGGCGGGAGTGAAGTCGATGGTCGGATCGGTGGGGAGAGCACGGCGGGGACCGAAGCCGAGTTTGTCCATTGGTTCGAGGAGGTTGAACGGCAACTGGAGGAGCTCACCGGTCACCGCGAGGTTGAAGGCCAGTAGCAGACCGATCGGCAACGCCGCCCCGAGGATGGCGGGGGGCGCCAGCGACCGCATGCGCTCACCGAGGTCCTCACGGTGGTCGATGCCGAGTCCGATGAGGATCGCCGCGCCCCACAGCACGGCGTCGTAGGGGCGGGCGAACAGCGCCAGTCCCCACAGCAGACCGGCGAGGGCGGCGAGTCGGGCCGATCCTCGACGTGCGGCGTACACAGCAGCGGCCGCGCTGAACAGTGCCAACGAGAGACTGGTGCCGTAGGGCAGGTAGGTGATCGACAGCTGGATGAACAATGGCGACGCGGCCATGAGTGCCGCCGTGGCCGCCACGCCGTTGCGTTCGAAGCCCAGGGCACGGGCCAGCGCCGCGATCCCGAGTATCTGTGCGGCGGCAATGGCGCCGAGAGCGAGACGGGCGGAGCCGGCCGCTTGGCCGAGGGCGAGGACACCGGCGTGCGCCGGTGTGTACTTGAGGATGTACCGGCCGTCGTCGATCACGGAGAACCACGGGACGAAGGCCTCCGGGTCCTCGGCCGGGGCGGGCAGCGTCAGCCGACCTTCGCGGAGCGCGTCGGCCTGGAGCAGGTAGATGCCCTCGTCGGAGTTGGACGAGAGCTCAGGGAAGAGCCAGGCCGATCCGAACATCGCCCACAGCGCGGCGAGCGTCGCCACCGCGAGCGGAAGTCCGAAGAAGCGAACCCGAGGGTCGGTCAGCGTCGCACCCACACGAGCGCGCCCTGCTGATCGAACCACGCATAGGTGATGTAGCCGTCGGCGACCGCGCCGGCGTCGATCGATCGGGCCACCGGCAGGGTGACGTCGTCGTCGAACATGGCCGCCGGGGGTCCGGCCGTTGTCGTCGTGGTGGTCGTGGTGAGCTGCGGGTAGGTGACGGTCGGATACGTCGGCGGTTCCCAGTCGTCATCGATGGTGTAGCCGTTGGCATACGCGCTGACGCCCGCGATGCCCCACGAGAGCGGACGGTCCCACTCGACATCGAATTCCAGCGTCCCGTCGCATTCCTCGTAGAGATAGGCGTAGGTGTCGCGGATCACCCGTCGGTCGTACTGCTGGGCCGACAACTGGAGATCGACGGTGACGGGCTCCTCGCACTCGACGGTGCCGCGGATGCCGGCACGGGTGACGGTGTCGAACGTGATCCGGGAGTCGGGGTTCCGGTCGACGTCCTGGAGCGGTGCCCACAGCCACCCGCGGAGCCGGATCTTTTCGGCCGCGCCGGCCTGGTCGTAGTAGTACTCGCCGATGTCGCCGTCGTACGCCTGCACGTTGGCGGACACGTGTAGTTGGGCGTTGCCGGTGTGGAGCCGTCCGTTCGCGGCCCGCAGGGGCACCGACATCACCGTGCGACCGTCACACTCGGTGATCTCGATGTCGCCGTAGCCGTAGATGCTGTCGAGGCCGGCCCACTGGGTCACCTGCACCGCGAGCGAGGCGTATTCCGGGGGGTCGTCGGCGGTGATGGGCCGGTCGCAGGTGAGAGCCACGCGGACCTTCTGGCTCCGGCCGTAGCCGGTGATGCCCAGAACCTCGATGCGGAGATCGCTGCCGGGTTCGTTCGCGTCGATGTAGGTGGGCACCGGGGTGCGGCGAACGCGGAACTCGCCTTCCTCGATCGTCGAGACGCTCTCGAAGCCATCGCTCGTGTAGCCGAAGACGTAGTAGGTGACGTCACCACGTCCGATCCGACGCGAGCCGGGCTCGAGCGTGACCTCGAACTCGGTCGGGCCATCGCTGCACGGTGGACTCTCCTGGTAGAAGCTCACGTAGCCGTAGGCAGATCCGTACAGCCCGTCGATCTCCTGTTGGAGCTGCACATCGATCGACAGGTCGACGGCATTGGTGCAATCGACGAGCAGGGTGGCGGTGTCGGCGCCGATCTCGACGACGTCGATGGTGAGCGTCGGGGGTGGGACAGGCGGGGCGTCGGGATCGAAGGTGATGGACGCGTAGGCCGCTTCGGTGGTGGACATGCCGTCGGCGCCGAGCACGCCGCCGGCGATCACGCAGGCGGCGTCGGGCTCGGCGCAGTCGACCTCGCCGGCGTCGGGAGTGGTGATGATTCTTCGCACCCGCAAGTCGGTGCTCAACGAGCCGGTGCCGTCGGTGGAGCCAAACGCCACCGTCGAGAGGTCACAGGCGTCGACGCCGCTGGGCGTGTCGGGGAGGCTGAAGGCGACGCCGGAGCACTGGACGATCCCGAACGAGCGGTTGGCCTCGAAGAGGAAGCCGTCGATGTGGACGATCTGGCGGTCGACGAGATCGTCGGTCCGGTCGACCTCGAAGTAGGCGTCGCCGAGCAGGGGATTGCAGCCGTAGCCGCCCGGGCCACCGCCGTAGGCGTAGGCGTAGCATTCGTCGGGTTCGGTCTCGAGCGCGCCGATGGCATCGACGACGAACAGTCCGCCGAGGAGCAACATCGCCACCCAGAGCAGCCCGACGACCGCCTTGCTTCCGGGACTGTGTCCCTCTTGGGTCGTCGCAGCCGCCGCAGCACTCATTGCCAAACCCCCATCTGGTTGGAACGACTCTCGCACAAGCGGTGACGGCTGTCACCGGACCGGGCTGAAACGCGAACGATCCCGGGACGACGGGCGAGCCGTCGATCCCGGGATCGTGCCGGTCTTCGGGGAGATCAGCCCCGCTCGATGACGAACGCCGACTCGGTGTTGTCGAGATGGATCACCTCGACCCGCAGCGGCTCGTCGGCGGCACGGCTGCGCAGCACGTCGCAGTATCCGGCCTTCGTGCCGTCGACACCCACGGGGAGATCCTCGAGCTCGACGATCAGGTCACCGGCCCGGACACCCGCCCGAGCGGCAGGCGAGTCGGTTTCGACGGCCAGGACCAGGATGCCCGCACCCTGAATGGCCACACTGTTGAGACCGAGCCACTCGACGTCGTTTCCGGCCACGAGTTCGGTGATGATCGCCTTCGCCTCGGCGGCGCTGATGGCGAAGTTCTGGCCGGCGTCGTTGCCGGCGTAGTTGACGCCGACGACTCGGCCGCCCGGATCGACGATCGGGCCACCGCTGTTTCCCGGGGTCGTGAAGGCGGTGTGCTCGATCGCGTTGTCGACGGAGGCGAAGTCGGACTCACCGGCGGCTCGGGCCTTGGACACGACGCCTTCGGTCACGGTCACCTCGGGATCGCCGAGGGGGAAGCCCACGGCAAAGATGTCGTCGGGAACCTCGGCGGACCGACTCGCCCAGTCGAGGAAGGGGACGTCGGCGCCGCCGACCTCCACCACGGCCAGGTCGGAGCACTCCGATGCCGCCACCACCCGGCCGTTGCGGGGGCTGGCCTCGCCGGCCACGTGGACCTCGACGGTTGCGGCGCCGACCACCACGTGGTTGTTGGTCACCAGGAGGCCGTCACGGCTGATGAAGAAGCCCGACCCCGAGCCGGCGAAGGGAGTGTCGAAATCGAAGGCGTCGGGATCGAGGATCCCCCCGGTGGTCTCGATGCGAACGACGGCGGAATCGACGTCGTCCCACTCGGAGACCTGACCGACCGCAGGACTCTCGGCGCCGGCCTCGGGGTCGGGTGCGGGATCGTCGGCCTGCTGATCGATCTCGGCCATCTCGATGAGACCCCCGGCGTCGAGTTCCTGCACGGCGGTGTCGTCGCCGCAGGCGCTGACGATGAGTGCGGCGCCGACCAGTACGGCGAGTGTGCGGGTGGCGATTCTGGGGTTGTTCGTGGTCATTTTCTCGGCCCTTCCATTCAGTCGGCCATTCGATGCCTCGTCCGGTGGTTTGGTTCCCGGATTGCTGAACTTCTTCCCGGTGGCGCTCGGTGGAAGCGCAACGCTACGATCACGGCGTGGGCGAGACCAATTGGTGGGAGGACCCGGTGGTGGGTAATCCCACGCCGACCGATGGGGCCGACGACCCCCCGCCGGAGGATCCCCCCGAAGCCGCTCCGAAGGACGCTGCGCACACCGTTGCCCCGGGGCTCCTCCCCCCTCCGGTGCCGGCCGGCCCGCCGCCCGCGGTCGATGCGGGTCCGCCGCCGTCGCCCGTCGTCCCTGCGACGTCGGGTGGTGCACCACCGGCCCCGCAGGTCTCGTCGTCCGGTGGTTCGACGGGCGTGCTGCGCATCGTCGTGGGTGTGCTCGTCGTGGTCGTCCTGGTCGGGGCGTTCATCGTGCTCGCCAGCGATGATGCAGGGAGCCCGGCGTCGACCGACCTCGAGGAACTCGCGGCCGGTTTCGACCGCATCGGTGACGAGCTGGGTGTGGCCGAGCTGACCGGTGAGGAGCGACCGTCGCCGGGCGATCTCGGACTCGATGATCGCTTCACCGAACCGCGGACCTGGCGTACCGCCGACGGCACCCTGGTGGTTGCCTATGCGCGATCCGGCGATGACGACGATCGGGTCCGTATCGAACAGTCGGGTGCCATTGCCGGCGACCAGGTCGCCGCCGCCGGCGACGGCGCAAGTGTCGTCGCCGACGAACTGATCGAGACCTCGCCCCCCATCCGTCTCACCGAAGTCGAGACACCGGGGACGCCGTCGATCCGTTCGGCGACGGGGTACGCGGCCACCGGTGCCGTCGTCGTGGTCGGCGCGATCGATGATGCCGACGGGCGGGTCGACCTGCCCGGCCTGGTCGCTGGCGTGATCGAGGCGATCGACGCGACCTGAGTCAGCGGATGTCGAACCGGGCCAGTCGCAGCTCGGTGTTGCCGACCCTGATGTAGGCCCCATCGGTGAGTTCGTGGTCCTCTCCTTCGCCGACGGGGATCCACGGGGCTCCGGAACCGGATCGCACGAAGGTGCCCAGGCGCGATCCGAGGTCGCTCACCGACAGGCGCCAGTCCTCGACGCGGATGAGTGCGTGCCGACGGGAGATGACGGCGGCCGGGTCGGGGATCGCCACCGGGATGGCCGAACCGTCGATCACCCGCGGGTCCTCCTCAGGGGCTCGACCGATGACCGCGCTGCGGGTGAGGACGTGTTGGGCGGACCCCAGCGCGAGCGAGGCGAACGGAAGTCGGGGCCCGCTGGTGAGTATCCGGCTGATGTTCTCGAGCGAGAGCCCGTCGATGTGGCAGAAGCGGGCCACGGGGTTGACGAGATGACCGCGTGGACACAGCACGCCCTGCACGATGGGCAGCCCTTCCTCGGGCGGCGCGTCGGACGGCGACGCGATCGTGATCGGCATCGGATCCCGTTCCTTCCGGGCCGGCTCGGCCAGGTCGATGCTGGTCGGTCGGTCGTCCAGCTCGGCCCACCACGGACGGTCCGATGGCGTTGCGGCGGCCCCGACCTCGAGACCGGCCGCAGCCCAAACCCCCGGCGCGGCGGCAGTCGGGTCACCGCTCGCGCCGATGGTGTGGTGTCGGTCGAGGGGGAGCGGAACGGTGGGTGTGTCGGTCGAGGGACCCCCGGTCGAGACGACCTGCAGACCGTCGTAGCGGTGGATCACGGGACCGTCGTCGCCGGCGAGGATGACCCCACGAGGGCCATCGAGCCCGCGCATCACGGTGTCGGCGTCGCCGGGGCCGACCGGTGCGTCCACGAGCTCGAGCAGCTGACGCATGTAGCCGTCGGGAATCGCGTCCGGCCCGGCCAGGAACACCACGCCGTGATGGCCGACGACGGCGATGCCGCGTCCGGGTACGAGGCGGATCTGGTGGAGATCGAGTTCGGTCATCACGTCAGCTCCTCGGCTGTCGAGTCGAGCGCATCGGCGAGCGATGCAGCGGTCGGATGGCGCGACGCGGGATCGTCGGCCACGCAGCGTTCGATGATCGCACGGACCTCGCCGGGGAGCGCCGGGTCGATCACCGGCGGATGGTTGACGACATGACGAAGACGGTCGAGCACGCCGGTCGAGGCGAGCGGCGGCCGCAGACTCGCCGTCGACAGCACCGCGTGAAGGGTGAGTCCCAGTGACCAGACATCAGAGGCCCGGGAGGCGGCGCCACCCATCGCGACCTCGGGGGCCACGAAGTCCGGTGTGCCCCGGGGGCCATAGGCCGACGCATCGCCGCCGGGCAACACCTGGGCCAACCCGAGGTCCATGAGACGACCGCGGTGACCGTCGCGTGCGATGGTCGCGGGCCGGATGTCTCGATGGGCGACCCCGAGGCCGTGGAGCGCGTCGGCGCCTCGCGCCGCGTCGGCCACGATCCGCAGCGTCGTGGCGGTGTCGAACGTTCCATCGGCAAGCGTGCCGTCGTAGCGACGCATCGCGTAGTAGAGGACGCCGTCGGAGTATCCGGCGTCGACGATCTCGGCCAAGCCGGGGTCGTCGAGCTGCGCGTAGAGCCTGATCTCGTTCGACAGGCGCCGGAACTCGTAGTCGCTCGCCGACCGATCGAGGATCTTGACGACGAGTTCGTCACCGGCGCCCGAGTCGGACGTGGCGGTGTAGAGCGTGCCGTAGTTCGCAGGGCCCAGCTCGGCAACGATGGTGTAGCCGGCGATTCGCGTGGTCATTTCTGGTCGCCCTCGGTGGGGTTCGTCGGAGTCTTGCGTTTGAGCGCTTCGGCCAGTGAGTCGTCGACATCGATGCGATCACCTCCGACCACGTCGACGGGGCCGTCGGTGAGTGAGGCCCGGCGCTTGCGAGCCATCGCCAGCAATGCGGTCACGAGGAGCACGCCGAGCGCACCGGACACGGCGAGCACCGCGTCGCTACGGAGTTCTTCGAGGAAGATGATCGTGGAGAGGACTTCGAGCGAGGCCAGGGCCACGACCAGTCGAACGAGATGACGGTCCCGCATACGCGACGCGAGCCAGGCGCCGAGCGGCGCGCCCCACGCCACGACGGGCACGGCGGCCAACCACAGACCGAACAGATCGAACCTCGTTGCCTCGAGCAGATCCCCTTGATCGGCGAAGACCGTCTTACCGTCGACGCTGCGGACGGCGTCGCCGCCGAGCTCGGTCACCGACGAGCCGTCGAGGGTGGTTGCCAGCTGGCCGTCGTACAAACCGAGCACGAGCAGGCCGACAATCGAGACCGCGGCCATCGCCATGACGCTGGTCGGTACGGCCACCTGGGGGCTGACGCCGAGCACCACGGCGACCAGTACGTAGAGGACCACATCGGTGCCGGAACCGGTCAGCGACGAGATCACCCCACCGACGAACAACGCGGTGACCAGCAGGATCCTGACTCGCATCGTGGAGGCGAGCGAGAACCGACGTTCGATCAAGGGCGCCCGGTATTCGAGCCACAAGGCGGCGGCCATCGACGCGATGAGGACTGTGAAGAGGACCTTGACCCACGGACCGGGAACCCGGCTCGGCCAGTAGGGCAGGTCGGGGTCGCCGAGCACGTAGAGGCCGAAGAGAAAGCCGATCACGGCGGCCGGGATCCCCCACATGAGGGCCCGTCGTTCGACCGGCTTGCTTCGGGCGGCGATCGCCAGCGACGCCGTACCCATACCGATGGTCTGGATCGACAGGGAGAAGGTGCGCGCCACTTCGGCCGGGATCTCGAGGCCCTTCGTGAACACGGGGAAGGCCACCGCGCCGCCGCCCTGGGGTGTCGATCCGGCGACGAACGAACCGAAGATCATCGTGACGGACGCGATCAGGTTGTCGCCGACCCGATCGATGTGGCCGGCGGCAAGCACGTAGACCAACCATCCGAGTGTGACGGTCACGGAGATGGCCCATGCCCGGCGATTCCCCCGTCGGGCGCGCTGGTCGCGATCTGCGGCCGCGGTGTCGACCGCACGATTCAGGGCGTCGTTCAAACGAACCGGCCTCCGCGGTAGCGCCAGCGCGGCGCGATGATCACGAGCGGCCCGTTGGCGACGGCCCAGACGAGAATCCACAGCGTCGAGAAGTGCAGGAGGAACGCATCGAGGGGAACGGGGTCGCCGAGGACCGAGGCATCGAGGAGGAGGAACACGACCAGTCCCTCGTTGAGCCCGGTGAGGAGCCCGAACAGCGTCGGCCAGTCCTTCTCCCATCGGATCTGCTGCAGGCCGTGGTAGACGAGCTCCCAACCGAGGCCGACAACGAGCGCGACCACCACGGCCCGCACGCCGGCACCGACGGCGTCGCGGTAGCTCGCGTCGGCGATCGCAGCCACCGCGGGGCCGATCACGATGCTCCAAGTGAGGCCGAGTACCGAGAGCAGGACGACCCTGGTCTGGAGCCGGCCGAACAGGGTCGGGGTCACGGCGCCACCCCCCTCATCCAGCGAATCCATTGTCGGATCGAGGCGCGGGTGCCGAAGCGGGGAATCGAACCGATGCGAGCGAGCTCGTCGGCGATCTGCAGCGCGACGTATTGGAGGCCCAGGAACGAGTCGACCGGGGCGTAGGGCCCGCCCAGGGTGATCGATCCGGATGCGAACATGCGACCGGGCCCGGACGCCGTGCCGACGAGCTCGAAGCAGGGTGTCACGTCGAGGCGGCCTCCGGGATTCGTCGAGGCGCCGGTGTGGTCGAGGATGTCGGCCAGGATTCGGCTCTCGCGGATGTCGCCGAGCAGGCCGGTGGCGTCGATCACGTAGTCTGCCTCGAGCGACTGGGTGCCCCCGGTGCCGAGCGCGATGTCGAGGGCCAGACCCGTTCCCGACGGGCGGACCTCGTCGACCTGGCCGACGAGTTGCTGGTACGCGCCGGTCGACTTGGCCCGCTCGATCTGACGCTGCCAGTCACGCCGTGGCGCGGTGTTCGTCCCGCCGATCACCTTGAGGTAGTCCTGGCGGGCCGTCGGGTCCATCTCGAGCAACGTGGTGCGCAGTTGCCCGCCCCACGACGCCTTCGGGTAGTTGAAGGCCTGGTAGGCGAACCCGTCGTGCCCCGGCCGGCGGAACAGGAAGTCCCCCTGCGGACCTTCGACATAGTTGCGGAAGAGGTGCAGGACCTGGGTGTCGGCGCCGTGCAGTTCGCGGTCGTCGAGAAGGCGTTGGAGCACCCGCGAAGCGACGATGCCCGCACCTCGCACGATGACCCGGCCGGGTCGCTGGCGCAGGTCGGCGTAGATGTGGTCGTGGTTCTCGTAGGCGTTCACCACGTGTACGGGATCGTGGTGGGTCTCGCGGTATCGCTGGAGATCAGGGAGGAACCGCAGACCGGGATAGCCCACGGAGACGTGGACGTGGCTCGCCCGGAGCACGATGCGAGGGCCGTCCTCGAGCCGGCCCTCGGGGTTGACGACGACGAAGTACCCGCCGTCGGCGCGCCGACGGATGGCCCGGACCTGGCCGGGGAGACGCATGTCGTTCCACCCGATCCTGGCGCACTCACGTTCGACCGAGGCGTAGACCTGCCCACCCTGCGGGGTGAAGTAGTCGCTCAGGATCGGTTCGGTGAGCACTCTCCACAGCGGTTCCAGCTTCGAACCGAGGCCCTTTCCGTGCCGAGCCTCGCGAAACGCATAGCTGGGAAATCCCCAGACGTTGTCGATCACCGAACCCGCGTCGCTGCGCAGCCGCTCGTGGTCGGGGATCTGGGAGTTGCGGGCCAGGTAGGCGTAGGTGTCGAACGGGCGCTCCAGCGGGCTGACCACGGTGATCGAGGATGTCGGTACACCCGATGCCCGGAGGAGGTCGACCAGTGCGAGTGAGCCGAGTCCGCCGCCCACCGAGACGATGGGAGCGTCGACCATCGTCTGTCCGGCACCGGTCAACCAGGCATCGTGCCAGACGTCGATGTCGAACAGTTCGTCCAACCCGGCCGCGCCACTCGGGGGTTCATTCGCCATCGATCTCTGTACTCCGTGGGTCTCATCTTGTGGAACGTACGATGCCGCAAGTGTCGCGCCGGTTCCCAATTCGTCGGCGTTATTGTCGCACGGGTTTGTCGGCGGGGCGATTTTGCGGGAACCTTTTTGCGTGGTCGCTCATCTCACTCTCCATGAGATGGTCGCGAGGCGAACGGAGCGGAGTGATGGGTGACGGGTTGAGCGGGCGCTCGGGGACTCTCCGATGAAGCGCTCCCATTTTCTCATGGTGGTCGGCGTGCTCGTCGTGGGATTCGTCGGTTTCGGGGCCGTCATCGGCGGCTACGCCACGATCGACCTCCCTGGGGGTTCGGATGGAACCGATCTTCCCGACGGTTTCGACGAGGCCGGCATCGACCGGGTCGAGGATGACGAGGACGACGACGACGGAGCATCGGTCTCCCTGCCGGACCTGCGGGACCTGACCGTGGCCGACGCCCGGCAGGCGTTGCGCGACCTCGGCCTCTCGGTCCAGGTGAGCGATCGCACGGTGGACGACGAGGACCTCGACGGTGTGGTCCTGTCGCAGGGCCCGGGGCCGGGCGTCGTGGTGGAGGCCGGTTCCGAGGTCGACCTCTCGGTCGGGACCTACGTGGCCCTCGAACCCGAACCGACCCCTGCGCCCACGCCGGCCCCGACCCCTGCGCCCACGCCGGCCCCGACGCCCGCGCCCACCCCGGCCCCGACTCCTGCACCCACGCCGGCCCCGACTCCTGCACCGACCCCGGCTCCTACACCCGCGCCGACGCCGGCTCCCACCGTCAACATCAGCGGGCCGGGGTCGCTGCCGCCCAACGGCTCGTCGTCCTACACGGCCAATGCCACGAACGCGACGCAAGCCGTGTGGTCGCAGAGCGGCGACTGTCGCATCTCCGGATCGGGCTTCACCGTGCAGGTGACCGCACCGCAGCCGTTCGCCGGGGTGACGGAGACCTGCACCCTGACAGTGACCGTTTCGGGTCCCGGCGGCAACGCGAGCGACTCGCACACCATCGCCGTGAGCGGCTGATGACCGCCGACGCGGCGTCAGTCGAGACCGAGGCTGCGGACCAACCGCTCACGGCCGCGGGCGATGCGGGACTTCACCGTCCCCGGCTCCACCCCGAGCCGCTCGGCGATCTCGTCGTAGGGCAGACCGTCGATCTCTCGGAGCTGCACCGCCGACCGGTACGGCTCCTCGAGCCCGTCGATCGCCTCGGCGATGCGAACACGATCGATGAGCACCGAACTCATGCGCCGCATCCCGGGATCGAGTTCGACCCCGAGGTCGGCGACCGGTTGGGCCCGGCGGCCCTCCCGGCGGATGAGCTGACGCGCCTCGTTGGAGGCCACGGTGTGGAGCCACGAGGTGAAACGGCTTCGCCCCTCGAAACGGCTCACCCCACGACTCACCGCCACGAGGGTGGCCTGGGCGGCCTCCTCCACCTGGTGGCGGTCGTGGAGCATCCCGCCGATGGTGGGAATCGCGAGCTCGAGCGAATCGATGAGCCCCAGGAGCGCGGCCATCGCCGTGCGATCGCCGCTGCCCGCAGCGCGTGCGAGCGGGCGCAGCGCCGTGTCGGCCAGCCCCCAGTCGCGTGCCACCTTCGCGCGGTCGAGCGCGAGCTCCAGTTCGGGCAGCGCCCGTCGGTCGCCGTCGACGATCCGTACCGCGAGGTCGGCAAGCGTGGGTTCCTCCGGCGTCGCCATCAGGCCGAGCCTAGATCGTCGCTGCCCGCCGGTTCGCTCCGAATGAGGGCGGGAGTCGAGCGATGATCGTCGTTGTCGTGGTGGCGGTCGTGGTCATCGTCGTCCTTGTCGCCGCCGTGCTGGTCTTCCGTCGCGCCGACCCGGTGTTCTCGGACCCTGTGCTCGCGGAACCCCCACGCGCCGATCCCCCGCGCGCCGAACCCCCGCCTTCCGAACCGTCGGTCGGCGCCGCTCCGGAGCCGAGGCGGGACGCAGCACCGGCGCAGCGGTCGCCCGGACGTGGTGGCACCCGAAGGCCCCGGCAGTGTCCTCGGTGCGGTGCCCACGATCCGGTGCCGAGTGGGCCGACCGGTTTCGACTGCGCCCACTGCGGCGCCGGCTGGAATGTCGACGAAGGTGAATGGCCGGACGTGCATCTCGTACTCTGGCGCAGAACCAACGAGCAGGCGGCGTCGTCCGTCGAAACGAGAGATCAGTGAGCTACACCCAAGAGATCAGTCGCGTCACCCCCGGGTGCATCATGTTCCTGGTGGACCAGTCCGGTTCCATGGCCGAGCCGTTCGCGGGCGACGAGACGACCACGAAGATGGATGGCGTGGCCACGGCCGTGAACCGCATCCTGTTGGAACTCATCCTGAAGTCGGTGAAGGACCACGACGAAGGACCGCGTCACTACTTCGACATCGGTCTGATCACCTACGGCGCCGAGGTCGGCTCGGCGTTCGGCGGATCGCTCGCCGGCCGCGACCTCGTGTCGATCGCGGAACTGACCGAGAATCCGCTCGAGCCGGAGCAGCCGATCTGGCTCGCACCGAAGGCCGAGGGCCGCACCCCGATGGGGGAGGCGATCAATCAGGCCGGACGGATCCTGGCCGGTTGGGCCAACGAGCACCTCGACAGCTTCCCTCCCATCGTCATCAACATCTCCGACGGTGCGGCCACCGACGAGGCCGACGTGTGGGTTCAGCGCCTCACCTCGATCCACACCGAGGACGGCGCGCTGCTGTTCTTCAATCTCAATGTGGGTCGATTCCGCGACGAGCCGGTGATGTTCCCCTCCAGCGTCGACGAGGTACCGAACGAGTACGCCGCCCAGCTCTTCGAGTACTCGAGCCAGCTTCCGCCGGCGATGCTGCAGGAGGCGTCGCGTTCTCGGGCAACGCCGCTGGCCGCAGGAGCCCGCGGGTTCGGCTACAACGGCGATTTCCACGCGCTCACCGACTTCCTCGTGACCGGCACGCAGGTCAGCCTCGATCGAGCGACATGATCAGCGCGACATGACGAGCGTGCGGCTGGACCTCGCGTCGTTCGGGCAGGCGAAAGACGGCTATCGATCCCACGAGTGGGAGGACAGTGCCGCCCACAGCTTTCGCTCCGGCCGCTTCGCCGTGGCCGACGGCGCCACCACTGCGTTTCGGGCCCGGGCCTGGAGCCACATCCTCACCGCCGGGTGGCTGAGCGACCCCTTCGCGATCGACGACGACGACGAATGGGTCGAGTGGTTGGCTCGCCGGGCCGCGATCTGGGATGCCGATCTCGACGGACGAGAGGACGACGCGCCGTTCTATGTCGTGGCCGCCGCGAACCGCGGCAGCTTCGCCACGTTGCTCGGTGTCGAACTCGGCGTCGACGACGGCGAGTTGTGCTGGCGGGCCCTCGCCGTGGGCGACGCCTGCCTGTTCCATGTGCGCGAGGGCGCGTTGCTGCAGTCCTTTCCGGTCACCGATGCCGCCGAGTTCGGGAGTCACCCGGCACTCGTGCACTCGGGAACCACCACGGGCCCGGGCGCTGTCCGGGGGGTCGAACGGGCGCGGGGCAGCCTCATCGAGGGTGATCGAGTGCTCCTCGCGACCGACGCGCTGGCCGAATGGGCGCTCCTCGCCGGGAGCACCGACCCGGGCGTGTGGGAGCGTCTCGGCACCATCGACGAAGAGGGATTCGGCCGTCTCATCGCCGAACTCCGGGCCGGCGATGCCCTGCGAAACGATGATGTGACGCTGCTGCGCTGTGGCGTCTCGATCAGTTCGGCGGTCCGGCGATGACCGACGAGGTGCGCTGGCCCGACGCAGGCGAGTACGCCCAGGCGGCGCGTTCCCCGACCGAGTTCCTGCTCGACGACGAGCTGCGCCAGGGCAAACTCCGCACCTCGCCGTTGGGCATTCCCCTTCCCGCGACCGGTCGGAACGCGGCGGTGTTCCGGCTGTTGCTCGACGAGGGGTCCGTGGCGGTGCGCTGCTTCACGCGTCAGCCTCGCGATGGTCGCCGTCGCTACGACGCGCTGCGGGCCTACGTCGAGCGCACAGCGATCCCTGCGTTCGCGGACGCGCGGTGGCTGCCCGATGCCATCGCGGTCGGCGCGCAGCGGTTTCCGATGATCCGGATGGAGTGGGTCGACGGTCTCAACCTCGACCGCTATGTCGAGGCGCACATCGAGGACCGCAACCGGCTCGCCGACCTCGCCGAATCATGGATCGAGCTCCTCCACGCGCTCGAGGCCTCCGACGTCGCCCACGGCGACCTTCAGCACGGCAACATCCTGGTCGAGGCCGACGGCGCCATCCGCCTCGTCGACCTCGACGGGATCTGGACGCCGGCGACGACCGATCTCGTGCCCAACGAGGTCGGTCATCGCAACTATCAGCATCCGCAGCGGATCACCGGCGGCTACTGGGGGCGTTCGGTCGATGCCTTCTCCGCGCTCGTCGTCGCGGTCAGCCTCGAAGCGCTCGCGCAGGAGCCGGGGCTGTGGTTCGAGCACAACGACGGCGCCAACAACCTCCTCCTCGCCGAGGCGGACTACATGGCGCCCGGCGACACCCCGGTGTGGGCCGACCTCGACGCGTTGGCCGATCCGGTGCCGTCTCTGGCCGCCCGCCTTCGAGACGCGTGTGCGGCCGACGTGGCTCGGCTGGCGAAGCCCACGGAGATGGTCCGGGTACACGGCATGCTCACCACCCCTGCGCCGCCTGCCTTCATCACCGAGCGCATCGGGCCCGCAACCGGCGAGACACCCGTCGTGCCGGACTCGGCCCCGGCCCCGGCCCCGGCACCGGCACCGGCGACACCGGTGCCCGTGCCTCGCGACGACCGACCCGACCTCGACCCGGTCGGCGGAGAAGCGCCCCGGCCTCCCGAGCCGACGCGGCCTGATCCCGCACCGAGCCCCGGCGCCGGTTCGAGTGGGCTCTCGGCCGGCATCGTCTTCGTCCTGTTCGCCACGATCGTCGCGATCATCGTGGTGTTCGTCGGCGTGGCGACCCTCGGGCTGACCACACCGGTGGGATGGCTGGCGTGACCGACACGTTCGACATCGCCACGTTCGGTGCCTACGAGACCAGGGAGTTTCTCGGAATGGGGAGCTTCGCAGAGGTGTACCGCTGCTATCACGCCGATCTCGACACCGAGGTGGCGGTGAAGGTCCTGCACCGACACCTGTCTCGTCAGCCCGATGTGCGCGAGCGGTTCCTCCAGGAGGCCCGCATCCTCTGGCGAGCCGAGCACCCCAGGGTCATCCCGGTGCATCACGTCGACGTACTGCCCTCGGGACAGCCCTACTTCGTGATGCGGCTGGCCGAGTGCGGCAGCCTCGGATCGCAGATCGAGCGACGGATGGTCGAGTCCGGGGGACCGTTCGAGTTGCCGGCGGTCGTGGGGCTGGCCGGCGAACTCGCCGAGTGTCTCGATGCCGTCCGGGCCCGAGGGGTGGTCCATCGCGACCTCAAACCGGAGAACGTGTTGGTGCGCCGGGTTCGAACCCCCGACCCCGACCGCGTCGCTCGCTGGGGTCTGCCCGCCGATGAGCGGCTCACCCTGGCCGACTTCGGACTCGCGAAGGTGTTGGCCGAGGGCACGAGCATGTTGTCGCAGTTGGGCGGGACCCCCCACTACATGGCCCCCGAGCAGATGTCGCTCACGGCTCGGCTCGACTGGCGGGCCGATCTGTTCGCCGTGGGAGTGATGACGTTCGAGCTGGCGGTGGGCGAGGTGCCCTGGCCGGAGCGAACCGTGGAGAACGCACGGGACATCGATCTCGACCTCGTCGACGCTCACGAGCGCAGCGGGGGGACTGTGCCGATCGGCTTCGACGACGTGATCCGGCGAGCCGTGATGCACGACCCCGAGGATCGCTACGAGTCGCCGTCGGCGTTCGTGGACGCGCTGACCGAGCTCGTCGTCGATGATGCCGTCGACGACGACGAGCCCATGACGCACTCGATCATCGAGAGAATTCGGATCCTCGCCGACGGACTGGACGATTCCGTGCGTCGCGGCGACCGGCCGGTCCGCACTCTCGTGGCCGACGCACTCGACCGGCCCCGACGCCTGGTGGTGGTCGGTGGAGAGCGAACGACGCCCGACGGGCTCACCCTGCGGATGCTCGGACGACGGGTTGAGCCGGGCCGAGGATCGCTGCTCGGCCATCGGGTCACGAGGATCCGCCAGGGGGACGAGCTGCGGCTGCTGGCCCGCACCCTCGCCGGCGACGAGGTGCTCGGCCACGTGGACCATGACGACAGCGGGCGACTGCGCCTGGAGCTGGCGGTGTCGCCATGGTCGGTCGACACCCTCGAGCTCGAGCTGCCGGGTGACCATTTCGGCGGGGTCGAACTCGTCGACGTGCCCTGGTCGGTCGTGCGGGCCGAGGCGGGTGGCGCCGCGGCGTTCATCCGCGAGGCGGATCTGGTCGTGCTCGGACTGCCCATGTCGACGGCGGTCGCGGCCGCCAACCTCGACACGCTGCTCGGCCTCCTCCTGGAGTCGGTCGTCGGTCCGGTCGGCGTGGTCGGAGTCCAGGCCGCTGCCTCCTTCGAACAGATGCCGTTGCGCCTGCCGGGCACGCTCGAGGTCCTGTCGTCCGACGACGCCGCCGAACTGCGGGCGTTGACCGATGACGTCCTCGGCGGCGAGCGGGGGGTCTCGCTGGCGGCCAGCCGGGCGCTGGCCCTGCTGGCCCCCGAAGCCGAACGCTTCGACGACGAGCTCGACGCGATACGCCGCGACGCCCCCGAGCTCGACCGATTGATCGCCGCCCGATCCGTGGTGGTGCAGCGCTCGGTCACCGTCGACGAGCGCGACGAGCTGGTGCATCTGCTGGGTCGCCGGGCGCCCCAGACCCGGCTCGGGCTGGCGCCCGACGCGGACCCGGCGACCGTTCGCAGGGTCGCCGCCGAGCGTCGCCGACGTTGGGAGTGGGCGCGCTCGCGTGCGACCTCGGGCGGTGAGCGGGCCCGGATCCTCGATGCTGCGCTCGGCGCTCTCGGCGGGCTGATCGAACTTTCCGAAGGAGCGAACTGATGGCAGGCGACACATCCCTTCTCGTGGTGGTGGGCCGACGCACGCTTCACGGCGCGGTCCTCACCGGGGACGGGCCTCTCGCGGTCGCGGACCGCGAGGCATTCGACGAGATCGCGGCGCTGCGCCGTGGCGATCTGGGTCCGCTCCGCCGCTGGATCGCGCAGACGGCGCGCGACGCCGGCTCGACGCACCCGAGCATCGACCGCATCGTCCTCGTCGCCGGCCCGTGGGCCCGACCGCCGCTCGTCGCCCTGGTCGGTGAACGAGTCGACGGTGTCGAGGTCACCGAGATACTCGACGACGGGCTCGCCTCGCTGGCCGGGGCCGCAGACCTCGTCGAGGACCGCGAGCGGTTCGTCCTCCTCGACACGGATCGTCGCCTCCTGCTGCGGGTCGCAACTGACGAGGGCATGGTCATCGAAGAACGCGTCGAGATCGCGGGCTCGGCATCCGAGGCCGAGGTCGCCGCAGCAGCCCACGTCGTCGAGCACTTCGACCCCGAGCGCGACGGGCCGACCGTGGTGGTGGTCGCCGACGCCGAGCACGACGTCGGGTCGTTGACGACCGCCCTCACGGCCGGAGGCTGGGTGATCGTCGCCGCGTCGACCGACCGGCTGACCGAGGGTGCGGCGTCGATGTTGACCGGCTTCTCGATCGCCGACCGTTCCGGTGGTCAGTCCCAGGTTCTGGGCCCCAACGAGTGGGAGTACGACACGGCGACACTCTCACCGATCGGTGCCCCTGACGTCCGTGGCGATGTTCCGACTCTCGACCCAGCCGAATCGACCGAGGCCTCCGACCTCCTCGATCGGCCGACGACGCTCGCCGGAGAGGAGATCATCGCCGACCGGCCGACCGAGGAGGCTGTCGACCGGCCGACCGAGGAACGTGATCGGCCGACCGAGGAGGCTGTCGACCGGCCGACCGAGGAACGTGATCGGCCCACGGTGGAGAAGCGCTCCGAACTGCCGCCTCCGGTTGCTTCGCCCACGGGTGCGGCGGGGCCGCGCACCTCGAGCGATGTCGCGGCCGACCGCGTGGCGGCGGCGACGGAGGGCGGACCCGAGATTCCGGCGCTGGTCGCAGGGGCGAGCATCGGGGCCATCACCCTGGCGGGCGTGGCCGCGCTCGTGATCCTCGGGGGCCGTGAAGAGGTCCTGCCGGCCGCCGAATGCGACGCCGCCTTCGCGGCGACGATCGATGCCGACGCCGTGGTCGCGCTTCCCTCGGCCGGGCCGGACGTGACGGAGCGGTGGCAGGTCGATCTGGGTGGGCCCTCTGCCGTGGCGCCCGCCATCGTCGGCGGCATCGTGGTCGGTGTCGACGTTGGCAGCGGCGACACCCCCTCCGTCGTGCGGGCCTTCGACGCACGCAGCGGTGAACAGGTCTGGTCGCGCATGCTCAGCGGTCGTGTGTTCACTGCACCGGTGGTCCAGACGGGATCCCCCGATCTGGTGTGGATCACCGACGACTCCGGCCGTCTCACTGCGTTCGACGCATCCGGCACCGAACTGGGCGGATGCTCGATCCCGACCGCAGTGCGGTCCCTGGCCGTCGTCTCGACCGATGCGGGCCCCGCGTTGGCCGTCGTCGGCACCGAGGGCGGCGTCGTTCGCGGCCTCGCCTCGGGGCGGGAACTGTGGTCGGTGCAAACCGGGGACGCCGTCCGTTCCGTGATCTCGACCCCGGCGGGAATCGCCGCGGTGACCGACGGGGGCGAGCTGCTGATCCTCGACCCGGACAATGGCGCGATCCGGGTCCGCACCGGACTTGGTGGGTCGGCCTCGTCGCCCCTGCTCGTGCTGGGTGACGACCTGGTGTTCGCCACCGCCGATGGAGAGGTGGTCAGGGTGACGACCGGCGGCGAGGAGGTGTGGCGCACCACGCTCGATCGCGAGGTCCGGGCCCCGCTGGCCACCGTCGACGGCGACGTCTTCGTGCCCTCCGTCGACGGTTCGCTCGTGCGGGTCGACGGTGATGACGGCACGGTCGTGGACGAATTCGATCTCGATGCCGCCGTCGACGGTGGTGTCGCGGCCCTCGACGGCGGAGTGGCGACCGGCGACGATCTCGGACGTCTGGTGATCCGCGACCTGAGGACGGACGAGCCGTTGGCGATCGTCGAGTTGAACGGCGCGGTCAACGGGGGTCTCGGGGTCGGCGACGATCTGATCGCCGTGGTCGACTCGGGTGGGATCCTACGGGTGCTCGAGGTGCGCTGAACGAGTCGCCGTCAGTGACGGCGACCCGTTCCCACGGACTCGAAACGGCGCCTCGGCGGGCGTCTACAGGGTGCGAGCGAAGCGCTCGAGGAAGGCCGCGATCTCGGCTCGGGTCACGTCACCGTTCGGCGAGAACGTGGCCGACCCGGCGGGCTTGCCGGTGGTGATCCCGAGTTCCTTGGCCCAGGCGACCGGGAGCTGCCACCAGCTCGGTCCCGCGACGACATCGATGAAGCCGTGGTTCGGGTCGGAGACCGTCGGTGAACCGGCGAGGCGCCACAGGAACGTGACGAACTCGGCTCGGGTGACCCGGTCATTGGGGACGAAAGTGGATGGCGTCTTGCCGGTGGTGATGTCGTAGAAGGCGAGCCACGACACCGCCCGCTGCTGCCAGCTCGCACTGACGTCGTTGAACGGGTGGGGCGGGACGGAGATGTCCGTCACCTGGGCGAAGCGAGCCAGGAACGCCGCCGCTTCACCGCGGGTCGCAGGATCGTTCGGGGCGAAGGCCGTGGGGGACTTGCCGGTCGTGATCGCGTTGGCGGAGAGGAATCCCACGCCCTTCTGCATCCAGAGCGCGGTCACGTCGCGGAAGGGGTGCGACGTCTGGTCCGTCCAGCAGGGCACCTCGAACGAGAGGTAGAGGGACCCGTAACCGTTGTACGGACAGTCGGTGAGATCGGCCGGCGCGACCCCGGTCATCGAGTTGATCCACGGCGAGAAGCCGGCGACGTTGGTGAAGCGGGCCGGGAAGGTGGCGTTGCCACAGGTGGGCGTCTCGGGTTCGGAGGGGTCGTCGCCGAGCGTCGACGTGACACCGACGAGCAACGGCTCGGCGAAGCGGACGGCCTGGAGCGGTCCGCCGGAGTCGCCGAAGCAGGCCGAGGGCAGACCGTCGTCGAGATCGCCGGCGCAGAGATGGGCGCCACGGATGTAGCGCGTCTGGCCGCATCGGTCGACGAAGTCCTCCAGCTCGGCGACGTCCGGGAACGTGGTGAAGCTCTCCGACAGGATGGTCGTCGAGCCCGCTTGGAGGCGGTCCTGGAAGTCCGTCTGGGACGCAGAGGTGATGCCGAAACCGGCGACCTGGGCCGCCGCGTACTTGCTCGGATGGAAGAGGTCGCCGTTGTAGGCGATCGGCTCTGCGCTTCGGGAGATGGAGTCGAGTTCGATCAACATCAGGTCCGCGTAGTTGTCCTCGAACTGACCGTCCTGGTCATAGTCGAGGATGCTGTAGTCGGGGTGTTGGGTGAGCGAGAACGGGAAGCCGAACGGTCCCCAGTCGGTGAAGTCGCCGCTGTCGATGTTGGCGGGAAGGGTCTCGAACAACAGTGTCGACAGTGGGTCGACCACGTTGCTCTGTCCGAAGATCGTCCAGTACAGGTTGTCGTTGAGGTCGTCCTCGTTTGCGTCGACGAACTCCCAGCAGTGTGCCGCGCTGATCGCCCAGAACTCACCGAGGAAGCTCGTGGTGCAGTAGTTGATCAGGGTCTCTGCGGGCCCGTTCTGGATGTAGTCGAAGATGTTGACGCTCACGACGGCGCCGACGTGGGGGTAGTCGGCCACGTTGGCGGGCGCCCCGCCGACCACGCTGAGTGACAGATCGTCGTCGGTGGACGGAGGCTTCTCGGCGGCGACGAGGCCATCGATGTCGAGTTGTTCGAGCGTGGCGACCTGGCCGCTCGCGTCGACAGGAGCTGATGGCTCGGCGTTGCTGATGATGTCATCGCTCTGCGCGTCGGCCTCGCCCGGTGGGGTTTCCGCAGCGGCCACGGGCATCATCAGCGCCGAAATGATCGATGCGACGACGACCAGGGTTGTCAGCCGGAGTTTCATGGGTCTCTCCCTCAAGAGTCGTCTGCCGACTGTCGGCGGACGCACGATGCGATGCATCGATGATCGGGAATGTTCCGAGAAACTCCCTCTCGCCATCGGCGAGAGTATCGGAGTGCAGGTCGAGAGGAAAGAGGACCCCCGCGCCGCCGTTTCCCACGTTGCGTGGTCGGCGCGACGCGTGCGTCAGGAGGTGCGCACGAACACCGGGCGGTCGGCCTGCGAGCGTTCCTTGTCGTAGCGGTAGCCGTCTTCGGCGAAATCGAGCAGCGCCCGGGGCGACTTGATGCGGTTGCGGATGATCCAGCCGCTCATCGCGCCCCGGGCCCGCTTGGCGAAGAAGCTGATGATCTTGGGTTCGCCGCCGGCCTTCGCGTCGAGGAAGACCGGGCTGACCAGGCGACTCTCGAGCTTCTTCTCGTCGACCGCACCGAAGTACTCGTTGGACGCGAGGTTGATCAGCGCGTCGGAGCCGGGGCTCTCGGCCAGATCGGCGTTGAGCTGCTCGGTGATGGTGTCGCCCCAGAAGGAGTAGAGGTCCTTGCCCCGGCTGGTCGACACCGTCGACCCCATTTCGAGCCGGTACGGCTGCATGAGGTCGAGGGGCCGGAGCACGCCGTAGAGCCCCGACAGGATGCGCAGCGTCTTCTGCGCATGGGTGAAGTCGCGCTCGCTGAAGGTGCGTGCCTCCATGCCCATGTAGACGTCGCCGTTGAAGGCGAGCACCGCGGGACGGGCGTTCTCGCGGGTGAACGGGGTTTCCCAGTCGAGGAAGCGCTCGTGGTTGAGCTCGCCGAGTTCGTCGGAGATGCTCATCATCTTCGAGAGATCCGACGGCGACTTCTTCGCCATCACGTCGACCAGCTCGCGGGCCCGGTCGAGCATCCGGGGCTCGGAGTGTTTCTTCGTGGGCAGCTTCGACTCGTAGTCGAGCGACTTGGCGGGCGAGACGACGATCAGCACCCTTCTGTTCTACCAGCGGATGTCCGTTCAGCCGTCGGCCGGTCGGCCGACGTCGGCTTCGGTATCGTTTGCCATGATCTCCGAGGAATTCGCGCCGCTCTTCCTGACCACGATCAATTCGATCGGTGACAATCCCGTGCACCTGCTCTTCAATCAGTGGTGGCAGCACCGCGCCCGATGACGTGAAGGACGAGTACGTGGCCGGGTTCGCCGACGACGAGCACTTCGCCGATCTCGTCAGTGGGCAGCAGTACGCCGACCCGATCGACCTCGACCATCTCGCCTCGCGGCCGGCTGGGTCGCTCGGATGGGCGTATCACGAGTGGATCGTCGACAACGGGCTCACCGCCGCGATCGCGACCGACTATCGGGATTTCCACGAGTTGCTCGAGGACTCGGGCCAACTCGACGGGATGCCCGAGTCGATGAAGTTCGCCGTGTTGCGCGGCTTTCAGACCCACGACTTCCAACACGTGGTGACCGGCTACGACTCGTCGGGCCTGGGTGAGATCGCCCTCCAGGCGTTCTGCCTCGCCCAGATCCGGTTCCCCTATTTCGCGATGTGGATCTCCACGGTCACGACCCAGATGACGTATCTGCGGCCGTCGTCGATCACCCCGCTCATGGATGCGATCACCGACGGATGGCAACTCGGCCGAACCGTCGACAACATCCAGGCCGAGCGGTGGGAGACCATGCTCGACCAGCCGCTCGACGAGGTACGTGCGAGGTATCACGTGACCCCGAGCCCGATGGTCAGGTCGTTCGCTGAGATGGGTTAGTCGTCGATCAGGTCGACGCCGCCGGATCGTCGCTGCACCCGCCGGCCAACAGGTCAGCGCGAAGAGCAAGATCGACGTCCGCGGCACTGCGCGACGGCAACCCAGTTGTGGGCCCCGTTCGTTGCCGCTGTGTTTCGAGTCCGGTTGAGATGCCGCAGAGTGGGTATGTTCGTGGGCGATGGATGTCCGCCCCGGCTATTTCGACGAGATGCACGGCGACGGGTCTGTGCTGCGAGCGCCCTATCGCCAGTACCAGGACTGGTTCGCCGACGAGGACCCTCGCCGGCTGCTGAAGAAGCGCACCGACGCAGAGGCGCTCTTTCGCCGAACCGGCATCACGTTCAACGTCTACGGCGAGGAGGACGGCGATGAGCGGCTGATCCCGTTCGACATCGTTCCCCGCATCATCGCGGCCCGCGAATGGGCCCGGCTCGAACGGGGTATCGAGCAGCGGGTGCGGGCGATCAACGCCTTTCTCCACGACATCTATCACCGTCAGGAGATCCTGCGAGCCGGCCGCATTCCGGTCGAAGTGATCGCTCGAAACGATGCGTTCCTCCCGGAGATGATCGGAATGACACCGCCCGGCGGCGTCTACACCCACATCGTCGGCATCGACCTCGTGCGCACCGACGACGACGACTTCTATGTGCTCGAGGACAACGCCCGCACGCCGTCGGGCGTGTCGTACATGCTGGAGAATCGCGAGACGATGCTCCAGATGTTCCCGGAGTTGTTCACCAAGAGCCGGGTGCGTCCCGTGAGCGACTACCCGCGCGATCTCCGGACCTCGCTGGGGGCGTGTGCACCGAATGTGACCACTGGTCGACCGGTCGTGGCGGTTCTCACCCCGGGCATCCACAACTCGGCCTATTTCGAACACGCCTTCCTCGCCGACCAGATGGGTGTCGAGCTCGTCGAAGGGCACGACCTCTCCGTGGTCGACGGACGAATCGCGATGCGCACGACCGAAGGACCCGAGCCGATCGACGTGCTGTATCGGCGCGTCGACGACGACTATCTCGATCCACTGACGTTTCGCCCCGATTCCCGACTCGGTGTGCCAGGAGCGATGGACGTGTATCGATCGGGTGGCCTCACCATCGCCAACGCTCCGGGCACGGGAATCGCCGACGACAAGGCGATCTACTCGTACATGCCCGACATCATCGACTTCTACACCGGCGAGAAGCCGCTGCTGCGCAACGTGCCCACCTGGCGGTGCTCCGAGCCCGACTCGCTCTCCTATGTACTCGAGCACCTCACCGAACTCGTGGTCAAGGAGGTCCACGGATCGGGCGGCTACGGCATGCTGGTCGGACCGGCGGCGAGCAAGCGCGAGGTGGCCGCGTTTCGGCGCAAGCTCAAGGCCAAGCCCGCCAACTACATCGCCCAGCCCACACTCGCGCTCTCGACGGTGCCGATCCTCACCCGGGCCGGGCTCGCGCCGCGCCACGTCGACCTGCGTCCGTTCGCCCTCGTGTCGCCCAGCAACATCCGCATCACGCCCGGTGGTCTCACCCGCGTCGCGATGAAGCGCAATTCGCTCGTGGTCAACTCGAGTCAGGGTGGCGGCACGAAGGACACCTGGGTGATGGAGGACTGATGCTCGGACGCACCGCCGGCGGCCTCTACTGGATGTTCCGCAACCTCGAACGCAGCGAGAACACCGCCCGCCTCATCGAGGCGGGCATGCGCATCGCGCTCACCCGCTCCGACGACGTGGACAAGGAATGGGAATCGGTCGTCACGACCGCAGGCCAGCGGGCCATGTACCTCGAGCAACACGACCGTTTCGAACAGTCGAAGGTGATCGACTTCCTCCTGCGCGACCGCAGCAATCCCTCGAGCGTGCGGTCGGTCGTCGAGTCGGCCCGGGCCAACGCCCGGTCGGTGCGCACCGCGCTCACTCGAGAGGTGTGGGAAGCCACCAACGACACCTGGCTCACGGTACGAAACGCCCTCGCCCGGCCGGTGCTCGACCGCGAACTTCCCGACGTGCTCGGCGTGATCCGCCAGGAGAGCGCGATCGTGCGCGGTGCCCTCCACGGCACCATGCTGCGCAACGACATCTACAACTTTGCTCGCATCGGCACGTTCATGGAGCGCGCCGACAACACCGCCCGCATCCTCGACGTGAAGTACTACGTGTTGTTGCCATCCGCCTCGTTCGTGGGCACCTCGCTCGACAATGTGCAGTGGGAGACGATCCTGCGGTCGGTCTCGGCACAGCGCGCCTATCGCTGGCGCAGCGCCGGTGAGCCCAGCGCCAAGGGCATCGCCGACTTCCTCATTCTCGACCAGCAGCTGCCCAGGTCGCTCGTGTTCTGCTATCGCAAGATCGACGAGAACCTGGGCTACCTCGGGGTCGACTACGGCGAGCAGCACCCGTGTCATGCCGTGTCCCGTGATCATCTCGAACGGCTGTCCCGCCACGACATCGACTCGATATTCGACCATGGCCTCCACGAGTTCCTCCGGGAGTGCATCCAGACCACGAACCAGCTGGGCGCCTCCATCGAACACGACTATCGGTTCTCGGCGTAACGCATGCGGCTGACGATCTCGCACTCCACCACCTACCGCTACTCGGAGCCCGTGCGCTACGGCCTCCAAGAGCTGCGCCTCCGGCCGAGCGACGAAGGAACCCAGAGCGTCGTCAGCTGGGACGTGTCGCTCGTCGGCGCCGAGCACCAGCTGTCGTTCGAGGACCACTTCGGCAACCAGGTCGAGCTGGTGGCGCTGTCACCGGGTGCCACCGAGACCACGGTGACGGCGACCGGCGTGGTCGAGACCGTCGACACGAGCGCGGTGGGCGCGAAGCACGTGGGGCACACCCCGCTCTGGTTCTACGAACGGTCGACCCCACGTACGACCGTCGGTCACGGCGTGCGCCAGTTCTGCGATCTCGTACGCCGTGGCGACGACGACATCGCTCGGTTCCACGATCTCTCCGCCGCGATCCGCGAGTCGGTTTCCTACGAGACTGGCGGCTCCGACATGGAGTCGACGGCCGAAAGCGCGATCGAGGCCGGCGCCGGTGTCTGCCAGGACCACGCACACATCTTCATCGCCGCCGCCCGACACCTGGGCTACGGAGCCCGCTACGTCAGCGGGTATCTCCTGATCGACGACGTCATCGATCAGGATGCCACCCACGCCTGGGCCGAGGTGTGGGTCAATGGCCTGGGATGGCTCGGATTCGACGTGTCCAACGGAATCTCGCCCGACGACCGATACGTTCGGGTCGCGACCGGGCTCGAGTACCGCGACGCCGCCCCGATCTCCGGGATCACATCCGGCGCGGGTGACCAATCGCTCGAAGTGGAGCTCCAGGTGCACGACGGTTCAGGACAGCAGGAAACAGGACAGCAGGGTTCGGTGGCCCAACAGTGACGTATTGCGTGGGCGTGCAGCTCGATCGTGGCCTCGTCTTCATGTCCGACACCCGAACGAACTCCGGTGTCGACAACATCTCGGTGTTTCGCAAGATGCACCAGTGGTCGGTGCCCGGCGACCGGGTGATCACCATCTTGAGCGCGGGGAACCTGGGCACCACACAATCGGTGATCAGCCTTCTCGAGGAACGCACCAAGGTGCCCGAGGACAGGCAACCGTCGATCCTCGAGGTGCCGACGATGTTCCAGGTGGCCGAGCTCGTCGGTGGGCTCGTGCGCGACACCATTGCCCGTCACCTCGAGGGCGGCCAGCAGGCCGAGGCGAAGTTCAACGCCACCCTGATCGTCGGCGGGCAGATCGCGGGAATGCCGCCGCGCCTGTTCCTCGTCTACCCGGAAGGCAACTTCATCGAGGCCAGCGACGACACCCCGTTCATGCAGATCGGCGAGACCAAGTACGGTCGCCCGATCCTGCTGCGGGCCTACGACCCGAAGATGTCGTTCGAGGACGCGGTGAAGCTCCTGCTCGTTTCGTTCGATTCCACCATCAAGGCAAACCTCTCGGTCGGCGCACCCCTCGACGTGTCGGTCTACGAAACCGACTCGCTCGAACCCCGACCGATCCTGCGCATCGACGGCGGCGACGAGTACTTCCGGTCGATCTCCGACCGTTGGGGTGACGCGCTGCGCCGGGCGTTCCAGTCGCTGCCCGACTTCGATTTCGACGGCTACCGGTGAGCCTCCCGGTCGGCGAGGTCACGAGCCTTCGCCCCGAGGGCCGGATCGTGAGCGCCCACATCGAGGCGACGATCGAGTCGCGTTCGACGCAGGCGCTCGCCATTGCTGTGGCCGACGGTTATTCGTGCGACGAGCAGTTCGACGCCTCGGTCGACGGGCGGCCCCTGCCGGTCGAGGTGGTGGTCACCGCACACGACGGCCGGGTACACCTGCTGCGTGACGCGCCCCCGGGTCGGCTGGTGGTCGACTATCAGGCCAGGGTCACAGGCGCTGCTCCCGCCGCGTCCGTCGACGACTCGCAATGGCTGCGCTATCTGCGCCCCAGCCGCTACTGCGAGTCCGATCGCATCGGGCCGTTCGCCCGATCGGAGTTCGCCGGCCTCAGCACCGAGGGGCTGATCGCGGCGGTGCCGTCGTGGGTGGCGGCCCGCACCCGCTACGTACCGGGCGCATCGCGCCCGACCGATGGCGCGGTCGCGACATTGATGGCCGGTGAGGGTGTGTGTCGCGACTTCGCCCACCTCACCGCGGCGCTGCTTCGGGCCAACGACGTGGCCGCCCGCGTGGTGTCGGTCTACGCCCCTGGTCTGAGTCCGATGGACTTCCACGCCGTGACCGAAGCACTCGTCGCCGGCCGCTGGGTCGTGGTCGACTCGACCGGTCTGGCCCCGCGACAATCGCTGGTTCGCATCGCCACGGGTGCTGATGCGGCGGACACCGCGTTCCTCTCCACCATCGGTGGCCGGCTCGATCTGACCGGCATGGAAGTGACGGCCGTGGCCGATCCCGACCTGCCGATCGACGACCTCTCGATGGCCGAGGAACTCCGGTGAGGCTCGGTTCGGGCGAGATTGCCCGCCATGAACCGGGTTTGGGCAAGACTGCCCAACCATGAACATCGAGCAGAGCCCGGAGACGTCGATCATGGCCGGACGGCGGGTGCTCGTCGTGGGTGCGTCCTCCGGCATCGGCGCGTCGACCGCGAAGGCCGTGATCGCGGCCGGCGGCGAGGTCACGGTCTCGGCGCGGCGTGAGGACGCGCTGCGGCGGCTGGTCGACGAGATGGGTGCCGGCCACGTCGCAGTGGGCGACGCTGCCGTGCGGGCCGATGCCGAACGGGTCGCCGCCACGGCGGCCGAGGCGATGGGCGGCATCGATCTCATGGTCTTCGTCGCCGGCTACGGGCCCCTGCAGAAGATCGCCGACTGCGATGTCGACCTGTGGGCCGACGTGTACAAGGTCAATGTCGGCGGCGCGAACCTGGCGGCCGGCGCCGCCCTGGCCCACATGGATCGCAACGGCATCTGCGCCTTCGTCTCCTCCCGCACCGTCGAAGACGCCAACCCGTTCTTCGCGGCCTACTCCGCCTCGAAGGCGGCGCTCGACCAGTGCATTCGGGTGTGGCGGCTCGAACACCCGGATCGTCGGTTCGTCCGCATAGTGATGGGCAACACCGGTCCCACCGACTTCGCCAACAACATGGGCGACATGGAGTTGCTCGGTGAGGCCCTCGACGAATGGGGTCGGCACGCGATTCCGGGCGGGATGATGGACGTCGACGATGTCGGGACCGCCATGGTGTCGTCGTTGTCGGTGGCGCTCGCTCATCCCGAGATCGCTGCGACCGAGCTGAAGTTCGACGCCCGGCCCGTCTGACCGGCCGACGCGGTCAGTCGTCCACGACCAACCGCACTCCACCGTCGACCTCGCGCAGGAGGCCGGCGCTGGGTGCGCCGAAGTGCGTCCCGATCACGAGTGTGTCGGTGCCCACCGTCTCCGCGACGAATGCGCGACGCGTCGCCGTGGACCCGGCCTGGTCGGTGTCGGCCGACGAAGCGATCTCCGGGCGCGCCAGCTGGATCGGGTTGTGGGCGAGATCGCCGGTGATGATGGCTCGCTCACCCTGTGAAGTGATCTCGACGCTGCAGTGACCGGGCGTGTGTCCGATGGTCGGAATGAGTCGGACGCCGGATGCGAGCGCACACGGGGGATCGACGAGGTCGACGAGCCCGGCCTCGATGACCGGGCGAACCGAGTCCTGGAAGGGCATCGCGTGCATGTGGTCGCCCGCGCACTCCGCCAGCCAGTGGTCGTATTCGACCCGGGAGAACAGGTAGCGGGCTGCGGGAAACGTCGGCACCCAGGCACCGTCGACCCACCGCGTGTTCCACCCGACATGGTCCATGTGGAGATGCGTACAGGTGACGACATCGATCGTTCCCGGGTCGAGTCCTGCGGCTGCGAGGTCGGCGAGGAAGCTCGACTGGCGATGATCGAAGATGTCGAAGCCGGGACGGGACTTGTCGTTGCCGAGACAGGTGTCGACCACGACCCGGCGGCCGTCGGACTCGATCACCAGCGCTTGGAAGCGCACGTGCATGTGCTCGTCGTCGACTGCCCAGCGGGGGATCAGCCAGGTCTCTTCGCTCACGACATCTGGCGTCGCGGTGGGGAGGAGGCCGACGAACGGAATGGGCAGGTCCATCTCGACGATCGCGGTGACGGTGATGTCGCCGATCTGCCATGTGGTGGTCATCGGCGTCGCTCTCCCGGATCGATCTCATCGAGCAAGACCACGGTTTGGGCGGAACGGACTGCGGGGACGGCGTGGAGTTGCACGAGCACGACATCGCGTAGCTCGTCGAGGTCAGCACAGCGGACCCGTAGCACGATGTCGAATTGACCCGTGGCGAGGCCCACCCAATCGACGGCATCGATGGCGGCCAGGTCGGTCTGGGCTTCGCGCCACTTGTCCTGGGCGACGTCGACCATCACGAGTGCGGTCATCCGCAGCCCGAGCCGAGCCGGGTCGACCGTGGCGGCGAAGCCGCGGATCACGCCGTCGTCGACCAGGCGATCGAAGCGGGTGTAGGCGGTCGCTCTGGCGATGCCGAGGCGTTCGGCCAGGACGGGCACCGAGACGCGACCGTCGCGACGCAGTTCGTCGATCATCTGGCGGTCGATGTCATCCAGCTCGTCCATTGAATGATCATCTCATGTCGAGCGAGTGAGAGAGCAGAAGGTCTGGAATCAGAGGAACTTCTCCGACGCCCGCGGTGAATGGCCCAGAATCGAAACATGAACGTCTCTCCCGAGTACGTCCGGCGCCGTGAGGAGATCGCGGCGCGGGCGGCCGGACCTGGTGAGCGACCCGAGGACATCGCCTACACCTCGGTGGAGGACGACGTCTGGGCGACGGTGTCGACAGCCCTTCGGGCGGGCTGGGCCGAGCACGCGGCCGCACCGGTGTTGGCCGGGATCGACACGCTCGGCCTCGACCCTCGCCGGGTGCCGCAGTTGACCGAGGTGACCGAGCGCCTCGAGCCGGTCAGCGGCTATCGGTTCGAGGCGGTGGCCGGCCTCGTCGACACCGACGTGTTCTTCGGCCACCTGGCGAAGGGCGTGTTCCTCTCGACCCAGTACGTGCGCTGGGAGGGAAGTCCGCTCTACACGCCGGAGCCCGATGTGATCCACGAGGTGTTCGGCCACGCCCACGTGCTCACCTGTCCTCAGATCGCCGGCCTGCACCGTCGGGCGGGCGCCGCGTACTCCCGGCTCGAGAGTGCCGTCGCCCGTCAGTTCGTGGCCGACGTGTTCTGGTTCTCGGCCGAGTTCGGGGTCGTGCGCGATCGCGGTGAGTGGCGTGCCTACGGCGCCGGGCTGCTGAGCTCGATCGGCGAGCTCTCCCAGTTCGCGACGCAAGCCACCATCCGGCCCCTCGATGTCGAGGCGATGGGCACGCTGTCCTACGACATCGACCACTACCAGCCGGTGTTGTTCGGGGCCGAGTCGCTCGACGAGGTGCAGACGGTGGTCGGCGGCTTCTTCGACGACTGCACCGACCATTCGATCCAGGCGCACCTGTCCCACTCGTCTCATCTCGGAGGACCCTCATGACCGCGACCGCGCATCCGACCACGGCTCCGGCGGCTCGGCTCAAGGGCTGGGACTCGATCGAGATGTGGGTGGGCAACGCCCGGGCCACCGCGGGTTTTCTCAGCGCGGCCTACGGCTTCGAGATCACCGGCTACGCCGGGCCCGAGACCGGCCTCGACGACCGAGCCTCGTATCTCCTCGAGCAGGGCCGGATCCGGCTGGTGGTGACCGCCGGCCTCGATCCCGAGTCCGAGATCTGGACGCATGTCCGCGAGCACGGCGACGGCGCCCACGATCTGGCCTTCGTGGTCGACGACACCGAAGCGACCTATACCGCTGCGGTGGCGCGCGGCGCCCGCAGTGTGCGCGAGCCCTACGAGCTCGAAGACGACCGTGGTGTCCTGCGGCTGTCCGCAGTGGCGACCTATGGCGAGACGAAGCACACGTTCGTCGACCGCCGCGACTACTCGGGTCACTACTGCCCAGGCTTCACCGCTGATGGTCTGCCCGGGGCGTCGCCGGGCTCGCCGGTCGGGCTGGCACGAATCGATCATGTGGTCGGCAATGTCGAGAAGGGGCGACTCGACGAATGGGTGTCGTTCTACGAGGACGTGATGGGGTTCACCCAGTTCCGCACGTTCGACGAGTCACAGATCGCAACGAAGTACTCGGCCCTGCGTTCGACAGTGGTCACCAACGGCGACCCCACACCCGGACGCAGCGTGGTGATGCCGCTCAACGAGCCGGCCGACGGCCTCAAACGAAGCCAGATCCAGGAGTATCTCGACACGTATCGCGGCCCTGGCGTGCAACACGTGGCCATGGCCACCGCCGACATCGCCGGTTCGATCGCCGCGCTGCGCGAGCGGGGCGTGCGCTTCCTCGAGGCCAACGACGACTACTTCGACGACGTGCGCACCCGGCTCGCTCACCTCGAGCTGCCGTGGGAAGAGCTGCGCCGGCTCGGAATCCTGGTCGACGACGAGCCCGACGGGCACCTGCTCCAGTTGTTCACCGAACCGGTGACCGACCGGCCGACGCTGTTCTTCGAGATCATCCAGCGCGGGGGTGCCGTCGGCTTCGGCGAAGGCAACTTCAAGGCACTGTTCGAGTCGATCGAACGGGAACAGGATCGCCGGGGCAATCTTGACTGAGCCGTTCGTCATCGAGGTGCCCGACGGCTCCGATTTCTCGCGAGACAACCTTCCGCTCGGCATCGGTGCACCGGCGGGCGAACGCGACCGGGCGTGGGTTGCCGTGGGTGACCATGCGATCGATCTCGGCACAGTGCAGCGGGCCGGCCTCCTGGAAGGTCTCGGTCTTCCCGACGGATGCTTCGCCGACGACGATCTGCACCGGTTCCTCCGGTCGGGTCCTGGGGTGTGGCACGCCACCCGGCGCCGGTTGGCCGAGCTCGCGAGGGAGCCCGTCGATGCGGGCTGGGTGCGGCTGCGCAGCGATCTCGAGATGAGCTTGCCGATCCGACCCGTGGACTTCGTCGACTTCTACTCGTCGCTGCATCACGCCACGAACCTGGGTCGGCTCTTTCGACCCGACGACGAGCCGTTGTTGCCCAACTGGCGCCACCTGCCTGTCGGCTACCACGGTCGGACCGGCACACTCGTGCCGACGGACTCCGTGATCGCCCGTCCGCATGGTCTGCGGCTGGTCGACGATTCGCCGGTCTTCGGGCCGAGCGCGGCGCTCGACATCGAACTCGAGGTCGGCACCGTCGTCGGCGTCGGGAGCGCCCTGGGCACACCGGTGGCCATCGAGGATGCCGCCGACCATCTCTACGGGATGTGTCTCGTGAACGACTGGTCGGCCCGCGACGTCCAGTCGTTCGAGTACCAGCCATTGGGCCCGTTCCTCGGCAAGAGCTTCGCCACCTCGGTCGGGCCGTGGCTGGTCAGCTTCGAGGCGCTCGAGCCCTACCGAGTGGCATCACCCGTGCAGGACCCACCGGTCAGCGACTATCTGCGCACGAACGAACCGTGGGGGTTCGATCTGCACCTCGAGGTGTGGATCGAGACGGCGGCCATGCGCGCGGCCGGTGAACCCCCGGTGCGCCTGAGCGAAGTGGGGTTCGCCGACATGTACTGGTCGCCCGCGCAGCACGTCGCCCACATGACCGTCAACGGGGCGAGCACGTCCACCGGCGACCTGTTCGCCTCGGGCACGGTGTCGGGACCGTCGCCCGGCTCTCACGGGAGTCTGATCGAGATGACGGCCAACGGGGTCGCGCCGATCGAGCTGCCCGACGGTTCCACGCGATGCTTCCTGGAGGACGGCGACCGGATCATCCTGCGAGGATGGGCAGGTGGAGGCGACCGTCCACGCGTCGGCTTCGGCGAGCTGACGGGCACCATCGATTCGGGAGAACGCTGACCATGCCGCACTATCGACGGGTGGGTTCGGTGCCGCCGAAGCGCCACACCGACCATCGCTCGCCCGAGGGGGAGCGCTACGCCGAGGAACTCATGGGCCGCCGTGGATTCTCGGGCGAATCGTCGCTTCTCTACCACCGCCATTCGCCGTCTGCGGTGCACGCCATCCGCGAGGCCGACGGTGCCCCGGTCACGTCGTCCCTCGAGACGCCGCTCCGACCCCATCACCTGCGACCGGCGACCCTGCCGACGCCATCGGCCGATCCCGTGCGAGGTCGCCAGATGCTGCTGCGCAACGCCGATGTCCGCATCGGCTGGGTCTGCGCCGACACCGACAGTCCGCTGACCCGATCCGTGGTCGGCGACGAGCTCGTCTACGTGCAGTCCGGCTCGGCCACGCTGGCCTCGGTGTTCGGCACGATCACGGTCGGCTCCGGCGACTACGTGGTGGTTCCCTCGGGGGTCAACCACCAATGGACCGATGTGGTCGACCTGCGGGCCCTCGTGATCGAGACCAGCGGCGCGGTGTCGGTGCCCGACCGCTACCTCTCGGCCGGTGGCCAGTTCCTCGAACATGCTCCCTATTGCGAACGCGATCTTCGTGGTCCCGCCGAGTTCGACGCGCGCGACGAGACCGACGTCGACGTGCTCGTGCGGTCGGTCGGTGGCGCCACATGGCACACCCACGCACATCATCCATTCGACGTCGTCGGATGGGACGGCTGCGTCTATCCCTGGGTGCTCAACATCGCCGACTTCGAGCCCGTCGTCGGCAGCATCCACCAGCCGCCGCCCGTCCATCAGACGTTCGCGGCCGACGGACTCGTGGTCTGTTCCTTCGTACCCCGGCCGTTCGATTTCCATCCCGACGCCATCAAGGTGCCCTATCACCACGCCAACGTCGACAGCGACGAGGTGCTGTTCTATTCCGACGGCGACTTCATGAGCCGACGCGGGTCGGGAGTCGAGAAGGAGTCGATCTCCTTTCATCCGGCCGGCTTCGTCCACGGGCCGCAACCCGGCAGCGTCGAGGCGTCGCTCGGTGCTTCGCGCACCGAGGAGACAGCCGTGATGATCGACACGTTCCGGCCGCTCGAGATGACCGATGCGGCGCGGTCGGTGTCCGACCCCGATTATCCGGCGAGCTGGGGCTGACGAGAGACTGAAGGGTCGGGCGCGAAGGGTCTGCGTGTGCGACAGTTCGAGCATGGCTGATTCGCCCTCCGACCACGCGCTCGACGACCTCGATGCGGCGTTGCGAAGCGACATCCGTCGGCTGGGAACCCAGCTCGGCGATGCGCTCGTGCGCCAACACGGCCAGGGCCTGCTGGACCGCGTCGAGCGAGTTCGGGCCATCGCTCGAGAGCTGCGTCGCGACCAGGCGTCCACACGAGAACTGGCCGATGCACTGGAGGACGTGGATCTCGTCGATGCGATCCACCTCGCTCGGGCCTTCACGACCTACTTCCATCTGGCCAACACGGCCGAGCAGGTGCACCGAGTCGACGAGCTGAAGACGGCTCGGTCTCGCGACCGCCGCTTTCCCGAGACCGTGGCGCGGCTCCGGGCGATGGGCCACGACGACGACGCGATCGTGGCCGCAGCCAACTCGCTCGACCTCCGCCCCGTGTTCACCGCGCACCCCACCGAAGCCTCGCGGCGGTCGATTCTCGACAAGCTCGCCGAGATCGCCGCCCTCATCGAGGAGCGGACCGACACTCGGGCCAGCGACACCGATCGCCGTCGCATCGACCGTCGCGTCGACGAACTCGTCGACGCGATCTGGCTGACCGACGAGCTGCGCAGGGCGCAGCCCACGCCGGAGGACGAGGCCCGATCCATCCTGTATTTCCTCGGTGAGATGGTGGTCGACGGTCTTCCCCAGCTGCTCGACGACGTCGACGCGACCCTGTCCGACCTCGGTGGGTCGCTGGGTGGGCCGCTCGGCGACCATGTGCCGGTGCGCTTCGGGTCATGGGTTGGCGGCGATCGCGACGGCAATCCCAACGTCACCCCGTCGACGACACTCGAGGTTCTCGATTTCCAACGTACGAGGGCCCTGCGGATCCTCATCGCCGAGATCGAGCAGCTGTCAGCAGAGCTGTCGGTCGGTGCTGCGGTCGCGGCGGTGTCCGACGAGCTGACGGGCCAGCTCGAGGACGATCGGCGTCGCTTTCCTTCGGTCACGTCGCGATTCGCGACGTTGAGCGCAGGCGAGCCCTACCGCCAGCGCTGTGCGGTGATCCACGAGCGCCTGCTGCGGACCGTGGGTGACGCGTCCGGGCCCCACGCCTACGACCGGCCCGAAGAACTCGCCGCCGATCTCGATCAGATCGCCGACTCCCTGCGTGGCCACGGCGGGGCCCTGCTCGCCGCCGGTCGGGTGGCCCGCGTGCGGCGTCTCGTGTCGACCATCGGGTTCCATCTCGCCACGCTCGACATCCGCCAGCACGCCGTGGTGCTTCACGAGGCACTGGCGCCGTTGTTCGCCGCGCTGGACGTCGACTACGAGGGGCTCGATCGCACCGCCCGCACCCAGTTGTTGGCCGACGAGCTCGCCAACCGTCGGCCCCTCGCGCCGCCGGCAGCTTCGGAGTCACAGACGATCGAGCTCTTCTCGGTCATCCGTGAAGGACTCGATCGAGCCGGCGACGACGTGATGAAGAGCTACATCGTCTCGATGACCCAGGGTGTGGACGACGTGCTCGCCCCGGCGGTGCTCGCCAAGGAGGTCGGCCTGGTCGATGTGCCCGGCGGCGTCGCCCGTATCGGGTTCGTGCCGCTCTTCGAGACGATCGACGACCTTCGCTCCATCGGCGTGGTGTTGCGCGAGCTGCTCGCGGTGCCCGCCTACCGCCGCATCGTCGAACTGCGTGGCGACGTGCAGGAGGTGATGGTGGGGTACTCCGACTCGAACAAGGACGGCGGCATCACCACCTCCCAATGGGAGATCCACAAGGCGCTGCGCGAGATCGCCGCGGTGTCGGCGGAGACCGGTATCCACATCATGGTGTTCCACGGCCGGGGCGGCACCGTGGGTCGTGGGGGTGGGCCGACCAACTCGGCGATCCTCGGACAACCGGCCGGCTCGGTCAACGGCTCGATGAAGATCACCGAGCAGGGCGAAGTGATCGCCGACAAGTACGGGTTGCCCCGCCTCGCTCAGCGCAACCTCGATCTGGCCCTCTCCGCCGTGCTCGAGGCCACGCTGGCCCATGCGGCGCCGCGCAATGATCCGGAGACGGTGGCCGAGTGGAGCGCCGTGATGGAGTCGATGTCGGACTCGGCGTTCGCTGCGTACCGGGCCTTCCTCGAACGACCGGGCCTCGTGGAGTACTTCACCACCTCCACCCCGGTCGAGGAGTTGGGCGCCATGAACATCGGTTCGCGACCGGCCCGTCGGACCACGACCGGCGACGGTCTCGACGGACTCCGCGCCATCCCCTGGGTGTTCGGCTGGACGCAGTCCCGTCAGATCATCCCCGGTTGGTTCGGCGTGGGGACCGGACTGCGGGCGGCCCGAGACGCCGGACACGGTGAGACGCTGGCCCGGATGTTCGCCGAGTGGCAGTTCTTCGGCACGTTCCTGTCCAACGTCGAGATGACCCTGGCGAAGACCGACCTCGCCATCACCCGCAACTATGTCGACCGGCTCGTCGATCCGTCGTTGCACCACCTGTTCGATACCGTGGTCGACGAGCACGACCGCACCGTGGAAGAGCTCGGCCGTCTCACCGGTGGTGACCTGCTGGGCGACCTACCGGTGTTGAAACGCACCCTCGCGGTGCGCGACGTCTACCTCGACCCGATCAACCTGCTCCAGGTCGAACTGCTGGCCCGCAGCCGCGCCGGCGCCGACCCCGAGGAGGCCGAACGGCTCCAGCGCGCCCTGCTCCTCACCGTCAACGGCGTCGCCGCCGGCCTCCGCAACACCGGCTGACCGCAACGGGGGTCTGACCCCATAAGGGCTGGTCGGCGGGGTTTCGTAGCGGCACCGTTGCAATCGGGGTCAGACCCCCGTTGCAAAAGACCCGGTGCGGATCAGGGGGCGAGGGCGGCGAACTCTTCGGCGATGAGCTTGGAGATGCCCTGTTGGTGGGTGGCGCGCCAGTCGCGCCACGGGAAGATGGGTTCCCAACGATGGAGCTTCTCGAAGCTGACGGTGGCGCTCACCATCTCCTCGCTGTCGCCGGCCTCGGCCAGCACCTGGCTGAAGCGGGGGAAGGCGGGACCGGCGATCGTCGAATGACCGAGCATGTCGGCGGCGCGGCCCTCGTCGAGGGCGCCGGCGGCGTAGCTCGAGTTCCCCACGTCTTCGCCACCCACGTGGTTCGACGAGGCGACGTAGCAGATGTTCTCCTGAGCCCGGGTGGCGGTGGTCTGGATCATGTAGTCGCGCTTGCCGGGGCCGACGAAGGTGCCGCACGAGTTGAGGATGATCCGGGCGCCCTTGAGGGCGAGCAGTCGTGACAGCTCGGGATTGAACCAGAAGTCGTAGCAGATCTGCACACCGACCGGTCCGAAGCGGGTCTCGAACACCGGCAGCGAGTCGCCGGGCGTGAACGTGACGCCCTCGGTGACCCAGGGCAGCGACCCGAGGTGGAGCTTCCGATAGGTGCCCTGGATGCCCTCAGGACCGATGAAGGCAACGGCGTTGTAGAGGATCTCGGGGTCGTCGGCGTCGCGCTCCATCATGCCGACCGACACGTAGATGTCGTACTCGGCGCACAACTCGGCGATGCGTTCGGTGGACGGACCCGGAACCGTTTCGGCGAGACCGTGGTGGTAGTCGCAGTGTTCGACCTCTTCGCGGCAAGCGGTGCAGCCGCCCAGACCGGTGAGCGCCTCCTCGGGGAACACGAGGATGTCGACACCCTGGGTACCGGCCTCGCGGATGTTCGCCTCGATCTTCGCCAGGGTCGCAGGTACGTCGCCGCGGACGGCCGTGAAGTTCACGACGCCGATCGTGGCGGTGGTCTCGTAGGCCGCGTAGCGCTCGGGGATCAGGCTCACGACGGCCCCTCGGGGCGCTCACCGGCGATCGTCAGACGGTGCATGATCCGTCGTGAGGTGTAGTCGGGCACCGCGAAGTGCTGGACGGCCCGGTTGTCCCACATCGTCAGATCGCCCTCGCTCCAACGGTGACGGCACTGGAAACCGGGGTAGCCGATGTGGTTCAGGAGCATCGGAAGCAGTGCCTCGGACTCGGCCGCGGTCAGCCCGTCGATCTTCGTGGTGAAGTTGCCGTTGATGAACAGTGTGGTCCGACCGGTTTCGGGATGAACCCGGGCGATCGGATGGTGCACGGGCGGGTAGGCGGCCTGCATCTCGGCGAGGTCGGCGTCGCTGTTGCCGTCGGCGATCGCTCGCGTCAGCGTCTTGGTCAGGTCGTGCGTGGCGGTGAGCCCCGACAGCAGCTCCTGCATGACCGGCGAGAGGGCGTCCCACGCCGCGTACATGTCGGCGAAGCAGGTGTCGCCCCCAAGGTCGGGCAGCATCACCGATTGCAGGATGGTGTAGGACGGCGGGTTCGTGACATAGGTGTTGTCGGTGTGCCACGCGTCGGCGCCCTCGCCCTTGGGCGCGAGCTGATCGAGGACGGTCATCTCGGGATGCTCGGCGTGCTTGGGACCGAATGCGGCGATGTCGAGCTCACCCATCCGCCGGGCGAAGGCGAGATGGTCGGGTGGGCTGAGGTGCTGTTCGGCGAAGAAGAGGACCTTGTGCTCCGCCACCGCCGCCTTCACCTCGGCGATGTCGTCGTCGGTAGCGTCGCCGAGCTTCACCCCGGTCACCTGGGCGCCGATGGCGGGCGTGATCGGCCGGACAGTGATGCTCATGACAGTTCACCGATCTGGCGGAGATGGGCTTCGACACGGTCGGCCACGTCGGCACCGAGCTCGTCGGTGATCTCGTCGACCACCCCGGTGGCGCCGGCGTGACGCAGCATGTCGGGCAGTCGATGGCGCAGTTGCCCGAGCGCCCAGGGCGTCATCGGACCGTGGGCAACCGTGTCGAAGTGCACGATCGTGTTCGTGTCGGCCGCCTTGTCGACATAGTGGTAGTGGGGCTCGTCGACGAACAGGTCGAAGCGGACGAACTCGTGGTCGTCGGCGATGCTCATCACGTGCAATGACACGCCTTCGTCGGTGAAGCCGCCCTCGGGCGAGGTCTCGTGGAGCTCGTCGAGGTGCTCCGTGTCGGCGTAGATCGTGTCGAGGGCAGCGGGGTCGACCTTGCGGTACTCGATGCCGATGCGCAGTGGCCCGATGTCGAGCCAGTCGGTGCTCGCGGGGTCCGGTGGCGCCGGGGGAATGTTGTAGGTGGTGCCGACACGGCTCGTCATGGTTCAGTCTCCGACTCGGGCGGGGATACGGGTGAAAATGCGGCGGGCATTGCCCTGCCGTAGAGCTTCCTTCGTTGCGGCCGACACGTCGAGCGCGTCCAGTTGGGCCAACACGTGGAGGTGCCCGTTGAGCGGGTACCCGGTGCCGAAGAGCACCTTGTGCTCTCCGTCGCCATGAAGGAACTCGAGGAACTCCTCGGTCCATCGGCGGGGCGGATGGGTGGCGGTGCCGATGTGGACGTTGGCGTGCGTGGTGGCCATCTCGATGGTCTCGGTGAGCCACGGGATGCCGAGGTGGGACAGAACGAACTGCACACCGGGGAAGGCCCGCGCCGGTGCATCGATCGAGCGCGGATGGCCGAGCTCGTGGATGCGGTGACCGCCGGACCTTCCGGCCTGCATCACGAACGGCACGGCGTGGGTTGCGGCCAGTTCGTAGTAGGGGTCGAACACCTCGGCGTCGAGCCGGTGCTCCCAGCTGTGGGTGTGGTTGTGCAACCCGACGCACCAGTCGGTGTCGAGCGCAGCCGCCGCCGCGACGACGTCGCCCGGATCGTCGGGGTTCACGCTGAACATGCCGAAGAAGCGGCCGGGATGGTCGGCCGACAGCGAGCGGATCTCGGCCGGCCGAAGGGCGTAGTGGGCGTAGTCGTCGAGCGGTGCGTCGGCGTCGAGGTCACAGACGGGCATGACGAGAGTTGCGATCCCGGCCTTGTTCATCCTCGCGACCATGCCGGAGGGTTCGGCGAAGTCGTCGCGCTCTCGCGCCCCGAGCTTGATGGTGAGCCCGTCGGCTGCGATGACGCGTTGCCACAGCGGTTCGCGGTCGGGCGTGAACGCGTTGCACCAGTAGTCGATCATCGCCCTCAAGGATTGTCTATCGCCAGATATTCTGCAAGTAGACTAAGTGTCGAACCATTCGACCGGCAGGGCTAGCGTCGGTTCTCGTGGACACTCCTGCCGATCGGATCGCTGCGTTGTGCACACGTGTGCTCGAGCAGAACTGGCGGGAGGGGACCCAGGACGGTCGCTCCTACGGGTTCAGTTCACCGTCGCCGGGCCGCTACGACTGGCAGTGGTACTGGGACTCGTGCTTCCACGCGATCATCTGGCGTCGCCTCGATCCGGCCCGTTCCCGGCTCGAACTGGCAACACTGCTCGACTCCTCGGTCGACGGGTTCATCGGACACATCACGTTCCTCGGTCGTCCGCTCAATCTCGAACGGGCCATCCGCTACAACGTCGCGACCCGCCACGCGCCGAACACGAGCACGATCCAGCCGCCGCTGCTGGCGTGGGCCTGGTCGCTGGCCGTCGGGGACCCCGCGCTCGAGCCGCGCATCGTCGAGCACCACGAATGGCTGCGGGCCAACCGCGACCTCGAGGGCGACAACCTGCTCTGGCTCATCCAGCCCGACGAATCGGGTCTCGACGCGTCACCGAAGTTCGACCATGTGTGGGGCTGGCGGGCGCAGGGTCGCCGGCTGTTCCCCACGCTCATCCACGCCAACCGCCGGCGGGGCTTCGACGCTCGCCGGGTGGCCGACGACGGTCGTCCGGTGGTCTGCGAGGTGGTCACCAACGTGCTCTGGTCGCTGGCCGAACAGTCGATGGGGAATCCGTCGCCCACGCCGGCCCTCGTCGACCGGCTGTGGGACGAGCGGCTGGGTCGGTTTCTCGACGACACCCGCAACCCGGTGCGCACGGTCGCCAAGGCCGACATCCCGTTCACCTGGGACACCCTGGCGCCGCTGGCTCTGCCGGACCTGCCGCCCGAGATCGGCCATCGACTCGTGCGGGAGACGTTGCTCCACCCGAAGTTCTGGGACGGCGTGCCGCTGGCGTCGGTGGCGCTCGACGACCCTGCGCACACATCGCGTGACCACTACTGGGGGCTGCGGCGCTACTGGCGTGGACCGTCCTGGGTCAACGCGGCCTGGTTCGCGTGGATGGGGTTGCGGCGCCTCGGCTACGCCGACGAGGCCGACGATCTGCGCGATCGGCTGGTGGCCGTCGTGCTTCGTGAAGGTCTGCGCGAGTACTACGAGGCACGTACCGGTGAGGGCATGGGCGCGGTCGACTTCGGCTGGTCGTCGCTCGTGTGGGAGATCGCCGACCCGCTCGACTGAGGAGCTCAGTCGTCGGACTCGGGGATCGGTTCCTCGGGCAGCGGCTTGATGCGGGGGCGCCGACGCTTGCGGTCGGGGATCATGTCTCGCATGGCCTCGAGTCGACCGAAGCACAGCAGGCGGTCGTCGGCTTCGAGCTCGCGGGCCTGGCGCGGATTCGGGATCACGGTGGTGCCGCGACTCAGGGTGAGGATCACGATGTCGCGGTCTTGGAGACCGGAGTCGGCGATGGTCGTGCCGACCAGACCGGCGCCTTCACGCACATGGAGTTCGGCGACGCCGTAGCCGGTGCTGACGCTCAGCCGCTGGCGCACGTCGAGCTCGGGGAAGCCGACCTGGTTGGCGACATAGTCGACGATGGCGCCGGCGATGTCGAGCGAGGTCGCTCCCTCGATGCCTTCGAGACCGGGCGAGGAGTTGACCTCCATCACCAGCGGTCCGTCGTCGCCCTCGAGCATGTCGACGCCCGCCACGCGGAGGCCCATGATCTGCGCAGCCTGCACGGCGGTGCGCTCGTACTCGGCGCTGAGCTCGACCTGTTCGGTGCTGCCGCCGCGATGGACGTTGGAGCGGAACTCGTCGCCCTGGGCCCGCCGCCGCATCGCCGCGACGACCCGGTCGCCGACCACCAGGGCGCGGATGTCGGTGCCCTTGCTCTCGGCGATGAAGCGTTGGAGCAGCACGTTGTGGGCGGTGCTCTGGAGGGTCTCGATCACGGCGGCGGCAACCCGATTGTCGGGGGCGAGGATGACGCCGATGCCCTGTGTGCCCTCGAGAAGCTTGATGACCACGGGGGCCCCGCCGACCCGCTCGATGGCGGCCTCGACATCACCGCGGTTGCGCACGAACGACGTGGCGGGGATGCCGATGTCGTGGCGCGACAGGATCTGGGTGGCCCGCAGCTTGTCGCGCGAGTTCGAGATGCCGTTGGCCGTGTTCGGCGTGTAGACGTCCATCTGTTCGAACTGGCGGACGAGCGCGGTGCCGAAGAAGGTGACCGACGCACCGATGCGCGGCAGGATCGCGTCATAGTCGGAGAGCGGCTTGCCCCGGTACTGGAGTTCGGGTTCGGCCCTCGACAGGTCGATGGCGAACCGCAGGGTGTCGAGCACCCGTACGGTGTGGCCCCGTTCCTCGGCGGCGGTCCGCAGCCGTTGCGTGCTGTAGGCCTTGGGGGAACGGGACAGAATTGCGAGCTTCATGCGGACTCTCCTGCGGAGTGTTCGGCGGCGTTGTGTTCAGCAATGTGGACGAGGGCGTCGCCTCGGTGCACGACGGGGGACTCGTTGCGGCCGATCACGACCCCGGCTCTCGGGGCTCGAATCGGGCGCTGGGTGGTGCCGATGGCGTCGGCGACGACACCGATGGTCTGGCGTTCGGTGACCGTGTCGCCGAGTTCGACGTCGAGGCGGGCAAGCCCGGATTGTGGACTGCGAACCCACGACGACGACCCGAGGATAGTGGTTGGCACGACATCCGCACTCGCGGCGTCGGGTGAGGTGACACCCAGGTGGGACAGCACGCGGCGCACGCCCCGCACCCCGACTTCGATCGCGTCGCGTTCGAACCGCCACGCCTCGCCGGCCTCGTAGAGCAGCGCGGTGGCGCCCCTGCTGCACGCGGCCTCGCGAAGTGAACCGTCGCGCAGCCTCGAGTGCAGGGCGTAGGGCGCGGCGAACACGCGGGTGAGTTCGGCCGTCCGGGCGTCGGTCAGGTCGGCCCGGATCTGGGGCACGTTGCGGCGATGGTCCGAACCGGTGTGGAGGTCGATGCCGACATCGCAGAGTTGCACGATCTCGCTCATGAACGCGTGGGCGAAGCGGGAGGCGAGCGAGCCGCGCTTGGATCCGGGGAACGACCGGTTGAGGTCGCGACGGTCGGGCATGTACCGGTCGCCGTTGGCGAACCCGGGCACGTTGACCACGGGGACGGCGAGCAGCGTGCCGGCCATCTCCCGAGGCCGTAGTGGCGCCAGGACCTGACGGATGATCTCGACGCCACAGATCTCGTCACCGTGGATGGCCGCGCTCAACCACACGGTGGGACCGGGTCGGGTGCCGTGGAGCGCGACCACGGGAATGGACATCCAGCCGCCGGAGGGGAGTTTCGCCGGCCGCAGCTCCATCTCGGTGCGGGTGCCGGGCGTCAAGGTGTGGCCGGCGACGGTGCGGGCCTCTTGCGTCGTGTCCATCACTTGCCGCCGCAGTAGCTACGGGTGGGGTCGACGAGGAAGCGCTTCCGCAGGGCGGCGCGGCCGATCAGCATGCGAAAGCCCATCTCGTCGCGATTGGTGAGGGTGACATCGATGGGAATCCTGTGGTTGACCGCCTCGAGGGTGGTACGGATCACCGGTCGGTTCTGGACCGTGCCGTTGGAACTGCGGATCCTGCGATGCTCGACGATCGGGGCGGTGACGATGACGGCTCCCTCGGAGGACCGCTGGTCGGGGTGGACCTCGAAGCGGACCCAGAGCGTGTCGCCCTCGACGAACTCCTCGAGCGAGAAGGCGTGCAGCGCCGATGTGCGGGCACCGGTGTCGACCTTCGCCTTGATGCGCGGCACACCGCAGTCGGGCAGACCGACCCACTCGCGCCACCCGATCACCGTCTTCGGTCGAGACGGTTCCGAACGCTTCACAATTCCTCCGACCAGCCGAGATCTTGCTCGGCGACGATGATGTCATGTCGTTGTGCGAGCAGGCCGGCGTCGAGACCGGCGATCAGGAACGCGACCAGCATGCGAAAGCTCTCGTCGTGGTCCTGCGGGTTCACGAAGGACTCGGTGGCCTCGAGGGCGACGAATCCGTGGATGGCACTGCGCACGACCCGGGCGGCATGGATGGCCTGGTCACCCTCGAGCGAGAACGCCCCGAGAATCCGAGCGATGACCCGCACGATCTCGGCCTGCGGTTCGGGGGTCTCGGCGACGGGTGCCGGCGTGGACGGGGCGAGCAACGTGCTCGCGTACTGGCCCGGGTGGTCGTGGGCGAAGCGCCGATAGGTGTGGGCGAGCTCTTCGAGCGCGTCGGCCCCGGCCCGTCCGACCGCCGCGTCGCGAAGGAGGTTGGCCAGCTTCTCGCCGGACTGCGCAGCGAGCGCGCGCCGCAGGCCGTCGACACCGTCGACGTGGTTGTAGAGGGCAGAGGTGCGCACACCGAGGTCCTCGGCGATCTTTCCCAACGCCAGATCGGCGAGGTTGCCGCGGCGGTCGACGACACGGGTGGCGGACGCGATGACGTCGTGCCGGTCGATCCGCTGCTTGGCCATGCGGGCATCCTAGCCGATCGTATGTCATCTGTTCACATGGGTGTGAACTGCATTCACACCATCATGTGCGGGGCCCCCAGGGGCGGGTGACGGCTCAGATCGTGGCGGAGTAGATCACCGGCGAGGTCGGCTGGTCCGACCCCGAGGCCGGTTCGATGGTGACGCCGAAACCGTTGCCGGCCAGGTCGTCGACATCGATCAGGGAGCGGACCGTTCCCGACTCGTCGGGGGAGAAGAGGCCGGCGGGAGCGACGCCATCGTCGAGCAGGAACCAGAGGGCGTAGGCCTGATCGGCACCGACCGCGGGCACGTCGGAGCCGACGAGCACCACCTGGTCCCGTTCGGCCGACCAGACGACCTGGATGAGCCCGTCGTCGCCCTGCATGGACGCGACGACCGCATCGGGGGCCTCGAACACGGCCTCGAGATCGTTGCCCCCGTCGGTGCGCAGCACCGAGGCGAAGCCGACGATGGCCACGATGGCGGCGGCCACCGCCGCGAGCATGCCGGCCCGCCGTGTACGGTCGCGCCGCCGTTCGGCCAGATCGACGACCCGGTCGGGGAGGACCGGCGAGATCTGGCGGGTGGCGGAGATCTCGGCCATGACCCGGCCCCGGACGCCGGCCGGAACGGCGGCGGCGGTCGCGGACGCCAGCAGGCTGGCGGTCTCCCGATAGTCGACGACGTCGTCGCGGCAGATGTCACAGCCCGGATAGTGGGCTTCGAAGGCGGCCCGCTCGTCGGGCTCGAGGGCGTCCAGCGCGTAGGCGCCGGCGAGATGGTGCAGATCAGATGTCATTGGTCACTCCCAGCGTGTCGCGCAGTCGGATGAGGCCGTCGCGTATTCGTGTCTTGACGGTGCCTTCGGGTACCTCGAGCAGGGCGGCGACCTCGCGATAGGTGTGGCCTCCGTAGTAGGCGAGGCTGACAGCCTCGCGTTGGGTCTCGCTCAGCGAGGCCAGGGCCTTCACGACCCGCTCGCGTTCGAACTCGTCGTCGACGATCTCGCTGACCGAGTCGAACGCCGCCGTGTCCTTGCGTCCGTCGGCTTCCTCCCGGCGTCGACGGGACTGTTCGGAACGCACCCGGTCGACCGCTCGGCGGTGAGCGATGGTCGCGGCCCAGCTCTTGGCCGAGCCTCGCGAGGGTTCGTAGCGCGGAGCGAGGCGCCAGATCTCGAGGAACACTTCCTGCGTGATCTCCTCGGCCATGCCCGGGTCGCGCACCACGCGGAGCACGATGCCGTGGACCATGGCCGCGGTGAGGTCGTAGAAGCGGCCGAACGCCTTCTCGTCGCCCCGGCCGGCCTGATGGAGCGCGCTCCCGACCGCGTCCGCGGCCGAGGAGGCGCTCGACTCCGGATTTGACGACCGGATCAGACGAAAAGGGTTCACGTCACTCATTGTTGCGCTGTTCGGAGCCGACCCCCCGTTGGATTGGCGATTTCGTCCGATTGAGCCGAAGGACCAATCCGCAGGGGCACCGGTGTCGAACCAGTCCCATGAACGCTCCACCCTCTCCTGCCGACGATGTTTCCCCCGCCGCGTTCCGGCGGCCCGGCATCCGTGGCGTCGCCGCGGCGGCGCTCGGCGGTCTCGTCAGCGCGGCAGCCGGACTCGGCGTGGCCGAGGTCGTGGCCGGACTGAGCTCCTCGCTGCGATCGCCCGTGCTCGATGTGGGCGACCGTGTCGTGGATCGGGTGCCGGTCTGGGCGAAGGAGCTGGCCATCGACTGGTTCGGGACCAACGACAAGATCGCCCTGCTGGTCGGTATCGCCGCGATTCTCGCGATCTACGCGGCCGTGGTCGGCATCCTGGCCCTGCGCCGCGATCCTCGCTTCGGCTACGCCGGCATCGCGCTGTTCGGCCTGCTCGGTTCACTCGCCTCGTTGGGAGACCGCACCGGCGCCTCGCTGACGGCCGTGCTGCCCAGCGTGGTCGGATCGGTCGTCGCCGCCGCCGCTCTGTGGTGGCTGGGTCGCACTCGGCCGGTGCTGGGCGATATCGCCCCTCGGCTCGGCCTTCGCCATCCCAGTGAGCGCCGCCGGTTCCTGGCCCAGACGGGCGTGCTGGCCGGCGTGGCTGCCGTCTTCGCCGCCACCGGCCGCAGGCTCGAGGCTCGCTTCAGCGCCGCCGACTCCCGCGCCGCCACCCGCTTGCCGGTGCCGGACGTGCCCGAGGCCGCAGTGCCGGCCGGTGCCCAGGCCGAGGGTGCGGCGCCCCTGTTCACGGGAAACGACGTCTTCTATCGCATCGACACCGCCCTCACCGTGCCCCAGGTGCCGGTCGAGGGCTGGGAGCTGCGCGTGACCGGCATGGTGGACCAGCCACTTCGCCTCACGTTCGACGACCTCCTCGAGCGCCAGGTGGAGGAGCACGACATCACGCTGGCCTGCGTGAGCAACACCATCGGCGGCGAACTGATCGGTACGGCCCGCTGGATGGGCGTTCGCCTCGACGATCTGCTGGCCGAAGCCGGCATCGATGCCGCCGCCGACCAGATCGTCGGCCGGTCGGTCGACGGCTACACCTGCGGATTCCCGGTGGCCGCACTCGACGGGCGCGACGCCATGGTCGCCTTCGGGATGAACGGCGAGCCCTTGCCCCTCGAGCACGGGTTCCCGGCCCGACTCATCGTTCCCGGCATCTACGGCTACGCATCGGCCACGAAGTGGCTGACCGAGATCGAGCTCACGACGTTCGACGACTTCGACCACTACTGGGTGCCGCGCGGCTACAGCGTTCGGGCCCCGATCAAGTTGCAGAGCCGGATCGACCGCCCCCGCGGTCTCGACCGGATCCCGCCGGGACCGTTCGTCATCGGCGGCGTGGCCTGGGCCCAGACGATCGGCATCGACGGCGTCGAGCTGCGCATCGATGAGGGCGATTGGCAGCCGGCCGAGCTCGCCACGGAGGTCAACGACACGACCTGGCGCCAGTGGTCGTTCGAGTGGGACGCCGTGCCCGGTCGCCATTCCGTGGAAGTTCGCGCAATTGATCGAAACGGAGCAATCCAGACCGAGGAGCGCTCCGAACCTCTACCAAACGGAGCCACTGGCCATCACACCGTCGTCGTTCTCGTCGACGAGGCCTGATCTCCTCCCCCAACCAGCAATCTCACACAGAAAAGAGCAAGCAAATGAGTACCCCCAAGACTCCTCTACGAACCAGGAACCGACTTCGTGTCGGTGCGGTCATCGCAGCCGGCGGACTCCTGTTCGCCGCCTGTGGCGACGACGACACCGACACCGCGGCCGACCCGGTCGACACCGTGGCGCCGGCCGACGACATGGCCGACGACATGTCGGTCGACATGCTCGGTGCCTTCGGGCCCGGCTGTGAAGCCGTTCCCACCGAAGGTGATGGTTCGTTCGCCGGCATGGCCGACGACACCGCCGCCACCGCGGCATCGGCGAACCCGCTGCTCTCCACCCTGGTGACGGCGGTCGGCGAGGCCGACCTGGTCGACACGCTGAACAGCGACGGTCCGTTCACGATCTTCGCCCCGACCAATGATGCCTTCGACGCAATTCCCGAAGACATCCTCAGTGCCGTGCTGGCCGACAAGGACCTGCTCACCAGCGTCCTGACCTACCACGTCATCGGTGGCGAGTCCGCCACTGCGGCTGACCTCGGTTCGCTCGGTTCGTCCGGGACGGTCGAGGGTGACGAACTCACCTTCGGCGCCGACGGCACCATGGTCAACGACGCCAACGTCATCTGCTCTGACGTCCCCGTGGCCAACGGCACCGTCCACATCGTCGACTCGGTGCTGCTGCCCCAGGTCGCCCTCGATGCCATCGCAACCCTCACCGGTGACGACGACATGAGCGACGACATGTCCGACGACATGAGCGGCGACGCGATGCTCGGTGCCAACGGTCCGGCGTGCTCGGCGGTCCCCGCTGATGGTGCTGGCTCGTTCGCCGGCATGTCCGAAGAGACCGCGGCCACCGCGGCATCGGCGAACCCGCTGCTCTCGACGCTGGTCACCGCTGTCATGGAGGCCGACCTGGTCGACACGCTGAACAGCGACGGTCCGTTCACCATCTTCGCCCCGACCAACGATGCGTTCGGTGCGATCCCCCCGGCTGATCTCGATGCGGTGCTCGCGGACGAGGACCTGCTCTTCAGCATCCTCACGTTCCACGTGATCTCCGGTGAGATGCTCAGCTCCGACGACCTCGTGGCCGCCGGCTCGGCGACCACGGTCAATGGTGCGGAACTGACCTTCGCCGCTGAAGGCGATGTCGTCAGCGTCAACGGTGCCGCCACCACCATCTGCCAGGACGTGCCCACGGCCAACGCCACGGTGCACATCATCGACTCGGTGCTGATGCCCTGAGTCGGCAGCCCGGCACCGCCGGGCAACTGATCCCCACCCCTCCAAGTTGGGGGACAGGCGGGCGGGTCTCTTCCTTCCAGGGAGTGGGACCCGCCCGCTGGGCGTTTTGTGGTCGGACCGCAGGATGGGTCCTACACTCGCCCCGATGAGGGGGAGCCCATGTTGATCGCAGATTTCGCACCGGAGTATCCGTTCTGGGCCGAGCGGGTGAGCCTGGGTGTCGGCCTGATCCGGTTCATCCTCGGCGTCACCCTGGCCGCCCACGGCTACGGCAAGTTCTTCAGGGGCGGCCGTATTCCGGGCACCGCCGGCTGGTTCGACTCGATGGGCATGCGGCCGGGCAAGCTCCATGCCTATCTCGCGGCCTCCACCGAGGTCGGCGCCGGTCTCCTGTTCGCCGTCGGTCTCTTCACGCCGCTCGCGGCGGCCGGCATGGTCGCGGTCATGACGGTCGCGGCCTGGACGGTCCACCGCCCGAACGGCTTCTTCATCGTGGGTGACGGCTGGGAATACAACTTCATTCTCGCCGTCGTCGCCGTCGGCATCGCCACGACCGGACCGGGCCAGTACTCGCTCGACTACGAGTTCGGACTCCTCGACACCGACTTCGACGGCATCAACGGCCTCCTGATCGCTGGCGTGGGTGGCGTGCTGGCCGCCGTGGCGCAGATGGCGATCTTCTATCGACCGCCGAAGCCCGACCCCGAATCCTGACCGTCCGGGCGCCTAATGTGACCGCATGAGTGTGGTCGTCTCCACCCGAGAGAAGCTTCTCGATGTCGCCGCGCGGCTCTACTCCGAACGGGGCGTGTTCGCAGTGTCGTTGTCCGAGATCGTCCGCGCCTCCGGACAACGGAATGCGTCGGCGATGCAGTACCACGTCGGCGATCGCGACGCCGTACTCGTCGCGTTGCTGGAGCCGAACGTGCGGTTCATCGGTGAGCGTCGCCGAGAGTTGCTCGACCATGCACTCGCTGCCCCTCCGGTGGATCGCCGTGTCGTCGTCGAGGCGTTGGTCCGGCCCGTGACCGAACTCGCCGAGCGAGGCTGGCGAGAACGGGCCTTCCTGCGCATCGGGCTCGACGTCGCCGATCACCCCGGCGAGGTGGGCCGCGAGGTCACCGCGCTCGTGCGCCGGACCGCCGGACATGAGGCCTACGAGCTCCTGGCGAAACGCAGCCCGGAGCTCGGCGCCGACATCGTTCGGGCTCGCGTCGCCATCTGTGTCGAACTGCTCGGTCGCGCGGCCTCGCAACGGGCCCGGTCATCTCACGACGGCGGCGCCGGAACGCTCTCCGGGGCGCAGTTCGTGGAAAACCTGATCGACATGGTCCTCGGCGCGTTCACCGCGCCCGTGACCGAAACCTGAGACGCAAACAATGGAAGCAAGGACCACGATGTCAACCAATCCGCCGGACCACCCCGCATCGCTCTTCGAGTCGTTGAAGAACTGGGGACGCTGGGGCCCCGACGACGAACTCGGCACCCTCAACCATCTCGGCCCCGAGCAGCGTCGCCACGCCGCGACGCTCGTGCGGTCGGGCACAACCGTGAGTCTCGCCAACGACCTCGCCGTCGTCCCGACGGCGGAGAATCCGTTCCCGGCCCACCATCACATGCTGGCCGCCGGCGACGACGGTCGGCACGGCAACGGGATTCCCGGCTACGAGGCGAGTCGCGACTATGTGGGCTGCCAGGTGCACGGCCTCGGCATCACGCATGTCGACGCGTTGTGCCACATGTTCGTCGAGGGCGAGATGTACAACGGGGTGCCGGCATCCGCCGTGCAGTCCGACGGCGCCACCCGCAACACGGTGATGGCATTGGCCGACGGGGTCGTCGGCCGCGGTGTCCTGCTCGATGTGGCCGCCGCGACCGGCGTCGAGTCGCTCGAGCCCGGATCGGTCGTGACGCTCGACGAGCTCCGGCGCACCGAGGAGTTCGCCGGTACCGAGATCGCTCGCGGCGACATCGTCCTCGTGGGGACGGGCCGGGATGCACTTCGGGCCGAGAAGGGCGGCGCCCTCAACCCGGCGAAGGGGATGTCGGGCCTCCACCACGAATGCCTGCCGTGGTTGCACGAGCGCGAGATCGCGGTGCTCGGCAGCGACGGCATCTCCGACCCGATGCCCGGGCTCGGCACCGACCGGTGGATCTTCCCGATCCATCAGGTGGGCATCGTGGCGATGGGGCTCCTGCTCATCGACAACGTGGCGCTCGGCGGGCTGCGAGCGGAATGTGCCGCACAGAATCGCTGGGAGTTCCTGTTCGCCATGAACCCCCTACGGATCCCGGGTGGCACGGGATGTCCGGTCAACCCGGTCGCCGTGCTGTGAGCGCCGTCGAGGCGCGGCTGGACCGGCTCGAATCGATCGAGGACATCCGGCGGATCCCGCAGCGCTACGCCCGCGCCATCGACGAGCGTGACATCGACGCGCTGGCGACGCTGTTCCACCCCAACGGCGAGATCGTGGCCGGTGGTCGCCGCCAGACGGTGGTCGACCATCTCGCAGAACTGCGGGACAAACCACGGACGTTCGCCAAGAGCATGCACGTTCTCGCCGACCCGCTGATCGACGTCGATGTCGGCAACGATGCCGCGACGATGGACGTCTACGCGGTGGTGATCCAGCTCGAGCGGGTCGACGGCGGCGCCGACATGGCGCTGGGGGTGCAGTACCGACACCGCCTCGGTCGTGACGCCGGCGGCTGGCTCATCGTCCACCGAACCTCGGAGATCCTGTGGATCAAGTAGTTCTGTGGATCAGGTGGCGGTCGCGGCGAGACGGTTGCGCAGGAGACGGCCGGGAGTCGTGCCCTGGTGTTCGCCGTTTCGTATGGTGATCTGACCGTTGACCAATACGGCGGCGAACCCGACGGCTCGTTGTGAGAGCCGCGGGGCGCCGGCGGGGAGATCATGGACGATCTCGGGTACGGCCGGACCGACGGTGGTCGGGTCGAACACGCAGATGTCGGCGGCCAGGCCCTCACGGAGCAGTCCCCGGTCGGCGAACCCCCACGCCTGGGCCGGCGCGAGGGTGAGCATGCGCACGGCCTGCTCGAGCGAGAACTCCTCGCGCTCGCGGACCCAATGCCCGAGCAGATGGGTGTGGATCGACGAGTCGGCGATCTGGCTCATGTGGGCGCCCGAGTCGGAGAACGTCATCACCGTGCGGGGATGACGCATTGCGTCGAGGAGGACTTCCTCGTCCTGCGGGTAGAGGCTCGGCTGGATGAAGAGTTGGGCGAGGTCGGTTTCCACCGCGAGGTCGAGCATGGCCCTCGCCGGCGACACCGCTCGCACCGCGGCGACGTCGGCGATCGTCGGGTTCGGCGGCAGACCCTGCTGGTACACGCGGATGCCGTCGAAGTCGGGCTTGCGGGGCATGGCCCCGACGCCGCGCCATTGCGTGTAGTCGCCTTCCATGGCGATCGCGGCGAGCCTCTCGCGTTGTGTCGGGTCCTGGATCCGGCGGAGCTGTTCGTCGTGGGGAAGCGCCCGCAACTCGGTCCACTCGGGCAGCACGTCGAACGGCAGGCGGGTGAGGAACGACAGCAGGACGTTGATGCCGCGGCAGTGGGTCTGACCGAACATGCGACCGCCGGCGGCACCGATCTCGTCCATCATCTCGAGCAGATTCCAGCCGAGCGGCCGCAGGGCCAGCAGGCCCATGGTGATCGGCACGCCGGTCTCGACCGCCATCGACTTCACCCGTTGCAGCGCCAGGGCGCGGGCGTCGTCATCGGCATCGAGCATGCCCTCGGCACCGCCCTCGAGGATGCCGACCCCCAGGCGACCCATGACGTCGACGAGGGCCCGGACCTCGTCCCACTCGGCGACGCGGGACGCGACCGGTCGGTCGTCGGAGGTCTCGTGGTGCGAACTCCGCGAGGTCGTGAGGCCGATGGCGCCGGCGCGAAGGGCGGCTTCGAGTTGTCCGGTCATCGCCACGAGGTCGTCGGGCGATGCGGCCTCCTCGAATGCGCGTTCCCCCATGGCCCAGGTGCGCAGCGCCGAGTGGCCGAGGTTGGCCGCGTAGTTGATGCCCTTGGGGAGACCGTCGATCGCATCGAGGTACTCGGGGAAGGTTTGCCAAGTCCACGGGATGCCTGCCGCGAGGGCCGCCGGATTCATGTCCTCGGCTCGCTCGAGGTTGCGCACGACCAGCGCCCGCTCGCCGTCGCGCACCGGCGCGAGGGTGAAGCCGCAGTTTCCCATCACCACTGTGGTGACACCGTGCCAGCACGAGTTGGCCCCTTGGTGGTCCCAGAAGATCTGGGCGTCCATGTGGGTGTGGCCGTCGATGAAGCCGGGGGTGACCGCCATCCCCTCGGCGTTGATCTCGGTGTCACCGCGGTCGGGCACCCGACCGATGGCGGCGATGCGCCCGTCCTTCACGGCGACGTCGCCGCGATAGGAACCGAAGCCCGATCCGTCGACGACGGTGCCGTTGCGGATCACGATGTCGTAGGTGCTCACGGTCGTCCCCCTCGGTTCGAGCCTGTATCTCGGTGCAGGCTTGCACCATCGAATCTAATGCGCTTACATTACGGCAGTCAATCGAGTGGGGGGCGAGCCATGGCCGATGCCGCGCAGGTACGAGAAGAGATCGGCCATCCGATCGTCGACGGCGACGGGCACACCGTCGAGTTCATGCCGGAGCTGGCGCCGCTGATGGCGCGCGAGGGCGTCGATCTCCAGGGCCCGTCGATGCAGCGGACGATGTCGGGCTCGTTCGGTCCACCGACGAACTGGCACGCGGCCGATCCAGCCGAGCGAGCCGCCCGGCGCATCGCCCGCGGACCGTGGGCGGGCAGCCCGTCGTCGGCGATCGACATGGCGACGAGCCTTCTGCCGTCGCTGCTCTACGAACGTCTCGACGAGTTCGGCATCGACGTCAGCGTGGTCTATCCGAGCTTCGGGCTCCTGTTCCCCCACTTCGAGAGTGAGACCGATCGCCGGGGTGCCTGCCGGGCGCTCAATCGGTTCAACGCCGACCTCTACGCCCCCTACGCCGACCGCCTCGTCACGGTGGCATCCATCCCTATGCACACACCGGAGGAGGCCATCGACGAGCTCGAGCACGTCGCCTCACTCGGCACGAAGGCCATCGTGATGGCCGGCTTCGTGCAGCGCCCCGTCGACGTCCTCGCCGATGACGCCGAGGCGGCGCCCTATGGCGTCTGGACCGACACGTTCGGGCTCGACAGCCTGTACGACTACGACCCCGTGTGGGCGAAGTGTGCCGAGCTCGGACTCTGCCCGTCGTTTCACAGCGGCGCGCTGGGCTGGCAGAACCGGGCCAGCATCTCGAGTTACGTCTACAACCACGTGGGAATGCTGGGCGAGAGCAATCACGCGATCGCCAAGTCGTTGTTCCTGGGTGGGGTCACCCGGCGATTCCCGGAACTCAACTTCGGTTTCATGGAGGGCGGGGTGGCTTGGGCCGCGTCGCTGTTCTCGGACCTCCTCGGGCACTGGGAGAAGCGCAACGTGGCCGAGATGGAACGCCTCGACCCCGGTGCCGCGGACTGGGACACCGTGGCCGAATTGTTCGCCAAGTACGGCGGACCGTGGGCCGCCAAGGCACCGAAGCGTCGCAAGGGCTACCGGCCGACCGACGCCGAGATGCTCGACGAGTTCGTGGCGTGCGGCATCGAGACCGCCGCCGACATCCACGAGCTCTTCGTGCCCCGGTTCTACGCCGGGTGTGAAGCCGACGACCCGATGACCGCCATCGCGTTCGCCTCGCACATGCACCCTCAGGAAGCCCGTTTCAACGCCATTCTCGGCTCCGACATCTCGCACTGGGACGTGCCCGACATGGCCGACGTCATCCCGGAGGCGTGGGAGATGGTCGAGGACGGGCCGCTCGACGCCGACGACTTCCGCGACTTCGCGTTCGCAAACCCGGTTCGCTTCTACGGTCAGGTGAACCCCCGATTCTTCGAGGGGACTATCGTCGCCGAGGCCACGGCCGAGCTGCTCGCAACCTGAGGCACACGAGAAAGGGAGGACCTGACATGCTCGATCTCGTACTTCGCGGTGGCACGCTCATCGACGGCACCGGTGCGCCTCGTGTCGTCGCCGACGTGGGCGTTCGCGACGGCCGGATCGCGGCGATCGGCGTCGTCGACGAGGAGGCCCGCCGAGAGATCGATGCCACCGGCCTCGTGGTCTGTCCCGGCTTCATCGACATCCACACGCACTACGACGTGCAGCTCATGTGGGATCCCGCCGCCACGCCCTCGCCGTTGCACGGTGTCACGACCGTCATCGGCGGCAACTGCGGCTTCTCGATCGCGCCGCTCCGACCGGGCCACGCCGACTACGTCATGCGGCTCATGGCCCGAGTGGAGGGAATGCCGCTCGACACTCTCGTCGCCGGCGCCTCGTGGGACTGGGAGCACTTCGGTGAGTGGCTCGACCGGCTGGCCGCCACTGCCCCGACCGTCAATGCCGGTTTCCTCGTCGGGCACTCCACCGTGCGCCGGCTCGTCATGGGTGATGCGGCCGTCTCCGAACCCGCCACCGAGGAACAGATCGCCGAGATGGTGGCCCTCGTCGAACGATCGATCGAGGGCGGCGCCCTCGGGTTCTCGTCGTCGCTGGGCGAAGCCCACACCGACGGCGACGGCCAACCGGTCCCGTCCCGCGCCGCGAGCCACGACGAGATCCTGGCCCTGTGCCGGGTGCTCCGCGACCACGAGGGCACGGTCCTCGAGTTCATCTCGGCGATGGGCGAGATCCCTGACGACCGCATCGAGCTGATGGCCGACATGTCGCTCGCCGCGAATCGGCCCCTGAACTGGAACCTGCTCGGCAGCCTCTCTCCCACGCAGATCTGGCAGCAGCAGCTGTCGGCGTCGGACCGGGCTGCGGAACGGGGGGCGACGGTCATTGCGCTGGCCCTTCCCGACGTCATGAAGCTGCGGGCGACGACGATGCTGCACCAGCTCGACGGTTGGAAGCGGGTACTGGATCTGCCGGCCGACGAACGACGGGCGGCCGTCGCCGACCCGGCCACGCGGTCGGCGCTGCGAGATGCCGTCGATGCCGCGGCCGCCCGCGGGCTCGGCATCGTGCAGCAGTGGGACCTCATCGAGCTGGCCGAGAGCTCGGGCCCGGACACCGACGGATGTGTCGGCCACACGATCGCCCGGATCGCCACCGACCGTGCCCTCGATCCGGTCGACGTACTCCTCGATCTCGTCGTGCCCGACGCGCTGCCGCTCACGATGGTGTTCCCCTCGCTGGCCCCCGAGCTGGGTGACACCGACGAGGGATGGGCCGTCCGCCGCGAGGTGTGGCATGACGACCGCGTCGTGCTCGGCGGGTCCGACGCCGGTGCCCACCTCGACCTCATGTGCCATGCCAACTACCCGACCGTGGTACTCGGGTCCTACGTGCGCGACCGGGCCGTCTTCACTCTCGAGCAGGCGGTCAACCAGATGACCGACGTGCCGGCCCGCCTCCTCGGTCTGCGTGACCGCGGTCGCGTCGAGGTCGGCGCCCATGCCGATCTGGTCGTCTTCGACCCCGAGACCGTCGCCAGCCACCCGGCCACCGCCCGCACCGATCTGCCCGCCGACGGTCTGCGGCTCTACGCCGAGTCGATCGGTGTGAACCACGTGTTCGTGGGCGGCAACGAGATCGTGACCGACGGCGAACTCACCGGCGAACGGGGCGGCCGGATCCTGCGCTCCGGCGTCGACACCGAGACCGTGACGGTTCCGGGTGGCTGACGAGCCGCGGTTCGCCGGCCGCTCCGTGGTCATCACCGGTGCCGGCGGCGGCATCGGGAGGGCCTGCGCCGAACGCTTCTCGTCGGAGGGTGCCGCGATCCTCTGTGCCGACATCGACGGCGCGGCGGCCGAGGTGACCGCGTCGGCGATACGCGAGGGCGGCGGCGCCGCCATCGGTCGTGCGCTCGATGTCACCGACCCCGAGGCGTGTTGCGCGACGATCGCCGACGCCGTGGCGGCCCATGGCGGCATCGACGTGCTGGTCAACGTCGCCGGCGTCGGCGGCCTCACGCCCACGCCCGACGTGTCGCCCGACGAGTGGAACCACGTGATCGGCGTGAACCTCACCGGCACCTTCCTGATGTGTCAGGCCGCGATCCGCCACCTCGAGGCGTCGAAGGGGTCGATCGTCAACATGGCCTCGGTGGCCGGTGTGCGGGCGGTGCCCTACAACGCGGCCTATTGCGCCTCGAAGGGCGGCGTGATCATGCTCACCAAGGTGCTCGCCATCGAGTTCGGGACGGCCGGGGTGCGGGCCAACTGCCTGTGTCCGAGTGCGGTCGACACCGACTTCCTCTCGACCTTCACGATGCCCGACGACGCCAACCTCGATCTCTTCGTGCGGGGCTCCGGTGTCATCAAGGAGATCCTCACTCCCGAGAAGATCGCGGCCTCCGTCGCGTACCTCGCCTCCGACGATGCCTCGATGGTCACCGGCACCACCCTGATGATGGAAGGCGGCGCGACCGCATGAGCGCACTCGGCGCCCTGGATCTGAGTGGCCGCGTGGCGCTGATCTCCGGCGGTGCGCGCGGCCAGGGAGAGGCCGAGGCCCGTTTGCTCGTCGCCCGCGGCGCCCGCGTCGTGGTGGGTGACGTGCTGGCCGAGGAGTGTGACGCGGTCGCCGCTTCGCTCGGTGATGCCGCGGTCGCCGTCGAACTCGATGTGGCCGTCGCGTCGCAGTGGCACGCAGCCGTCGATGCCGCGTCGACGACCTTCGGACGCCTGGACATCCTGGTGAACAACGCGGGCATCATTCGCACGGGGCCGATCGAGACGATGACGGAAGACGACTACATGCAGGTCGTGCGCGTGAACCAGCTCGGGTGTTTCCTCGGGATGCAGGCCGCGATCCCTGCGCTGCGTGAGAGCGGCAACGGCTCGATCGTCAACGTGTCGTCGCTGGCGGGGATGACGGGCGTCGCCGGGGTGGCTGCGTACGCCTCGACGAAATGGGCGATCCGGGGAATGACCAAGGTGGCCGCGCTCGAGCTCGGCCACGACGGGATCCGGGTCAACTCGGTCCACCCGGGTTCGATCGACACGCCCATGACCCGCACGCCGTTGTTCGACGCTGTCGACAAGCAGGCGGTGCACGCGGCGCTGCCGGTGGGCCGCCAGGGTCACGTGGACGACGTCGCCGAGATGGTGGCGTTCCTGGCCTCCGATGCGTCGGCCTTCTCGACCGGATCCGAATTCGTGCTCGACGGCGGCTCGCTCGCGGGCCGCGCACCCTCGACCGGCGACGGTCGATGATGCCTCCAGTACTGGTCGCCGGGCCGACCGACGACGCCCGCCGGCTGGCGGAAGCGATCGACGCCGACACGATCTGGTTGCCGGACTCGGCCGCGACGACCGACTGGGCGCAGGCCGGGGGGTTGGAGGAGTGGCGCGAGACCCACGGTGATGGTCCCCGCCACCACGCCGTGGTCGTCATGGCCGAGTCGGCCGACATCGAACCTCTCGCTGCCGTCGAACTCGACGGTGACGCGTGGATCCGGCGAACCGAGATGCCGCTCGCCCGATGGGCCGTCGCCCTCGCCGTGGCCACCCGACGCGTAGCCGACGGCGGCTCGATCGTCGTGGTCGTCGACCAGGCCGCCTCGCTCGACGTCACCGGGTGGGCACCGGAGACGGCGGTCGCCGATGCCGTCGAGGCCTTGGTGCGATCGCTGGCCAAGTCGGAGGGCGCCCGGGGAGTGCGGGTCAATCTGGTGACTTCGCCTCGCCGTCTCGTGTCGGCGCCGGTGTCACCGCCTCCACCCCTCTCGACGTTTCCGGGCACGCTCGACGATGTGATCTCGGCGGTGGCGGCGATCCTCGCCGGCGATGTCGCGATCGTGACCGGCGCGGTGGTCCACGTCGACGCAGGACGGGCCTACCGATGAGTCACGTCGTGGTGGTCACCGGCGCATCGGGTGGAGTCGGACGGGGTATCGCGCTCGCCTGCGGCGAAGCGGGATGGACGGTGTGGGTCGCGGCCCGGCGCGAAGAGGCCGGCAGCGCGGTCGCTCGCGAGATCGACGCGGTCGGTGGTGTCGGCCGCTTTGTGGAGTGCGACGCCGGTAGCGAAGCGTCGGTCACCGCGGCGATCGCCGCCGTCATCGAAACCGACGGACGGCTCGACGGGCTGGTACACAACGCCACGAGCGGCTTGTCACCGAGACCGGTGCGCCTCGACGAGCTGACCATGGCGGACTGGCAGGACCACATCGCGGTGTCCCTTCGGGGTTCGTGGCTGTTGGCCCGCTCCGCGCATCCGTACCTCGCCGAATCGGAAGGGGCCTATCTGCTTCTCACCAGCGAAGCGGGATTCGAGGGTAAAGCCAGGCTCGCGCCGTATGCCGCAGTGAAAGCTGCGCAGCGCGGCTTCGCTCGTTCACTCGTGCGCGAGTGGGGCCCCGACGGAATCCGCGTCAACTGTCTGGCCCCGCTCGCGATGACCCCGGCCATGGAGAAGGCGTTCGATCTCGATCCGGCCATGGAGGCTCGCGTCACCGAACGCATCCCGCTCGGCCGCGTGGGCGACCCCACCGGTGACATCGGCCCGGTCGCCCGTTTCCTGCTGTCACCGGACTCGCGCTACCTGACCGGCAACACGCTGATGGTCGACGGCGGGAGCTGCCCGATCAGCTGAGCTGTCGCGCGGCTCGGTCGTCGAGCCAGTCGAAGAGATCGGGATCGGAGCGCCGGATGCGTTCCATGTTGGCCGCCCACATCTGGGGCAGGAAGTGGCGGCGGTACATCTCTTTGCCTGCGACGACCTCGGCTTCCAGGATCTCGGTCCCGCCGGCGGCCTCGCATTCGAGGTGGTAGCGCGCCGCGGCTTCGAGGGCGATCGCCTCGATCGTTGCGTTCTCGAGCGAGTCCGACGCGATGATCGCACCGTGGTTCTTCATCAGGACCACCCGCTTGTCGCCCAGGGCATCGACGACCGAGAGATGCGACTTCACGCCGTCGTCGAAATAGGTGGCTTGCTCGTCGTGGAAGAGCACGGACATGACGTTGTACATCCCCACGGTCCTCGAGGTCGACGACAACACCGAGAGATAGTGCGAGTGGAGGTGGATGATCGCGTTGACGTCGGGCCGTTCCTCGTAGATCCGCGCGTGGAAGTTGACCGCAGGCGACATCGCGAGTTCGCCTTCCACCGGCGCGAGATCGAAGCCGAGCAGGGCCACTCGGTCGGGCAGCGTGGTGTCGAAGTACTCGAACCCGGTCACCCAGAACGTCTCGTCCCGCTCGGTGTTGCGGGCGCTGACATGGCCGCCCACGTTGGACTCGCATCCTTCGCGGGCGAGCATCCGGCGCGCCGCGGCGATCCGGAATCGGATGTCGGACTCGTCGGTGATCTCCACGGCTCAGAACGCCTCGGGATCGGCGACGATCTCGGCCGGCACGGGATGATCGAAGAGCTTCGACGCGTTCTCCCAGGTGAGCTTGCGGATGTCGTCGGCGGGGAAGTGGCCCACCTGTTGCCGCAGGATCTCCTGTGTGTCGGGCCAGGTGCCGTCCTGATGCGGATAGTCGGACTCGAGGAGAATGTGGTCGATCCCGATGCGATGGCGGTGATCGAGTCCGCTGGGGTCATCGATGCCGCAGAACCAGAAGTTGCGGGCGAGCACCTCCCGTGGGGTCAGGTCGATGCCCTCCCAGGTCCCGTACATCTGTTGGTACTTGCCGACGTGGTCGAGGCGGTCCATCAGCCCGGCCACCCACCCGAGGCCGCCCTCGGAGAGGCAGATCTTGAGATCGGGAAACCGAACCGGGAGGCGCGAGTAGAGCCAGTCGACGGCGGCGAACATCGCCCAGCCGAAGAACAGCACGCCGATCGTGTCGGAGGGTGCATCCGAAGAGGTGGTCGGGGCCGTCGATGAGGAGCCGACATGCAGACACACGACCGTGCCGGTGTCGGCGCACGCCTCGAGGAACGGATCCCAGTGGCCGGTGTGCAGCGACGGCAGCCCGAGTCGCTCGGGCAGCTCCGGGAACGTCACCGCGCGGAACCCGCGAGCCGCGTTGACTCGGATCTCGGCCGCGCCGGCCACGGGATCGAGGAGCCAGGGAACCTGGCAGGCGATGATGCGGCCGGGATGCGTCCCCGCCCACTCCTCGAGGTGCCAGTCGTTCGCCGCTCGGACCACGGCGAGGGCGAGGTCCGGGTCGCTGACGCCGAGCTGGTAGCGCTGACCGGCGAACCCCGCGAGCGACGAAGGGAAGTTGAGCGACGCATAGACACCGTTGAGATCCATGTCGTGCACCCGAGCGTCGATGTCCCACGCGCCGCGCCGCATCTCGTCGAAGCGGGCGGGCTCGAACGACAGCTCCTCGATCGGACGTCCGACGACCGCGTTCAGGCCCACCTTGTAGTGGCGGTTGTCGTCGTAGAGCCAGTACTCCATGCCGTCGTCATCGACGGCGAGTCGAGGCGCCCGCTCGACATGTGCGGCCGGAATGCGGCCCTCGAACATGTGAGGTGGTTCCACCAGGTGGTCGTCGACCGAGATGAGGGTGCACCAGCGAGGCCGACGGGGCGGATCGGGCAGGAACGTGGCCGTCGTCGGACGCCCTTCTCGGGCGGCCTTGGTGGCAAAGAACCCTGGCTTCGACTCGAGGTCGTCGAACGTGATTCCCGCGCCGCTGGTCGGATCGTGATCGGGGTCCATGGTGCATTCTCGCGCCGTCGAGAAGACGCCAACCAATCACGGCGACGACAGCAATGCGTCAGCTCGCGGCGGCCATCAGCTGCTGCAGGGCCTGTTCGCACTCGCGGCACGCAGCGGCGCAGGAGGTACAGCACTCGTGGTCGTGTCCTTCGCACTCGACGGCGCATTCGCGACAGGCGTGGATGCAGGCGTTCACCAGCGCGGCCCAGGCGTCGCCCGACGGGGCCGGGCGCGCCAGAACGCTTGCCGTCGCCTGACAGATGACGGCACAGTCCAGGCAGGTCCGGATGCAGTCGCGCATGGCGTTGGCGTCGCGGGCCAGGTCGCTGTCGGCGCACACGTTGCAGAGCGTGGCGCAGGCCTGGCATGCCTCGATGGCACGCAGCAACTCGGCGAAGTCGAACGTGTCGCGGGCGGGGTGATCGGCAAGCGCGTCTGCGAGGGCCATGGTGGAATCCTTCCGAAGGGGGCTCCAGGGGCCTTCCCGGGCCGAGGCTCGCCGAAACACGGCTTCGGCCGGCGGGCGCGGCGGCCCGGCATCACTCAGCGGTTGAAGAAGGCCGCGAGCATGCCGAGTTCGGTGGGTGCGCCGGGCAGGGCATCGGCCACGTCGCCTCTTCCTGCGAGGGCGTCGATCGTCTCGGTCAGGACGCCGCAGATCGCCGGCGCGTCGTCGGAGATCTCCGCGCTGACCAGGGAACCGGCCTCGTTCGTCGCCTCGATGGTGTGTCGTCCGAGACCCCGGAGCTGCACGGTGGCGACGACCGACCGACCGGTCGACCTCGATGGCACGAGCGCCATCAGCAGGCCGTAGAGCCCGACGACGCGTTCCTCCGCTTCCGAGGAAACCGCCGGCAGACCGAGTGGCAGCAACACGTCGCGCTCGTGGATCCACGAATCCCACAACAGATGTGCGACGTTCACGGTCCAGTGGGCGGTGCCGTACACCGTGGACTCGTGGGCCGTGTCACCGGCCGCCCATCGCTCGCCGACCCGGTCCCGATACGTCGACGCGGCGGAGGAGAAGCGCTCGATCGTGCGCTCCGGTGAGTCGTGGTCCGATGCGGCCAACCATTCGTCGGGGGTCGACCGTGGATCGAAACGCGGCTCGCCCTGCGAGCGGTCGACCGTCACGATCCCGGCCCCGCGGTCGAGCGCGTCCGCGAGGTGGCGAACGGTCTGGTGCACCGTCCACTCGGGGTTGCGCGATGGATGATCCCACTGCTCCCGGGTGAACGTGCGCCAGGTTTCGACGAGCCGCTGATGGTGATCCGTCAGAACTGCGGTCAGCCGGTCGTGACCGAGCACCACGCCGTCCGTCGTCGAGATTCGCCAATGCCACCCGTCGCTCATGGCAATGGCTGCGCCTTCCCCGGGCTCTGGTGGACGGCGATGGCGAGGGCCGTGAAGACCTCGTCGATCCGGTTTCCACGCATAGGCATGTAGCCAAGTATGCGCCATCTCGTTACTTGGGTAGCACCTGATCATCGGCTGGAACTCCGCCACCGAACCGTCGTAGTGGTCGCCTCACGCGTCCGCGGACGCGTGAGGGTGTGGTTCGGCGTTGGGTGTCACACCCCTGCTCATGCTGAGTCGAGCGGAGCTCGACCGACCCTCTCCGCCTCCCGGTTCCGAGCAAGCTCCTGGGTGGTCCCGTTGACAACGACTCTTCGTTTCAAGGAGACCCGCCCATGTCCGCACCAGTGTCCGTCCTCGACGCAGGCCGACTCATGCCAGTGGGTCCTTGCCGGGTCTCCCAGCGCCGCGCACCATCTCCCCGCGTCCGCGGACGCGTTCAACGGAGGCGACCTGTCCTCGTCGAAGGTGCGCACCCTGACCCGTGTCGCGACACCCGACAACGAACACGAACTCCTGGCCATCGCCGCCGACCTACCCGCCCCAGACCTACCCGCCGCAGACCTGGGTCGGGCCCTCGCCGCATGGATCAACCGCACGGCCGAGCCCGAAGAACTCGACGCTCATCAGCAGCGCCGCCGCTCGATCACCCAACGGGTCGAACCCGACGGCCGACGCGTGGCCCACCCTCGCCCAACAAAGAGTCGACGCCCTCCAACGGCTCATGCGCAACGGCACCGGCGACACGCTGACCGAACTGGTCATCCACGTCCGCGGCGACGGCTGCACCCTCGACAACGGCACCCCCATCCCCGACACGATCGGCGAACGAACCGCGTCAAAGCACGCCGTCGGCGTCGTGCTCGACATCGCCACAACCGAACGCGTCGATGAGCCTCAGTCGTCCGTGAGGGCGTCGACCAGCTTCTGGAGCTGCTCGCCGATCCATCGCCCGATGTATTCGGTGGATCCGCAGGCGTCAGGGCAGTCCAAGTCGAACTCGAAGGGCTCGATCTCGGGTTCGTCGTCTCGCTCGTCGCAGTCGTCAGGGTCGTCCACGACGTCGTCGACCCGGATCGACGCGGTCGCAGACCCGGTCGCCGTCGCCACGACGAGTGACCGGTCGTTGATCCGGTCGGGGGGGTCGGTGGTCCAATCCCCGGGCTGTCCGCTCGTCCCCTCACGCCACGACAGGAGCGTGTCGCCGTCGAGGATCCACTCGACACAGGCCCACATGCCGTCGTCGACGCGGAGATCGACGCGGGTGACGCCCATCGGTTCGAGGAACTCCTGTCGCTCGGCAGGTGAGGTGATGACGAAGTCGTGGTCGTCGAACGGACCGCCGCCGTAGGGACGGCCGAGCGAGTCGGGCAGCTGGTCATCCGACGCCTGGATCGCGAAGTCGTGCAGGAGGAGGTCCATCCCTGCGATCCCCGCGAGATGGGCGTCGACTCCGCCGGACCGGGGGGCGCTGCGGATGAGTTCGACGATCCCGGTGGGCAGGAGGACGTCGTGCATGGAGAGGAACAGCAGGGCGTTGTTGCGCTTTCGGTGCCCGGGGGTGGTCACGAGCTCCTCGGCCGTGAAGTCGGCCGAGAAGCCGTCCTCGAGGCCGCCGTCGGGCACCGCGACCTCGCTGAGGTAGTAGAAGAGAGCCGGGGCCCACCACGGTTCCTGCCCCGAATCCTGCGGGAACTCGTTGACGGCGAAGCAGCGGGCCATCTCGAAGGCGATCCACTGTCGCAGCGCCGCATCCGAGGTCGTGGTCGGCTGCGCCCAGACGACGACGTTGCACCAGTCACGCTCTTCCTCGTCGTCGAATATGGAGAGGACCTCGACATTGCCCTTGAAGGGGCTGATCGCCACGCGGATCTCCGGAACCACCCCGACCGGCTCCAGCACGGCGGCGGCGTCGGCCACCGCATCGACGACGAGGTCGACGAACGGCGCGGTGACGCCGAGGACGGGCACCTCGGTCGGGCTCGGCCCGGCCACCCAGTACTTGCCGGCCGGGATCTGGCCGGATCCCTGCTCTGCGTCGTACCAGGCCAGGCAGGCGGCGTCGTGCCAGACGGCACCGTCACCACAGTCGATCTCGGGAACCTCGGGTGTCTCCTGAACCGGCGCGCTGATCCGGACCAGGCCCCCCGGGGTCGTCGCGGGAAGGGCGACCTCGTCCTCCGCGCCGTCGCCGTTCTCGTCGCCCTCTTCGTCATCGTCGGTGGGCGTCGGGAGCCGCGGGTCGGTGTCGAGGTAGGCCAGCTCATCGGGGCGGAGCAGCCGGTCGACGAGCTCGTCGACGGCGGCCCGATCGTCGGCCGAGAGGTCGACCGTGTCGATCCACGCCAGCAACTCGGACACCGAACGGTCGACGACCCCGTCCGGCGCACGCGCGAGGCTGCTCTGGTCGTCGAGGAGGTATTCGAGCGTGGAGATGATCCCGTCCGCGAGCTCCCAGTCACCGGCGTCCACGCCACCTTCGATGTTGTGCCGGTAGGACCAGGAGCGGCGATCCGGTTCGGTGAGCTCGTCCGGGGTGACGGTCTCGATCTCGGGCTCGGCGGGGTCGGGCTGACCGCCGGGGACGCGGGCCAGGATGTCGCGGCCCAGGTCGGCGGCGACCGCTCGGTGGTCGTCCTCGTCCAGATCGGGACGGCCGAGTTCGACGCGAAAGTAGAACCCGCCCTGGTCGATCTGCTTCGCCACGCTCAGCACACCGACCTCTCCACCACCGTCGGCATCGGCTCCGCCGAACCACAGAGCCACATCGCCGACGTCGGGAACGAGTTCACCCTCCACACCGAGGAGCAGCGCCCCTTCGAGGAAGTCGGAAGTGGGACCGGGAGAGAGCGTCACGTAGTAGTCCTCGTGGCCCTCGACCCGGTGGGTGCACGTCTCGCCCTGGCTGATCCCCGGCGCGCTGAACGGGAAGCCGATCTCCTCCGACTCGAGCGCATCCAGCGCCCGGAGGGCGCCCATCATGAGCCGGCAGTCGATCGGCGGGATGCCGCTGTCGAACCCGGCCGTCGGGGGCTGCGTGTCGTCCGGCTCCGGGTCGAGAGCGACGGACGGGACCGGGTCGCTCGCGTCGCCGTCGCTGTCACCCAGGGACAGGCCGATCGCGATCACGAGGACGAGCGCGACGACCCCGCCGATGATCCACAACGCGGTCTTCGCCGGGATGGCCTCGTTCGCCGCCATGCGCCACGATAGCTACCATCCGCAGGTGTTCGCCCGGGCGGGTGGGAGATGTAACTCCCGTACACCGTTCACCTGGGTAGATGGAGCGGGTGACGAGAATCGAACTCGCGTATTCAGCTTGGGAAGCTGATGTTCTACCATTGAACTACACCCGCGGAGAGCGCTGATCGTAGCGGCTCGGGCGGGAATCGGACAGGCGGGTCAGTCCAGGGGACTTCGCCATTCGACCGTCGTTCCGCCGTCGGGATGGGCGGCCACGAGGAAGCTGCCGCGGGTGAGGCGGGCGCGTTCGGCCAGGTTGGTGTGGCCACTCTGTCGGGTCGGCGGCTCGGGCATGCCGATGCCGTCGTCGCTCACCAGCACCGTCACCATGTGGTCGCGCACGGTGACGTCGACGGCGGCGGCGGACGCCTCCGCGTGGCGGGCCACGTTGGTCAGGCTCTCACGGGCGACGGCGAGAATGTGTTCGTGCAGCGGTGCGGGCACCCGGTCGACGGGGCCATGGAACGACACCGATGGCTCGAAGCCGAGGGAGGGGATCAGGCTCGTGGCGATCTCGACCACCCGTACGCGCAGGTCGTCGGCCTGCTTCTCGCTGCGAATGTCGAAGATCACGGCGCGGATCGAGCGGATCACGTCGTCGAGGGTGGACACGCCGGCCTCGACCCGAGCGGCCTGGTCGCAGTCGGGGATGGTCGCCACGGCGGCCTGGAGGCTCATGCCGAGGGCGAAGAGCTCCTGGATGACGGTGTCGTGCATGTCCTTGGCGATGCGTTCGTGGTCTTCCGCCAGGATGCGGCGACGAGCCGACGTGATCTGGTGCTCCTCGGCGATGACGAGATCGGTCACGTCACGAACGGCGGCGATCACGAGGCTGTCGCCCAGGGGCGCGAGCGAGATCTGCACCGGGAAGTCCGAACCGTCGGCTCGGCGCGCCTCGAGGCGCTGCCCCGCACCCATGGGTCGACGCCGGGGGTCGGCATGGAAGCCCTGCCGCAGGGATGCGTGGCCACTCGAGAACTGGGCCGGGAGCAGCGACTCGACGCCGAGGCCCGTCATCCCCGTGGCGTAGCCGAACATTCGCTCGGCTTCGAGGTTGGCCTGCTGGATCGTGCCGGTCGGGTCGACCAACAGCATCGCGTCCGGAACACTTTCCCAGACGCCACGAGCGTCGATGCCGGCGAAGAGTTCGTTCACGCGCCCAGAGTAGCGATCGTCGGCCGGGAGAGCGGAGGACGTTCGACCCTTTGCCCACGCCGGCGAGGCAGGGAAGGTGAAGGAAACGACGAGAGGCGAGACCATGCGACGACACCACCCGGCGCTCCAACCCACTCCCTGGCGGGCCGCCGATCGGCCTCGCGTGCTCATCGAACATCACGATTGGGCCATCGCTACGGCTGTCGGCAACCTGTTGGTCGCCGAGGGCTATGAGGTGAGCAGCTGCGGCGGACCCAACGATCGACGCCACCACGAGTGTCCCCTCGCGCGCGGTGGTGACTGCGACCGCGCCGACGAGGCCGACATCGTGTTCTTCGGGTTGAACATCGCCGACGAGGACGACCGGGCAGTGCTTCTCGCCTGGCGAGATCGACACCCCGAGGTCCCGGTGGTCGTCGAGCTGCCGGTCTCTCGTATCCCGCTCTACCAGGACGAGCTCGAGGGATGCCTCACGGTGCCGCAGCCGATGACCAGGGAGACGCTGCTCGATGCGGTGAATCGGGCGCGCACCGTCGGCGGGTACCGCTAGAGGTACTTGCGTCGTTGGCGTTCCTCGAGGCGGGCGGCGAGCGCGGCTGCCTCGGTGCGGCGCACCATGCCCAGCTTGGCGAGCACGCTCGACACATAGTTCTTGACCGTTTTCTCCGCGATGTAGAGCTCCTCGCCGATCTGACGATTTGAGAAGCCGTCGCCGATCAGGTCGAAGACCCGACGCTCCTTGTCGGTCAGGTCATCCAGCGCCCCGGCTTCGGTGGAGCGCAGGCGCTGCATGGCCATCCGGGTCTCCGCCGCGTCGAGTAGCTGGGCCCCGCCCGCGACCTTGCGGATCGAGTCGATGAGGTCGTGGCCGCGGATCTGCTTCAGCACATAGCCCGCCGCGCCGGCCAGCGACGCGTCGACGATGGCCGCGTCGTCCTCGAACGACGTGAGGATGAGGCACTGGGTGTCGGGATGAGCGCTGCGGATCTCGCGGCAGGTCGCGATGCCGTTGCCGTCGTCGTCACCGAGGCGGACGTCGAGCACGGCGACATCGGGCGAGGTGGCGGCGACAGTGCGCAACATCTCGCGGCCGGTGCCGGCCTCACCGACGACTTCCATGTCGTCCTGCGCGTTGACCAGCTCGGCCACCCCGGTGCGGACGATCTCGTGGTCGTCGAGCAGCGCGACGCGGATCATGGCTCCAGCCTCGCGTGTCCCATGTGACGGCGTCAGACCGGGATCACGGCGGTCGGGCAGCGGGGGCGATGGATGAGGGCGGTCGTGGTCGAACCGAGGAAGAAGTGTGAGAGTCCGGTGCGGCCGCGCTGGCCGAGCACCAGCAGGTCGGCTTCATCGGATTGATTGAGCAGGACCCAGCGCGGATCGCCTTCGGCGATCTGACGTGTCACGCGGGCGCGATCGACACCAAGTTCGTCGCACACCGCGTCGGTTGCCTCGTTGACGGTGGCTTCGGCCGCCGCCCTCAACGCGCGTAGGTCGAACCGGTTGACGCCGTAGAGGATCGGCCCGTCGACCGGCGTCTGCCAGACGCTGATCGCACTGATCGTGGCCTGCGGCGACGCGTTCTTGATCGCCCATCGCAGAGCGGCGCGTGCGTGGTCGGAGTCGTCGACACCGACAACGATTCGTTCGCTGGGCGCGATGGCCGAGCTCGCTTCGTCGTGCGGCACGATGACCAGAGGTATGGGGGTGTGATCGGCGCAGTGACGGGCCACGGACCCGATGACATTGGCGCGGACCGGACCCCGTCCTCGGGTGCCGACCACCAGGAGCGCGGCGTCCTGCGCCGCGTTCACGAGTACCACGCCGGGGTCGCCGTGTTCGACCACGGGAGGCTCGTGGGCGACATCGTCGCCGAGTGCAGCCATGCACCGGTCGGCGGCCTCTCGGGCCGCCTCGGCCATCTCGGCCACAGGTGGAGCCACACCCACGCTGAGCGGGCTCGGTGCCCACGCCGAGATCGGGTAGTTCCACGAATGGACCGGCCGGATCGGTCCGAAGCACCCGGTGCGTTCCGCCGCCCAGACGAGGGCGGCCTGCGAGGCCTCCGAGCCGTCGATACCGACGATGATGGTCATGGCTTCTTCTCCTGGTCGTAGGCACCGATCGTACGCCCGGTCACCTCTGTCGCCGTGATGCGGATCACCCGTTCCTTGGCGCCGTCGGCCCAGGGGTCGGTGTCGATCTCGTGGTCGTGCATGGTGTCGAGAAGCGTGGTGGATTCGCGGGCCGTGCCGTGCACGACGACCGACCAGCCGGTGTGCGTCTCGGGGTCGAGATCGTCGATCTCGAACGCCACACGACCACCCATGATCGCGGCGGCGAGTTTCGTGCCCTCCGCGGTGCGCACGATGATCTCGTCGTCGTCGATCCGGTAGTTCACCGGGAAGATGTCGGGCTGGGAACCAACGGCGACGCCGAGTCGACCGACCGAGTGCGCGACCAGGCGCTCCCAGCACTCGTCGGTGGAAAGGCTCTGCAGCGCTGCATCGGGGGATCCGCTCATCGTCCCATTGTCGACCCCGGTGCCGACGAGCGACAGGGTCCAACGTCCCGATTCCGCCGGTGCCGGCTCGCCATCTCTTGTGTAGGGTCGCCGTCCGATGGCCGAACTGCGATTCACCTTCGGGACGATGGGCTCGGGCAAGTCCACCCAGGCCCTCCAGATCCATCACAATCTGCGCGCCCGTGGGCTCCACACGATTCTCACCACCCAACTCGACCGCGCCGCGGGTCGTGTCTCGAGCCGTCTCGGCGTGTCGGCTGACGCCGAGATCGTCGAGCCCGGCACCGATCTGTTCGACCTCGTGCGCCGGCGCATGGCCCGCCAGGGCAGCGTCGACGCGGTGATCTGCGACGAGGTCCAGTTCTACCGTCCGACCCAGTGCGAGCACCTGGCCCGGGTGGTCGACGAACTCGCGGTCGACGTCTACGCGTTCGGCCTGCTCACCAGCTTCCAGGGAGAACTGTTCCCCGGCACCGTGCGCATGCTCGAGCTGGCCGATCAGCGCATCGAGATCCAGGTCGAGGCCCGGTGCTGGTGCGGCGCCCGCGCCACCCACAACGCCCGCTTCGTCGACGGCAATCAGGTGGTGTCGGGCCAGCTCAAGGTGGTCGGCGATACCGGTGGTCCCACGGCCGGCGAGGTCACCTACGACCTGCTGTGTCGGGCCCACTGGATGGACGGCGCCCGCAAGGCGCGCGGCTCCCAGCTCGAACTGCTCGACGCCGACGACGCCCGTTCCATGAGCGATGATGACGACCACAGCGGACCGGTCGAGGTCGACCTCGCCGCCGTCCCCACTCCCTTGAAAGCCAACCCACGTTGATCCTCTCCGACCGCTCCATCCGTGAACACCTCGAGTCCGGCAGCATCGTCATCGACCCGCTCGACCCCAAGGGGTTGCAGCCCTCCTCGGTCGACCTCCGGCTCGACCGCTGGTTCCGGGTGTTTCGCAACCACACGATGAGCCACATCGACGTGAAGACGAACCTCGAGGAGCTCACCCAGCTCGTCGAGGTGGATGAGGACGAGGCGTTCATCCTCCATCCCGGTGAGTTCGTGCTCGGCAGCACCCTCGAGCGGGTGGCGGTGCCCCACGATCTGGTGGCTCGACTGGAAGGCAAGTCGTCGCTCGGGCGGCTCGGCCTGCTCATCCATTCGACGGCCGGGTTCGTGGATGCCGGCTTCGACGGTCAGCTCACGCTCGAGCTCAGCAACGTGGCGAGCTTGCCGATCACCCTCTATCCGAACATGAAGATCGGTCAGATCTCGTTCCAACAGATGACCACGCCCGCCGAGGTTCCCTACGGGTCGGGCGCGCTCGGTTCGAAGTACAAGCATCAGCGCGGCCCGATGCCCAGCCGGTACTGGGAGAACTTCGAGTAGCAGCGACTTTTCCACACCTGTGGAAAAGTCGGGTTGGTATTCGGCGCTAGCGGTACTGCGTCGCGGTGATGATGCCGGCGAGGATCATGCCCAGCCCGAGGAGCAGGATTCCGTTGGACGTCTCCCAGATCGAGCCGACGTAATTCAGCAGGATCGTGACCACGCCGAGGCCGAGAAGACCGAACATCAGCACCGGCACCCACATCGGACTGGGCGGCAATCCCTCATGTCCCGTATGGGAAACCGTCTCCGGGGTGTATCCCTCGGGGTGGGTGCCCTTGGGGGTGACCCGCCCGCCCGACACGCGGCGCTTGTTTGGCTTCTGCGACATGTCCCGACTCTAGAGGTTTCGGCCGGCGGCGGAGTGCTGCCGGCCGAGCGAGGAATCACACGGGTGTGATTATCCCCCGGTTTATCCACAGGTTGTGGATTGTCGTGTCACTCGATCGGGGCGACCAAATCCATGTCCTCGAGGCAGTGCCGTGGGGGCTGCGGATCCTCGTCGGGGGAGATCGTCATCCGCACTTCGGCGCCACAGATGCTGCACCGGAAGGCGATCTTCACCTTGCGGAGTTCGCCGGCCGGGGGAGGCTCGGGCACCGGTTGGGCCAGGCCCCGCAGCATCGCCAGTCCGATGCGCATGATCAGGACACCGACCACCACGGCGATGATGACGTTGACGACGTTCACCCGGTCAGCCTATGGGCAGCGCACCAGCGTGGCGGCGGCGCCGCTCGGGCCGAAGGCGGCGGCGAGGACGAGTTCGCCCGGGTCGGCCCGGGCGATGGCATCCGTGAGCAGGCGCAGCTCCTCGGCCGCACCGGCATCGCCCACGGCCAGCGTGCCGCCGTCTCGATTGACCTGCGTCGGGTCGAGGTGCAGTCGGTCGATGGCCAACAGCGTGCTCGCGGCCGTCGGCTCGGTGATCTCCCAGCGGGTGATCGACGCCCGGTCGATGCCCTGGGTGGCCGCGGCCACCGCCCGCTGAAGTCCGCCGATCGGGTCGAGGGGATGGCCGGCCGAACGACCGCTGCCGAGGATCTCGGCGCCGGCCGCCGGCTCCCGGGCGAGGACCAGCACCGCGACCCCGTCGACCGGTGGCGCGAACGTGAAGCCGGTGACGGTGCCGTCGGGATCGAAGCTCGGGGCGAGGGCGCGTGCGTCGTCCGGGCGCGGGCGAAGGTCGTCGGCTCCGATCTGAGCGCCTCGCTGGATGGCAACGCCGTCGCCGGGCCGGGCGGCGATCGGGGTGATCGGTGCCGTCGTCATGGCGCGGCGTTCGAGGCCGGCGAGGGCCCAGTCGTCCTGGGCCGACCGACCGACGCCGGCCTGGACTGCCGCACGATCGGCGGCCCCGGGGCCGGGTAGCAGGCCGCCGTCGTCCTCGACCCGAGCGGCGGGTCCGTCGCCCCACGGCCGACCGTAGGTACGGCCCAGGGCGCCGGCGCCGGGGGTGACGACCGAAGCGCTGCAGACCCCGACGACCATGGCCGTGTCGATCGCCCCGGTCGCGATCGCCGCAGCGGCGAGGTGCAGTGCCGCGGTGGCACTCGTCTCGGCCCGATCGATGACGAGACCGCCGATCAGGTCTGACCAGCCGGCCGCGAGCACCGCCGCACGAGCCATGTCGGCTCCCTGCGCTCCGACCGGTTCGGCGCAGCCGACGAACACCTCGTCGATGCGGTGGTCACCTCGCGCCACCTTCATCACCTCGGCCGCCAGGTCGACCGGGTGCCATCCGGCCAGTGTGCCGTCGACGCGGGTGAAGGGACTGCGGATCGCGCGGGCGATGTGGACGGGCACCAACCCAGTCTGACCGCTAGCCGAGATCGGCGAAACAACGGAGCCCGACCGAGTCGGGCAGTCGGCCTCCGCAGGTGCGTGCGAACTCGAGGTAGCCGCTGTCGATCGGCGCCGAGTTGTAGAGCTCGTCGCACGCCTGGTTGTTGCCGTCATCGCACGCGTCCCACAGCAGATCGAGGGTGCGGTCGTCGCCGTAGGTGTCGACCGCGGCGGCGTTCGGGTCGGTGTCGCCGGCCTCATCTTCGAGGCAATCGGCGGCGGCCGCGACGGGGTCGTCGGCGGCCATCTGTTCGATCACGCAGATGGCCTCGGTCTCGGAGAAGGGTGTGCCCGTCTCGGCCGAGGCGTCGATCACGCTCTCGACGAAGGCAGGGACGCGGGACAGGTCATCGACACAGCTGACGGCGATCGACAGCAGTTCGGTGTCCTCGTCGCCGGTGATGGTGCCATCGAGCACCGCTTCGGGCTCGATGCCGGACGCGATGAGTTCCTCGAGGATGCAGCGTTGCTCGTCACCGGTGAGATCGGTGTCGATGAGCGTGCCGATGACCTCGGTCTGCTCGGGCGTGGCGACGGGCCCGGCGTCGTCGCCGCAGGCGACCACGCCGGTGGCCAGGGCGGCGACGGTCAGCAGCGAACGGATCATGGCGTGACGCTAGCGGCCGTGGTCGGCGAGGCTCGGTCGCCTCCTCGTTGCCGGTTGCCCTTGACAAGTCGCCCCGGGGCGAATAAATAAATGATTAGAGATTTACTCACCTCCAGCCCCCAGAGGAAGAAAACGACATGACCACCGCCACCCGTGACTACAAACTCATCTCGGCCGACGGTCATCTCAACGAGCCGGGCGATCTCTGGACATCGCGCGTGCCAGCGGAGTTCAAGGACCGCGTGCCCTACATCGAGCGCTTCGAAAAGGGCGATGCGTGGGTGATGAAGGGTGTCGACGGCGTTCGTCCCTTCGGCTGGGGCGCCTGTGCCGGCCGCGCGCCCGAGGAACTCGGCGAGTGGGCCTTCTTCGAGGAGATCAACAAGGGCAGCTACGACCCCGTCGCCCGGGTCGAGGAACTCGACCGAGACGGCGTCGACGCCGAGCTGCTGTTCGCGTCGGGCGTCATCGGCTGGGTGAACGGCGAGCGCGACCCGGACCTCCACCACGCCATGGTGCGCGCCTACAACGACTTCCTCTCGGAGTTCTGCAGCCACGCGCCCGAGCGCCTCGGTGGTGCGGCCCTCCTGCCCAACCGTGGTCTCGACGAATGCCTCGCCGAGCTCGAACGCCTCGAGTCGATGCCCGGCTTCGTCGCCTACTACCTGAAGGCCATGCCCGACGGTGGTACCAGCGGCATCAAGCCCGAGTACGACCGCCTCTGGGAGGCGATCCTGCAGACCGGCAAGCCGCTCACCGTCCACATCGGTCTCACCGATTCGCCGGGTGTCGGCAAGCCTGTCGAGGAGGTCGGCGGGGCCAAGAAGCTCCCCGGCACCGGTCACTTCTACCAAGCGCCAAGGCTCATGCTCGAGTTCATCTTCGAGGGCGTGCTCGACCGGTTCCCCGACCTCCAGATCATCCTGGCCGAGACCGACTGCGGCTGGATGCCGTACTTCCAGGAGCAGGCCGATGACAACTACCTGCGTCACGCCCAGGCCGACCTCAAGGACAGCAGACTCGCCATGCTGCCCAGCGAGTACATGATCAAGCACTTCCCGGCGTCCTTCATCACCGACCACTCCGCCATCGCCAACCGCGAGAAGGTCGGGGTCGACCGCATGCTGTGGTCCAACGACCATCCCCACATCACGTCCGACTGGCCGAACTCGTGGAAGACGATCAACGCCAGCATGGCCAACGTGCCGGCCGACGAACGTCAGAAGATCCTGGCCGGCAACGCCCAGCGCCTGCTCAAGTTCGGTAGCTGAGCGCCGCTACCCGACGACAACGGCGTCGCCGGGGCGGATCGTGCCCGGCGCGACGACGAGCGCGCCGATCGCCAGGAAGCCCTCGCGGTGGGCATTGATGGTGCGAAGGACATCGAGGTCGCGGTCGACCCCGGGCTGCGGACGGGTGACGATCACACAACGACCGATCCTCTTCGTGATCGAGAGTCGCACATCGCCGACGCTGATCTCGAGGTCGACGAATGCGTCCTCGCCGCCCCCGTCGACAATCAGGTTGGGGCGAAAGCGCCGACCGTCCCAGTCGCCGATCGTGCCTCTGCTGACCAGCGAGACTCGGGTGCGGGCGCTGTCGTGCCACGCCTCGCCGGGTCCCTGCCAGCTGACCCACGACTCATCGTTCTCGAAGTCCAGCGGGTTCTCGTAGGTGCCGCCATCGGCGCCGGCGGCGGAACACAACGTGACCGGCCGGTCGAGCCATTCGGAGAAGTCGGCGCTGGTGCGCAGTTCGTCGCCCGACTCGATGGTGACGACCGGTTCGCCGTCGACCATCCGGGCCGACCCGAACAGCAGACGCGGCTCGCGCCGCGCGGTGAGGACGTTGCCGGTGTGGTCGTCGACCAGACCCCAGCCCCGGTCGTGAACGATCCCGGTCGAACCGATGTCGGCGACCTCGAGACGTTCACCGCCCACGGACTTGATCGGATAGCGCCAGATCTCGACGACGTGCATCCCGGCGACGCTAGCGCCCGGACGCGACAGCGCCCGGCCGGATGACCGACCGGGCGCTGCCGAAACGTTTCGGGTTCGGCTACTGCGCCACGTAGAGACGGGCGAGGAATGCCGCCATCTGCTCACGGGTGACGTTGTCACCCGGGGAGTAGGTGGTGGGCGTGGTGCCGGTCGTGATCTCGAGGCCGTAGATCTTCGCCACGGCGTCCTTGGCGAACGAGGTCGCCGACACGTCGGTGAACGGTGTGTCCACGATCGCCGCCGTTGCGTCGTTGGCCGCCTCGTAGGTACGGGCGATGAACGCAGCCATTTGTTCACGGGTCACCAGGTCGTTCGGCGAGTAGGTCGTCGCCGAGGTGCCGGTGGTGATGCCGAGGCCGTAGATCTGCGCGATGGAGTCCTTGGCGAACGACGTGGGGGAGATGTCGGTGAAGGGGTGCGTCACGATCGGCGCATCGTCACCTGTCATCGCCTTGTACATACGGGCCAGGAACGCCGCCATCTGCTCACGGGTGACGTCGTCGCTCGGGGAGTAGGTGGTGCCGGTGGTACCGGTGGTCACGCCCAGGTTGTACAGGCAGCGCACGCCGTCGGCCGCGAACGAGGTGTCGGGGACGTCGCTGAAGGGCGTCGCCGTGTCGTTGTCGCACATGCGACCGGCCATGGTGTCGTCGGTGTCGCAGGCGAAGCCGATGCCGTCGCCGTCACCGTCGAGCTGGTCGGGGTTGGCCACGATGCGGCAGTTGTCGTCGTCATCGAGAACGCCGTCGCCGTCGTCGTCGGTGTCGCAGACGTCGCCGTCGCCGTCGCCATCGGTGTCGATCTGGTCGATGTTGCTGTCCTCGGGGCAGTTGTCGGCATCGCCGATGATCCCGTCGCCGTCGCCGGCCGGGATCACTTCGATGGTCACCGGGGTACCCACTGGTGTGAGCTCACCTTCGATAACCGCGACCCCGGAGATGGCCAGGTTGCAACCGACGAGGCCGTCCTCGACGCACTCGTACTCGGCGGGAGCGCCGTCGGCGACGCCGGTGATCACGGGGATCCACTCGTAGCTGACGGGGTAGGTCGTACCGTCGACGGGGCCCGGAATGAGCTTGATCTGGCCTGGATTCGAACCGGCGCTGGCGGCGCCCCAGCAGATGTCCGCACCGCGCTCGAGGGCCTGCGCCTGGGTGAGCATGGCGCCGTCCTTGATGGCGTTGCCGCAGCTGGTGACCGCGACGATCGAAGCACCGTCGTAGGGCCCTGACACGACGATGTCGATTGTTTCGCCTTCGATGTCGACAGGGATGGGGGTGGCGGTCGCGTCGAGCGCGCCGGCGGTTGCGGTGCCGAGTGCCATGGTCGCGAGCGCGACAATCGTGGCGATCAGCATCCTTGGCCGGCTACGCCGGGCAGAAGAGTTTCTCATGTGGTGTCCCTCCAACGGACGTGACCTCAGTCTGAATGAGCGAGGCCATGGCGCGAAGCATGGCGGCCACGCTCTGTGGCGTCAAATGTGACGGGTGCCACATTTGCCTGGGGCGACTCGTGGGCGCTCACCTACACTCCTGCGGTGATCGGTCGCTGGGTGACACACGCCCTCATCTACCTCTCCGTGTGCTCCACGGTTTCGATGGTCTGGGTGCTGCTGACCGACGGAACCGTCGACGATCTCAAGGGCTACGCCCGCACGCCCGGCGACGCGTTGACGCTCAGCTTCTGGCCTGTGTGGCTGTGGCTGCTCTGGGGCACGGCCGTCACCATGCACCTGGCGGTGATGCTCGGTCGGCTCATCCCCGGTCGCCGACCGCGCCGGGGTCTGCGCCGCGGAGCGGTGGCGAAGACGGGACATCGCCACGTCGTCGCCATGTTCACCGACCTGTCGGGGAGCACCGAAACCAACGAACGGATGGGCGACGCCGCATGGGCGACGCTGGTGCGTGACCACCGACGAACCGTGCGCGAGCTCACCGAGATCCACGGTGGCAGAGAAGTGGGCACCCAGGGTGACGGGTTCTTCGTGCGGTTCCGCGAGCCCGGACCGGCGCTGGCCTGCGCGGTCGAGATCCAGCGGCGCAGCCGGGAACAGCGCGAGCTGGGGTCGGCCCTGCCGCCGGTGCGCATCGGCATCCACCGCGGCGAGGCCGTGCACGGCGACGACGACGTGCTCGGTCAGGTCGTCAACGTGGCCGCCCGCCTGCTCGACGTGGCGGCACCCGACGAGATCGTCGTGACCGAGTCGGTGGCCGACGGCGCCGACGCGGCCGATTTCGTCGACCGTGGACTGGTGGAGCTGAAGGGCGTCGGCCGGCCGCGACACATCCTGTCGGCCAAGTGGCGCGAGTAGGTCAGGACGTCCACTTCTGGCGAAAGGCGGACCGCTCCTGTGGCGTGTAGAAGTGAGCGGCGAGCCGACTCTCATAGGCATGGTCGAGGATCTCGTCGGGAACCGTGAGCGTGTCGAGGAATCGGCGGTAGATGCCGCCGTACTGCTTGTCATCGGAGCGGTTGCTGGCCGGCGGCGTGCGGTGCGGGGTTGCCAGGAACCGAGCGAGTGCCTCTGCCCCGACCCGGTCGATGTCCTCATTGCGGACGAGGAGGACTCGGAAGCGCTCGTTGGCGTAGGTCTCATGACCTGCCGCGTGGGGAAAGGGCGTCGCGAAGACGTCGATGCCGGTGGTCGACTCGAGCTCCTGGGAAAACCAGTCGAAGGAAGCGCCGCGCCAATAGGTGGCGACCCAGCGGGCGCGGAGTTCGTCGAGGTCGACCTCGTCCGGGGCGAGGGTCGGATCGACGTTGTCGGAACGCTCGCCGGCGTGGAAGAACGCCGAGATCGACCGGGCGACCGGATCGCGTACACCCGTCACGATCTCCCATTTGGGATCCGTCGGGCTCGTCGACGCGAAGCGCCGGGCGAGATACTCGCTGCGCCAGAGACCGCCGTAGCCGGCTCGCCAGACCTTGGTCGAACGAAGCGTCGGCGGATGGATCTCCCGTTGGGTGGCCTCCGCCGCCCGGCCCCGTGGCGATAGCCGATGGGCGGGCAGCGCGGCGCGGCCACCGGCGCGGGCGGTGTGGAGCAATGTGGTCGACCCCACCTTCGGCAGGGAGTAGACGACGAGCGGGCGAGCGCCGTACGTGCGGCGCAGGTGGAGGGCGTAGACACGATGGTCCAGGCCCGTGCCGGTGAGCAGCCGCCGGATCGCGCCCGTGGCCCCGTGCACGATCGGCCGCCTCATCACCCGGCGGACTCTACTGCGGCGCCCGGATAGGTTCAGCCCATGGCCGAATCCCCGTGCTGCTGTGGCAGCGGAATCGTTGAGGCCCGGTGTTGCCGACCGATACTCGACGGGGAACGACCGGCTGCCACCGCCGAGCAGCTCATGCGGTCGCGGTTCACGGCGTTCGCGATCGGCAACGTCGACCACCTCCTCCGAACGTGGGCGCCGGAGACCCGGCCACGGCGGATCGACCTCGACGGCTCGCGGCGCTGGACTCGGCTGGAGGTGATCGACACGGTGAACGGTCGGGAACTCGCGACCACCGGCATCGTGGAGTTCCGGGCCCACTACGAGTCGGCCGGCCGGGCCGGGTCGCTGCACGAGCGGAGCAGCTTCCGGCGTCACGAGGGCCGCTGGGTCTACGTCGACGGGGTCGCCGACCCCTGATCGCTTGCGCGGAATGGCTTCGCGCGGACAGCGCGCGACGTGGCAGCCCCGAAAGATCGCGACGAGACTTCCGCGATGTTGTTCAGTGCGCACGTGGTCGACTCCAGTCCGATCGCCGCACTACGACGCCGCACCCCGCAGGCCGGTGATGTCCCCGGTCTGCGCTCCGCTCGCAATGGCATCGCCGCGCCGTTCACGCGAGGAGTTCTGCCGCGGCCGCAGCTCCGTCGCGAGGTGCTGCTGGCCGGATGGGACGACGAGGCGGCCCTCGACCGTTTCCTCACCGACGACCCCAGCGGTCGGGTGTTCGCCGACGGCTGGGAACTGCGGATGGAGCTTCATCGCGCCGTCGGCGTGTGGCCCGGACTCGATGCGGCCTCGACGCAGGAAGCGGCGGCCGAGGGGCACGAGGGTGACGGACCGAGTGTGGCGATCACGATCGGCACGGCCTACGCCCGCACCCTCGTGCCGTTCATGCGGGTCAACAGCGGTCTCGAGGACCAGTTTCTCGACACGCCGTCGGGACTCTGGGGCACGGCGCTGTCGAACATCCCACAACGGCTGGTGGCCACGCTCACCGTCTGGGAGTCGGGCGACGCGGCGATCGACTACATGAGGTCGGGCGCCCACGGAGCAGCGGCGTCCGCGCACTACGACCCGAAGAAGGATCCCACCGGCCACACCTTCGTGACCGGCGGCGGGTTTCTCGGGTTCCGGCCGTTGTCGAGTCGAGGATCGGTCGGCGGCAAGAACCCGATCTCACCGTCGATCATCGGCCTCTGACACTCAGCGATAGAGGTCGCCGCTCAGGTACTTGAGTCCCGAGTCGGGCTGCACGGTCACCACTCGATGGTTCGGCCCGAGCTCGCGGGCGAGACGGGTGGCGGCCAGGATGCTGGCGCCGCCGCTGGGCCCGGTCCACACACCCTCGGTGCGAGCCAATTCACGAGCCGTTGCGAACGCGTCGGCGGTGCTCACCGCATCGGTCCGGTCGTAGCTGTCGGGAGTGATGAGTGCGGGGACGAAGCCGACGCCGCCGCCCTCGATCATGTGGGTTCCCGCCGGTCCGCCGGCGATCACGGCGGACTCCGCTGGTTCGACCACGGTGCGGATCACGTCGGGCCAGCGCTCCCGGAGGGGTCGAGCCGTACCCGTGAAGGCGCCGCCCACCCCCACGTAGAGGGCGAGGCCGTGGACCTCGCCGTCGATCTGATCGACCAGTTCCCGGCCGATCTCGAGGTAGCCGTCGAGTGTGTCGAGATTGTTGAACTGGTCGGTGGGAAACGCCCCTTCGTCGCGCACGATCTCGGCGGCTCGGGCCTGCATCTGCGGGATGAGCTCGGGGTGGATGCCCGTGTCGCTGTGAATGAGCTCGAGGTCGGCGCCGAAGGCGCGCATCGTTGTCAGCTTCTCCTCGGCGAACACGTTCGATGAGACGATGCGGATCGGGTAGCCCTTGATGCTGCACACGAAGGCCAGCGAGCTACCCGTTGAGCCGCCCGTGTACTCGACGACGGGTTGTCCGGGCTGGAGTTCGCCGCGCCGTTCGGCTCCCTCGATCATGGCCAGTGCCATGCGGTCCTTGTAGGAGCCCGTTGGGTTGGCGGCCTCGAGCTTCACCCACACCTCTGCGGCATCAGGACCGGGGAAGGTCGAGAGCTGCACGACCGGGGTATTGCCGATGCCGGCGAGGGCACCGGGGCGAGAGGTCATGCGCGAACCGTAGTCAGGTCGCGTCGACCCCGCTCGGGGACGCCAGCGCGCGTCGGGTCCGAAATCGGGCAGGCTCAGGTGTGGATCAACGCTACGAACTCGTCGACCTCGACGTCGACCGCGAGGTGGGGATCACCGCTCGCTACGCCGACGGCCATGTCGCTAGCTTCACCGTGCGCGAACTCCGTACCGCTTGTCCCTGTGCCACCTGCCGAGCGCTGCGAGAGCGAGGTGAGGCCGTCGGCCCTGCAACGGGAGAGCCGTTGACGATTTCCGACGCCGGGTTCCACGGTGGTTGGGGCCTCAACATCACCTGGAACGACGGTCATTCGACGGGGATCTACCCCTTCGAGTCCCTCCGGCGGTGGTCCGAGCGAGACCAGAGCCGCTGAAGCACTGATCCTCTCTGCGGCGTCCGTGACACGTCATCGGTCGGGTGACCGGTACGGTTGTCATCTGCCACCGACGCGGTGGGTCACAGCACAACCGATCGAGGGATATCCGCTGATGAGTGCGCTCCCGGTTCATCGCTGTGCAGACATCCTCTTGGCTCCCGACGCCCGCCGCGTGATCGCGAAGCCCTTCCTTCCCGGCGACGAGGTCCTCTCGGACGGGAGATCACGCTTCGAGGTCGTCGTGGAGCGCATCCTTGCGATGGACGAGCCGACGGTTCTGTCCACGCTCGGCTCGGTCCTCGCGGAGTTCGCTGGTCGTCACCGCGACCTCGACGCTGTTCTCCGCTCCAATTTCGACCTCGCCGCCGAACGGGTCGGGCTCTCCGACGTTCTGTCCGCCGAACGTGAGCTGTTGCTCGGCGCGTACTTCTCGCACGAGTACTCCATCGAGGCTGCCGCGCTCGGCAATCCGTCGATGGTCGCGGCCCCCGACCAAGCGGGATTGGGGCCGGGTGAGACGCGATTCATCATGAGCCTCCGAGCGGTCGGCGAAGGTCACATCTCTTCGATCGAGTTCCGGTCGGGTGTGATCGCCGCCGATTCCCACATCCGTGTCGACGCCGCCCGGCCGTTCGCCGAGACCGGGGCTCGATTGGAAACGAAGTACAACAAAGACTTCTTCGAAACGAAGCTGTACGAACTCGGTGCGATGAACCCATTCGCGCGGGGGGTCCTCGATGCCGTGGGCTCGCGTTTCGCCATGCCCGAATTGGCGGCCGCACTTCGGCGCCTCGAGAAGGGTGTCGACCATGCGACGGTGGTGGAAACGAGTCATGTCCTGCACTGGCTCGCATCGTCGAACTATCGAATCGCGTTTCCGCCGACGAGCGACATCTCCGAGCGGGTGATCTTTCCGCGGGGTCCGACCGAGAGCCACGGCATGGAAGACGTGCGCCTGGTCAGGTTCGTACACGACGACGGACGGGTCGTGTACTACGGGACCTACACCGCGTTCGATGGTCACCAGATCCTGCCCCAGCTCATCGAAACCGACGACTTCTCGACCTTTCGGATCGCCACCCTTCGAGGCCGATGCGCTCAGAACAAGGGCATTGCGCTGTTCCCCCGGAAGCTGGACGGCGAGTTCGTGGCGCTCGGCCGGCAGGACAACGTCAACAACTTCCTGATGCGGTCGCCCGACATCCGCGTTTGGCACGAGACCGACAAGATCCAGGAACCCAAGCAGCCGTGGGAGCTCATCCAGTTGGGCAACTGCGGATCACCGCTGGAGACCGACGCGGGATGGCTCGTCGTCACCCATGGGGTCGGTCCGTTCCGTCGCTACAGTCTCGGCGCGTTGCTCCTCGATCTGGATGATCCCAGTCGGGTGATCGGGCACCTGAAGGAACCGCTTCTCACACCTGCGGACGATGAACGCGAGGGCTACGTGCCCAACGTCGTCTACTCCTGCGGCAGCATGATCGTCGGCGATCGCCTGATCCTGCCCTACGGCTTCGCCGACGTGGGTGCCCGGATCGCGACGGTCCGGGTTGACGATCTCCTCAGCCGGTTGACCCAGCCGTAGCGCCGTCACGGCGGTAGCGCTGGTAGAGCCGAGCCAGGTGCGATCCGTCGTTCGTGTAGAACTCATCAGGCTCGATGTCCAACCAGCCAGTGTCTTCCGCCGGTGGTAGGTCGAGCGGACAGTTCGTCACCGCGGCCACCGAGGGCTTTGGCGTTCCGTCGGCTCGCCACATTCCGAATGACCGTTCGTGGGCAGCGTCGTCGAGCGGGGGACTGTCCCAGATGGACGGGTCGTAGTCGTTCGCGCACCAGAGCATCGCCCCTTTCGCACCGGCGATCTGAAGGTCGCGCAGGGCTCGATCGGTGAAGGCCGCCGCGGCCGCCTCGTCCACGAGAGACGTCGTCATCCCGAACTCGGTGAACACGACGTCGGCGCCGCCGCCGAGCCAACGGGTCACCCTGGTCAGGAAACCCAGGAGGTGTGCGTCGGTGGGCCCGTCCGCCCATGGTGCGTAGATCGGATAGCCGTGCATGGTGAGGAAGTCGCAGTACGCCGCCGCCTCGGCTGGACCGATCCTGCGGTCCTCCTCCAGGTCCTCCATGTGCAGCCCGATGGTCACCGCTGCGGTTCCGTCGGCCCCGCGAATCGCGTCGGTCATCTGTTCGAGCCAGGCGCGACCGGAAGCCCGATCGGGAGGGACGACGCAGTTCGAGTTCTCGTTGCCGAGATCCCAGGCCCACAGGGCGGGGTGTCCGGCGAGCGCGCGTGCGCTTTCGCGGGCGAGCAGCGCCTGGGCGGCCACGATCTCCGGGTCGGTGAACCAGCTCCGCAGCGTGCGTGCCGACGTCGACCCCTCGGTGACGACCCGGAAGCGTTGCGGCGTCTCGCGGGGTTCGAGCGCCCAGCCGGGGATCCAGTTCGCCCCGCTCATGTGGCCGGTGAACAGCGTCGGCATCAGGGCCAGGCCGGTGTCCGTCGCGAGGTTTGCAACGTCCACCAGGTTCTGGAGTTGCGCCGAGTTCACCATCGTCGGGCTGGGCTGGAAGTCCTCCCAGGTCAGGAAGATCCTGACCGAATCGAGCCCTGCGGCGCCGATACGGGCGAAGTCTCGGCGCACTTCCGTGGCATCGAAATGGCGCCACCAGCCCATCGCCGTGCGGGCCGGCCAGTAGTTGACGCCGACGGGAAAGGTCACACGGTCTCGGCGACCAGGCGGTCCGCATGCTGGAGAGTGGAAACCAACGCGAGGGTCGACTCGGCCCCCTGGTTCAGGTTGGCTCCCGTTGCCTGGAGGCCGTCGTACCCACCGCCGGTCAGCGGATCCCACATCGGTGTCGCGGCATCGTTGTCGCCGGCGAACCATCGGGCCGCCAGGTCGATGCCGTGCAACCACTCCTCCGCGCCGGTCACCGCGTGAGCCCGACGACAGGCGTCGGCCATGGCTGCGACCTCGATGGGTTGTTGGTCGAATGCGGGCGCCGAGTCCGTGGGCCCGGCGCCGCCGACCGGCGTGGGGGAGAGGTGTCCATCCACCGTTTCCCGGCGAAGTAGCCATCGCAGCATCGTGACCCCGTCCTCGAGGACGCGAGGTCGGCCGAGGAGATGGCCGGCGGCGAGCAACGCCTCGGCCAGCACCGCGTTCGCATAGTGGAGTCGTGGTTCGGGCCACGGCCAGAGGGGGTCCTCGGCGGGGGAACCGATCACGTCGACGACGTCGTGCAACAGGTGTCGGGCTTCGTCGTGGGAGGGGTCGATGGCCAGCACCTCGGCCGCGCCCAGCGCGGCGAAGGCCATCGACCGTGGCGACGGCGAACGTTGTTGGATGCCGTGGTCGAAGTAGGCCTGGGCGCTCTGCCGTAGCCACCCCTCGGACGTGTACCGGGCCGCAGATCCGAAGGCCCAGAGGCTTCGGCCCCAGCAGTCCTCGACCGAGTACGGACCGAACCAGCCGCCGTCGGCGTCACGTCGGTTGCGGACCTTGCCGTCGGTTCCCTGGGCGTCGGAGAGAAATCGCAGGGCGGTGCGGCCGAGCTCGAGGACCGGTCCGTCGGGTTCCGGCTCTCGGGCGACGACGACGAGGAGGCGGGCGACGTCGTCGGTGCAGTAGCCGTGCTCTCGCCTCGGCACGTGGAACTCGGCATGTTCGAACAGACCGATCCGGTCGCTCATCGCCAGGAGGTGGTCGAACCGCGACGCCGTCACGGTTCGACCGTCTGGCTCTCGGCCAGCAGCCGCGTGGCCAGAGCGTCGTAGCGGCCGGCGACCGCGGTCCAGCTCAGCTCGGGTGCCAGACGCCGGGCCTCGGCCGCCATCGAGGCTGCACGGTCCGGATCGGTCAGCACGGATCGGATCGCGGCCGACATCGCGCCGGCGTCGCCCTGGGGCACCACGATGCCGGCGCCACTGGCGAGCAGCTCGACGGCGTGGGGGAATGCCGTCGACACGACCGGCCGGCCGGCGGCGACCGCGTCGACCAGGACACCGGACGTGACCTGATCTCTCGAGTCGTAGGGCAGCACGACCACATCGGCGGAGCGGATGAGTTCGGTGAGCGACGCCAGGTCGCGATAGGTGTCGTCGAAGGAGATGTAGGGCGCGGCGGCGGAGGCGTCGGCACGGTCGATCAGCATCTGCCGATAGGACTGGCCCGACTGGGCGAGCACCTTCGGGTGGGTCGCCCCGGCGATGACATAGCGGGGAGGGGGTGTGAGGTCGACGAGGTCGGCGACCGCGTCGATGGCCCACTCGATGCCCTTGCCGGGACCGAGGAGACCCCAGGTCAGCAGACGTGGTGCTCGGGTCGCCGACGCCGAACGTGCTGTCGGCGCGTCGGCCGGCGGGGTGGCGGCGCCGTGGGGGATCACCGTTACCTTCGACGCGTCGACGTCGAAGCACGCGTCCAGGCGGATCCGAGCAGTCTCGGTCATCACCACGACGGCATCGGCTCGCTCGCAGGCTTGTTCGAGGACGAACTTCTGGTTGGCGGTGGGCGTGCTCAGCACCGTGTGGGCCACGACGATCATCGGCACGACCACCCCGGCCAAGGTGTCGAGGAGGTCGCTGCCGTCCGGTCCGCCGTACAGGCCGTATTCGTGCTGGATGATCGCCACGTCGGTGGCGTTGAGCACCTCGACCGGCGCCGCGAAGCCGCTCGATCCGTCCACGTCGAGGGTGCCGATCACCGATGCATCCTCCAGCTTCGGGGTGGCACCGCAGCGAACGACATCGACGGTGCCGCCGTTGGCGATGACGCCGGCGGCCAGCGCCGCGGAGAAGGTGGCGATGCCGCACTCGGTCGGGGGAAACGTCGAGAGAATCCCGAAACTGCGGGGGCCCGGGGGGGAGCTGGGCATGGTTGACCTCCGATGTCGGCTCGGTCAAGAAGCCGGGCCTGCGGAGGGCGACAAGCCGAGATGGCCGTCCAGCCCAAGCGGGGCACACTCTTCCAAGAGGTGACGTCACTCTACCCCGACACGTTCCGCGATCGCAGTCGGTACCGTCGGCCTTGTCACCGATTCCGATACCTCCGCCGCTCTGCCGGCTCTTCGTCTCGCGGTGCTCTCGCCGATTGCCTGGCGCACCCCGCCACGTCACTACGGTCCGTGGGAGCTCTTCGCCTCGATCCTCACCGAGGGCCTGGTCGCGCTCGGCCATGACGTGACGCTGTTCGCCACTGCAGATTCACTCACGCGTGGTCGGCTCCGAGCCACGGCCCGCACCGGGTGGTCCGAAGCTGACGACATCGATCCCAAGGTCGCCGAGTGTGTCCACATCGCCGACGTCTTCGAGCGCGCCGACGATTTCGACATCATCCACAACGGGTTCGACTTCCTGCCGCTCACCTACAGCGGCCTCGTCGACACCCCCGTCGTCACGACGATCCACGGCTTCTCCTCGGAACGGATCGTGGACGTGTACGAGCGCTACGACTCGACCACCACCTATGTCGCGATCAGCGACGCCGACCGTCAACCGCGGCTGCACTACGCGGCGACGATTCACCACGGCATCGATACCGAGGCGTTCGCCGTCGATCCCGATCCGCGAGACCACCTGCTCTTCTTCGGGCGGATCCACCCCGACAAGGGCACGGCCGAGGCGATCGCCGTGGCCCGACGAGCGAATCGTCCACTCGTCATCGCAGGGATCATCCAGGACCAGCGCTACTTCGACGAAGAGGTCGCCCCCCACATCGACGGCGAGTCCGTCCGGTTCCTCGGTCCCGTCGGCGCCGACAACCGCGCTCGTGTCCTCGGTGGCGCGCATGCCCTGCTCCATCTCATCGACTTCGACGAACCGTTCGGCTTCAGCGTCGTCGAAGCCATGGCGTGCGGCACGCCGGTCATTGCCTACGACCGGGGATCGATGCCCGAGCTGATCGACGATGCCCAGACCGGGTTCATCGTGCCCGACGCCGAAGGGGCTCTGGCGGCCATCGAGCGGGTCGGCGCCCTCGACCGGGCCGCCATCCGTGCGTCGACGGTCCGCCGATTCAGTTCGGCATCGATGGTCGACGCCTATGTCGCCGTCTACCGATCGGTACTCGCCGCACCCGGACCCGCAGGCCATGCTGGTACAGCGTGACGACGAACCGGATGATTCGGTCCGACCGCCACCCCTCGGACGACGTGGCGGCCGGGGTTTCAGTGGAGCTGATGGGAATCGAACCCACGACCCCCTGCTTGCAAAGCAGGTGCTCTAGCCAACTGAGCTACAGCCCCGAACGAGCCGATGCTAGCGCCACGATCAGTGGGCACGGTCGAGGTATCCATCAAAACCCGACGACGGTGACCGACCGTGGGGGGCAGTTCGTCGTACCTGATCGCACGCACCAGCGGAGTTCCTCATGAAGCGCACCAATGCTCGCCCTCGTCGGCCTCGTCCTCACACTCTTCGCGTCGGGCTGTGCCGATGAGGGCAACGTCTTCTCGCTCGAGGTCGGCGACTGCTTCGGTGCGATCACGGACACCCAGTTCTCCGACGTCTCGATCGTCGAGTGTTCCGAGCCGCACGAGCATGAGGTCTTCGCAGTGTGGAACGTCGCCGGCGACACCCTGCCGTCACAGCAGGACATGACCCAGGGCTGCATCGGGGAACGGTTCGAGGACGCGATCGGCATTCCCTACGACGACTCGGAGCTCTTCGCCGCGGCGATCACCCCGAGCGCCGAAGGGTTCGACAACGGCGACCGCGAGGTCATCTGTTACTCGGCGGAGTTCGACGAGTCGAACGAGCTCCTCCAGGTCGCCGGCTCGGTGCTCGGCTCCAACCGATAGTCCCGACGGTCAGCTGATCCCGACCGCCCGCGGGCGCTGCCCGGCATCCGGTCGTCCTTCCACGTGCCGTCCGATGGTCGCCGTGGTCAGGAAGGTGGCAGTATCGCCGCCATGGATTCACGTGCGCTCAAGACCAACTCGATGGACGACTTCGATCTGCGGATGTCCGAGGAGAGTCGACCCTTCTTCGAGCAGGTCGTCGAGTTCTTGGAGACCGTCGTCGAGCCGATGCAGCGTGAGTTCGCCAAGGCCGGCGAGGGCCGTGCCGATCGCTGGTCCTACACCGACCGCCAACTGGAGTTGCTCGAGGGAGCGAAGGACGAAGCGAAGTCACGCGGGCTGTGGAACTTCTTCCTGCCCGACACCGGCCAGGGGCTGTCCAACCTCGACTACGCCTACCTCGCCGTGGAACTCGGCAAGTACCCGCTCGGGTCCGAGTCGCTCAACTGCTCGGCCCCCGACACCGGCAACATGGAGGTGATCGAGCGCGTCGGCACTCCCGAGCAGAAGGAACAGTGGCTCGAACCGCTGCTCAACGGTGAGATCCGCAGCTGCTTCGCGATGACCGAGCCCGGCGTGGCTTCGTCCGACGCGAAGAACGTGCGATGCCAAGCGGAGCGCGACGGCGACGAGTACCTCATCAACGGCGAGAAGTACTACATCTCCGGCGCCGGCGACCCCCGCTGCAAGATCATGATCCTGATGTGTCAGACGAGCCCGGACGGCCCGCCGCACCGCCGCCAGTCGCAGATCCTCGTGCCCATGGACACGCCCGGTCTCGAGATCCTCGGGCCGATGCACGTCTTCGGTCAAGACGATGCCCCTCACGGCCACATGCACATCCGGCTGACCGACGTGCGGGTGCCGGCCAGCAACATCCTGTGGGACGAGGGTGAGGGGTTCGCCATCTCCCAGCTGCGGCTCGGCCCCGGTCGGATCCATCACTGCATGCGCGGCATCGGCGCGGCCGAGAAGGCGCTCGACCTCATGTGTCGTCGCGGCCTCACCCGAGAGGCGTTCGGAAAGCCGATCGCGAAGCTCGGAGGCAACACCGAGATCATCGGGCGGGCCCGAGCCGAGATCGAAGCGATGCGGATGATGGTGCTGCGCGCCGCGAAGACGATGGACACGCTGGGGAACCAGGAGGCCCGGATCTGGATCTCGGCGATCAAGGCGATGGTCCCCGAGCGGGTCTGCAAGATCATCGACCAGGCGATCCAGATGCACGGTGCCACCGGGGTGTCGCAGTGGACGCCGCTGGCCGGGATGTACGCCAGCCAGCGCACCATCCGCCTCGCCGACGGTCCCGACGAGGTCCACTGGATGGTCGTCGGCCGCGCCGAGCTGTCGTCCTACGACGGCCTCGAGATCCCCTTGAACCCCACCTCACACGCCGACCCCGCCCTCACCGAAGCCTGGGACGACGACAACTCCTTCAACTTCTCCGGCCCCTCCTGACCAGGCCTTTTGGGGTCAGACCCCCGTTGCGGTTCGCCCGTTGCGGTTCGTCTGTCGAGCATCCGGCGAGGTCAGGTCGGCCAGAGGCGAGGGTTGCCCTCGCTCGTGGCCAGGAAGCCGGGGGACAGGCCGCCCAGCCAGGTGCGCAGATCGAACTCCTGCTCGGGGCTGTCGGGTGCGGTGACGCGAGCGCCGTCGGCGAACCAAATGACGGTCATCACCGGTCGCATCCGGTCGGTGGGGTTGGGCCCGGCCGAGTGGATCGTCCAGCCGCGATGGAATGTCGCGTCGCCGGCCCTGAGCGCGCCGTGGGTCGTGGTCGATCGGCCACCGGCGTCGATCGACCGTTGGACCGCCTCGTCGCTGGCGTCGGAGATCTCGCCGGCACCCACATTGCCATCGAGATGGGAGCCATCGACGAAGATCATCGACCCGACGGCCGGGTCGAGATCGACGAGCGGCATCCACATGGTGACGATGTCATCGGTGTCGAGCGGCCAGTAGTTCTGGTCCTGGTGCCACGGTGTGCGACCGCCACCGGGCTCCTTGAAGAGCGCTTGGTCGTGGTAGAGACGGACACCGTCGACGCCCATCAGCTCGGCGGCGACGCGGGCGAACCGCGGCGATTCGACGAAACCGCGAACGGGTTCGTGGACCGACCGGAGCGCCACCGCCTGCAAGAACGCCTTGCCGTAGGTGTCGCGCTCCTCGATCGGCGTGGGCGCCGGGTGCCAACGGTCGACGCCCGCCTGGATCTCCGGCAGGTACGCGGCACACTCCTGCTCGTCTGCCAGAGCCCGCACACAGCAGTGCCCGCGTTCGGTGAACTCCGCGACGACCGACGGATCGAGTTCGTGAGGCTGGTCCAGCGCCGGGAGAGGCATCGACCCGGGGCAGGGGTCAGGGGGCCAGCGGGCGGCCGAAGGGGAGCGATTCCTGCCACGTCGACAGGAATGTCTCGGCCTCATAGCACGCGGCGAGGAACGGACCGTCGTCGTGGGTCTTGAACTCGGCGGTGAGGTCGCCGATGTCCTCGACGATGCCGGCGAGGATCTCGGCCTCGCTGCGGTTGGCGTCGCCCCACAGTGCCAGCGTCGACCCGGCCAGCGACACGAAGTCGGCAGGCACGGCGACACCCGATCGGCCCAGTACGGCCAGCGCCCGGGCGGTGAGTGCCACTCGACCCGAGGCCACGACAGCGCTGGCTTCGCCGATCTGGGCCGCGACCTCATGGTCGACCACCCCCATCTTGGAGCCGACGAACCACACCTGTGCGCCGCTGCCGAAGATGGACATCGGGTGGCCGACCTCCCCCAGGTCCTCGACCATGTCGGCGCCCTTGGCGCGCCATCCGTCGATCAGGTCGTCGGCGGCGAACCCGCCGGATTTCGTCACGGTGCCCGTGGCGGTGGCGATGGCCGAGACCACCCCGCCGCGTTCGATGACCGCAGCGGCGAGCGCGCCGCCGTTCTCGGCGAACCCCTCGATCGCCACGGACTTTCCGCTGAGACCGGATGCCGCATGGTGCGCCGTCACCGCGGCGCTCAATCCCTCGCAGCGGTCGGCGAAGTTCGGGCTGTCGCCGGCGAGGCGACCGGTGTCGCGTTCGTCGGCCTCACGCAGCGCTGCGAGATCGCTCTCCTCGACACCCTTGGCCGCGTCGGGGAGATACGTGCCGGCGGCCACGAGCTCGGCACACTCGGTGGCGAAGGCGCTGACCGCGTCGGCGCGATCGGGCCATTCGGCGCTGATGCCGGCTGACGCGCCGCCTCGCTTCATGCCGAGGATCGCGTAGGTGTAGGTCTGCGAGCGAGCGAGGTCCTGCGCGCCACCCTGGAGCACCTTGCGGGCCCAGCGGACCGGACCCGACGACGCCTCGGCGGTCTCGAGGTCGATGGCGACGAACGCGTCGGTGGAGCTGAACTTGTGGATGCGCACGACGCCGAGCGTAGGTGACGCGCCGCAGCCGCGACGGATTCGCGCTAGTCGCCGTCGGCCCGGCCGCCGATCCGCTTGATGACCTTGGCCGGCACCCCACCGGCGACGCAGTGCGCGGGCACGTCCTGGTTGACGACCGCGCCCGCTGCGATCACCGCATTGCGCCCGATCGTGACCCCGGGCAGCACGACCGCGCCATGACCGATCCAGCTGCCGTCGCCGATGCGTACGGGACGGTGGTCACCCAGCTGTCGACCGATCGGCGTGTCCGGATCGTCCATCCCGTGGTTGGCATCGGTCACGAACACGTCCTGACCGAACCACACGTCGTCGCCGATCTCGATCGACTCGTGGGCGGTGATGCCGCAGCGGATGCCGATCACGCAGCGGTCACCGATGACCAACGCCCGTGCCGGGGTCAGATGCTCCGAGCCCGGGTAGCCGGCGCTGAGTGTGGCGTAGGGGGCGATCATGGTGCCGGCTCCGATGTGGATCTGGCCGGGTCCGACCAGGGCGGACATCGGAAAGGCGATCACACTGCCCTCGCCGATCGCGCCGAAGCGATCGCTGCGGGCCGACCCGGGATGGATCCCACCCGTCGACTGCACGACTCGCCAGCCGCGGTGCACGGCCTCGCCGGCGATCCGGCGCATCCGTCGGCGAAGCAGGACGACCGGCGCAGCGGACATGAGCGACATCGTCGGACACTAGGCCAGCGCCGGCTCCGGGCCCCGGCTGCAGCTACCGTCAGCCCATGGCCGAGGAACTGGTGCCCGTGTTCCGTGTCGCCGATGCCGCGGCGGCAGCCGAGTGGTATCAGCGGTTGGGATTCACCGTGATCGGTGAACACCGCTTCGCGCCCGACCTCCCGTGCTACATGTTCCTGGCCCGCAACGGGGTACATCTGCACCTGTCGGAACACACCGGCGACGCGAGACCCGACACGCTCGTCTACTTCTATGTCGACGATGTCGATGTCATCGCCGACGAATTCGGTGTCACCGTCGAGACGCAGCCCTGGGCCCGTGAGATCGAGCTCCGTGACCCGGACGGCAACCGTCTGCGGATCGGCACGCCGGTCTGACCACTATCGGTGAGGGGCGACAGGAACTACCGTTGCACGATGGGGGTTCGGTCACGGAGCGGCGCAGTCGGACTGGTGCTCGCGCTCGGCGGGTCACTGATCTCGATCGGTAGCGTCGCTGCGGAGGACACCCCGCCGGCTGCGCCCACACCGGCGGAGGCGGAGGAGGAGCTTCTCTACGCCACCGAGGGCAACCGTCTGCGACGGTTCGACATCGACACGATCGGCACGGCCGATGTCGCCCAGGACGTGCTCGTGGACACCGCGGCCGATGAACCCACCGGCGGGCGCGACGTCAACGGAGAGATCTGCTTCCTGCCCGACGGGTCGGGCCGATTCGTGCTCGGCGAGGACACGGGCCAGCCGAACCCGCCGGCCGGATGGGGCATCTTCTCTCCCGATGGTGCGCAGCTGGCGAAGCTGACGGCGACCTACTTCGAGTCCGGCGCCGAGCCCCACGGCTGCGAGTTCGCGCCGGATGGCGCCCTCTTCACCAGCGAAGTCGGCTTCCAGGGGTTCGGCACCGCCAACGGCCAGCTGCTGATGTGGTTCGACATCGACAGCCCCACGCCCACCTTCTGCAAGATCGCCACCGATCTCGGCACGGCCGGATCGGTGACGATCGACCACGACGGCCGGGTCTACGTCTCGCAGTCGTCGGGCCTCTCCATCGAACGGTTCAGTCCGCCCTTCCCGACCGCGGCGACGCCGGCGGGCGGGTGCGGTGGGGCTGACTCGACCGGGGCTCCGGTGGCCGACACCGTTCAACGGGAGACCTTCGCGTCCCCGGGCGACGGCATGCTGACGTTCTCGGGCCTGGCCGTCGCCCCGAATGGCAACATCTACGCCGGGAGCGTGCTGACCGGCAACATCGCCGAGTACGCGCCCGACGGTTCGCTCGTTCGAATGATCCTCCTCACCGACGAGACCGCGTTGCCGATTTCGACCGGACACCCCCAGGGACTCGCCGTGGGCTCCGATGGCACGCTCTACTACGCCGATCTCGATCTGCGCGGTTCGCTTCCCGACGTCGGGCCGGGCCCCGACGGCAAGGTGCGTCGGATTCGTTTCGATCTCGACGGCGAACCCCTCGATCCGGAGATCGTGCGCGACGGACTGGCCTTTCCCGACGGGCTCGGCATCGGCCCCGGTGACCTCGAGACACCAGAGGTCGAGATCGGTCCGTGGCCGACGCACGCCGGCGGGCCCGACCGTCAGTTCTTCAACGCTGACGAGCAGTGGCTCACCGCGGAATCGGTCGGGCGGCTCGTGGAACGCTGGCGATTCCCGGCCGATGCCGTCGTCACCGCGTCGCCGTCGGTGGCCGACGTCGCGATGACCGACGGTTCGAGCCGGCGCATCGTGTTCGTGTCGTCGTGGGACGGGTTCATCTACGCGATCGACTGGGCCACCGGCGCCGAAGTCTGGCGCTTCGCATGGGACGAGCAGCCGGGCGCGTCGTTCCCGGCCGCGGGTTCGACCACGCTGGCGACGGTCGGCCAAACCACGCTCGTCATCGTCGGGGCCGGTGAGAATCTCTACGGGATCGATGCGGCCACCGGTGCAGAGGAGTGGCGGTTCACCGCCGGCACCGGTTGCGTCGATCCCGCGACGGGACTGCCGCCGGGACTCTGTGGCTTCTCGGGTGAACGCAACCAGATCGAGTCGACGCCGATCGTGGCCCACAACACCGCCTACTTCGGCATGGACGTGAACGATGTGGCGACCGGAAAGGGCGGCTTCTACGCCGTCGACGTTCGGGACGGTTCGCTCGTCTGGTACTTCGACGTCGAGACGGGCATGACCTGTCGGGCCGATCCGAGCGACGACATCCGCCGTTTCGACGGCTACCACTCCGAAGCCGAACTCGGTCTGCCGACCGGGTTCTTGTCGTCACGCCCCGGGTGCGACTTCGATCGAGGCCCCACCGGCTGCGGCAACGTGTGGTCGTCGCCCGCCTACGACCCGATCCGCGAGGCGCTCTACTTCGGAACGAGCAATTGCGACACGGATCTCGACCCCGCCACGCCGGCGCCCACGCCGATCATGCCCGCCTACGACGAAGCCCTCGTCGCCATCGGGGTCGACGGGTCGCCGCTCTGGCGCTGGCGACCACGTGAAGTCGACAACGACGACCTCGCCTTCGGTGCCGCCCCGAACCTCTTCTCGATCGAGGTCGGCGGCGCGTTGGTGGATGTCGTCGGCATCGGCGGCAAGGACGGCACGTACTACGTCCTCGATCGCGACGGCGTCAACGAGACGACCGGGCGGAGTTGGAACGACGACAGCCCCCGTGATCTGCCGTACTGGGAGACCAACGTCGTGCCCGGCGGCGCGATCGGCGGGATCATCGCCACCGCCGCGGTCGACGAGGACCGCCGACGCGTGGTCTTCTCCACGGCCCCGGGCTTCGACGTGTTCTCCCCACAGCGTCCGACCGTTCACGCGCTGGACCTCGACACCGGCGCGGTGGTCTGGCAGCACGCCGAGGAGGTCTTCCCCGCCGGTGATGCCAGCTACGCGCCCACGAGTGCGGTGCCCGGGGTCGTGATCGTGGGAAGCGTCGTCAGCCCTCACCTGCGGATGTTCGATGCCGACGACGGCAGCCTGCTGTTCGACGAGGTCGTCGGCAACTCTGCGACTTTCTCGGGTATCTCTTCGGGCGCCGCCGTCGTCGACGGCACGATCGTGGTGGGCTCGGGGATCGGGTCCCGGTCGAGCGGAGGGTCGAGCCCGGGCGATTTCGCGGCGGACACCCCCGCCGACATCGTCGCTCTCTGCGTGCAGGGCGCGCCCGGGTGCCCGGGGCCGCTTCCGAAGGTGGTGCCCGGATTCGTCGAGGTCGCCGAAGGCGAAGGTCCGACCACGGCACGCATTCCGGTGTCGCTGTCCTTCCCATCGGCACTCGAGGTGACGGCGTCGTGGTCGGTGATCGACGTCGGCGATCTCTCGCCCGGCGAGATCGTCAGCGCGTCGGGCACCGTCGTGTTCTCCCCGGGTGAGACCGAGACCTTCATCGATGTGGAGCTCGACGGCGATGAACTCGATGAGGTCGACGAGATCGGAGTGGTCGCGGTGGGAAAGCCCGTCAACGCGTCGATGGGTGGGTACTGGGGCCTCGGGTTCGTTCGGGTCATCGACGATGATCCGCCGCCTGCGGGCCGCATCGGCAACGGGCTCGCGAGGGAAGGCGACGGCACGCTGCGGATCCCCGTCCGGCTCTCCGGCATCAGCGGGAGCGACGTCGAGATGACCTGGGAGTACCGCAAGGGCAGCGCGGAGGTCGGATCCGACCTCGTCAGTGCGGCCGGGTCGGTACGGATTCCGTCTGGGGCCAGGGTCGGCTGGATCGAGGTCGAGTTGGTCGACGACGCGACACGCGAACGCCTCGAGTACGCGGTGTTCGAGTTGTCCGCCGCTGACGGCGTCGAGATCGGTCGTCGCTACGGGATCGGGCTGATCATCGACGACGACTGATCGTCGAGCCGATGCTCAGTCGTCGACGATCTCGATCGCGAACTCGGGGCAGTTGTCCGCCGCGAGCTGCGCCTTCTCCTCGAGTTCGGACGGGACGACGCCGTCGACCAGCAGGATCGCGTAGCCCTCGTCGTCGGTGTCGAACAGCTCGGGGGCGAGCATGTAGCAGCGGTTGTGGCCCTGGCAGGCGTCGCGGTCGTACTTGATCTTCACAGCTGTGACCCTAGTTCTCGTCGGTCGACGCGGCGGCCGGGCCGAGACGGACGGGCAACGAGCGGGGTCCGCGGACCTGGCCGGTCGACCAGGTGACGGCACCGGCGTCGGCGAGCTCGAAATCGGGGAAGGCGTCCATCCACTCTTCGAGGGCGACGCGCATCTCCATACGGGCCAGGTTGGAGCCCACGCAACGATGGATCCCGAGCCCGAACGCGGTATGGCGATTGCGCTGGCGGTCGATGATGAATTCCCCGGCATGCTCGAATGCCTCGGGGTCGCGATTGGCGGCCGGGAACGGCAGCAGGGTCCAGTCGCCTTCCTTCATCGGGCAGCCGCCGACCTCGACGTCTTCGGCGACGAGCCGGGCCATCGTGACCGGCGCGTAGAACCGCAGGAACTCCTCGAGCGCGAACGGTCGCACGTCGGGGTCGGTGATCCACCGCTTTCGGTCGACCGGGTGCTGGGCCATGTGCCAGAGGCTCGAGCCGATGCCCGACCAGGTGGTGTCGATGCCGGCGATGATCAACAGCGCGATGGTGCCGCGAACGTGTTCGTCCTGGAGGGCCATGCCATCGATGTCGGCAGTGCACAGGTAGCTGATCAGATCGTCGCCCAGGTTCTCTCGACGCTCCTTGACCCGGGTGTCGAGGTAGTAGTCGAGGGTGTCCTCCCACGATGCGACGGTGTTCTGGCCGGGCTCCTCCATGATGCGGTGGATGAACACGCGGAACTTGTCGCCGTCCTCGCGGGGCAGGCCGAGCATGTCGGCGATGACCTTCACGGGAATGTGCTGGGCGTACTCGGTGGCGGCGTCGACGGTGTCGAGGCCCCGGGTCTTGATGTCGTCGATCAGCTCACGGCAGGTGTCGCGAGCCGTGGATTCCCAGCCTTCGATGGCCTTGGGCGAGAAGAACTCGAGCAGGAACTTGCGGGCGATCGCGTGGAACGGAGGATCCGAGGTGATGGGCGGGGCGTAGCCCATGGGGCGGGGGGCCTCGGGACGCCAGTCGGTGACGATGATGCCCTGCGACGTGAAGTGGTGGGTGTCCTTCGCGATGGCCGCGACGTCCTCGTGGCGGGTCGGCAGCCAGGCGCCACCGAATCGTTCGGTGTGCGCAACCGGGCAGGTCTCGCGCAGCTCGTCCCAGATCTCGGGCGCCGCGGCAGCGTAGTCGGGGTGCGTGTGGTCGAAATCGGTCGCCCAATCGGCGATCGGTGGGCGTGGGACATCAGGCATCGGGACTCCCCAGAGGATTTACGCCGTAAGTCTACCCAGCCCTCATCGGCAGAAGTCCACCACATCTGACGGTTTTCAGAGGAGCCCGGTGTAGGGGTCGCTCGGGTGGCTGCCCGCTTCGAGGTCGGCGAAGCGGCGGCCGGCTGCGGGAAGGGTGAGTTCGTGGGTGAGCACCCAGAATTCGTCGTTCACGACGGCGTCGTGGACCCGGTCGGCGACGGTCGCCGTGGCGATGCCGGCCACGCTGATCACCTCCCGCAGCGGCGCCATGGTCGCGGCGGACGCAGCCGTCATCTCGACACCGTCGGTGCGGTTGCGTTCACTCTCGAAGATCTTCGTGTCGACCAGGTTCGGGCAGAGCACGCTGACCCCCACCCCCTGAGGATGGGTCTCGCGCCACAGCGCTTCGCTCATGCCGACCACTGCGTGTTTTGTGGCGCAGTAGAGACCGAGTGCGGCGTTGGTGACCAGGCCGGCCTCGCTGGCGGTGTTGACGATGTGCCCGACGCCCTGTTCGAGCATCAGAGGAACGAAGGCGGTGACGCCGTAGGCCACGCCGAGCACGTTGACGTCGACGGCCCAGCGCCAGTCGGCCGGCGTGGTCTCGGCCATCGGACCGCCGGGCGCCACGCCGGCGTTGTTGCACACGAGGTGTACGGCACCGAAGACCGACAGGGCCTGGTCGCGCAGCGATTCCACGGCATCGCTGTCGCGAACATCGGTCAGCACGCCGAGCACGCGGGCGCCGTCGGACTCGAGCCGGGTGGCCTCCCGGGCCAGGGTCTCCTCCTCGATGTCGGCCATGACCACCGACATCCCTGCGGCGACGAAGCGCTCGGTGAGCGCGAGGCCGATGCCGCCGGCGGCTCCGGTGATGACCGCGGTGCGGTCGGCGAGATCCTGCATGTCTGCCTCCTGAGATCGAGACCCGAGGTTAGGTGAAGCCGCGTCACCCCTCGCCGGCGAGGTGGCGAAGGCGCTGGAGTTCGGTGGCGCGCTCGCTGACCGCAGAGAGCGCGCCGAGGGCTTCGCGGAGGAGATCCGACGATTGGCTCTGGCGTGGTCGTTCGGCGATGACGATGAGGTCCGGGCCGTCGCGGCGGCTGAGCTTGCCCAGCGTGGTCGCGCCCCGGTCGGTGCGGGTGGTGACGACCGCAGCGTCGTTTGCCGGAAGCACGTCGAGCGCCCACGTGGCCATCGTTCCCGGCTCCGCGAGAGCGGAGTAAGGCGTGCTGCTCCAACGAGGCAGGGCGAACCGGTCGCCGTCCACGGCGACGATGGCCACGTTGTCGGCCTTCAGCAGCTCGCTGACCTCGCCCACCGCTCGGGACATCAACTCGTCGAAGCCGAGTGGCCCGCTGAGCGCGACCAGAAGGTGGCGAAGCGCGTGGGCGAGCTTCGTCGCCTCCACGGCGTCCTCCAGCGTCTTCACGTCGGCGGATCGGCGCTCGAACAGGAGCGTCATCGCGCCCACCAGGATGAGGGACGAGGCAACGAGGCATCGGTTGAGCACCGTCGCGGTGTCGATGTCGTTCGACGCGATCGCGTTGATGTAACCGGCGGCGACCGTCGCCCCGAGCGACGCGGCGAGTGTGAGCGACGTGAGCCGGCGAGACAGGAACGCAGCCGACAGCACGATCGGGATGTTGTAGATGATCGCGACCACGACCTGCTGAGGCGTGCTGAGATCGATCACCAGACCGCCGAAGACCAACGCCAGGCACGCGACCGTCGCCGGTGCGCGCCGTTGCAGCCGAGTTCTCACTGGCCCAAGTGTCGCCGGAGGGCCGCCAGGTCCTCGGTGCGGCCGATGACAACGATGCGGTCGCCCGGCTCCACCTCGTCCTCGGGTTCGGGGTGCACGACCACCTCACGGTCGTGGTGCACGGCGAGCACCTCGACGTGGAATCGTTCGGTGAGTGCGATCTTGGCCAGAGATCCCCGCAGGCGGTCGCGTACCTCGAGCTCGACGATGGCGTGGTCGGGGCCGACGTCGAGCGTGCCGATCTCGTTCGGCGAGGCCAGTTGTTGCGCGAGTCGTCGGCCCATGTCGTGCTCCGGGCGCACGATCTCATCGGCACCGACGCTCGCGAGCACGCGCGCGGCCGTGGCGTCGTTTGCCTTGCTGATCACATACTTCGCCCCCGCGGCCTTTGCGTTGACCGTCGCCAGGATGCTGGCCTCGAGGTTGTCGCCGATGGCGACGATGACGGTGTCGACCTCGTCGACCCCGATCTGGGCCAGGGCGACCTCGTCGGTGGCGTCGAGCACAGCGGCGTGGGTGACATCGTCCATGACCTGCTGGATCTCGCCCTCGTCGATGTCGACCGCGATGACATCGTGTCCGAGGTCGTGCAGCGTCCGGGCGACCGCCGCCCCGAAGCGGCCGATGCCGATGACCATGAACTGCCCGCTCATCAGCCGACCACCACATCTTCGGCCGGTCGCCGAACGCGCTGGGAGGGACCCGGGTCGATCAGGGCGATGGCGAAGGAGAGAAGGCCGACCCGGCCGAGGTACATGACAGCGATGAGGACCAGTCTGGCAGGCGTTCCCAGCTCTGGTGTTATCCCGGTCGAGAGGCCCACCGTGCCGAGCGCGGAGATCGTCTCGAACAGCAGCGCGCCGAGCTCGATGTCGGGTTCGAACACTGCGAGCAGGGTGACGGCGGCGCCTCCGGTCAGTGCGGCCACCACCACGATGGAGGCAGCCCTGATCTGGGTTGTCGAACTGATGGTGCGGCCGAATGCGGTGGCCTCGCGGCGCCCACGGATGACCGACCAGACCGACGCGACGAGAACGAAGACCGTGACCGTCCTGACGCCGCCCGCCGTCGACCCGGGGTTGCCGCCGATGAACATCAGCAACATGGTCACCAGGAGTCCGGCCGTGGTCATCTCGCCGTAGTCCAGGGTGTTGAACCCCGCCGTGCGGGGGGTGACCGACTGAAAGAGCGACGCGAGAAGTCTGCCGCCCGTGTCGAGGGGACCGAGCGTCGCCGGGTTCGCCCATTCGACCATCAGGATCAGCGTCGTGCCGGCAGCCGTGAGAAAGAAGGTGCTCACGAGTGCGATCTTCGTGTGCAGTGCGAGTGATCGGCGGCGACTCCCGCGGTTGAGGAGCCACTTGAGCACGTCGGACGTGACGACGAACCCCAGGCCACCAACCACGATCAGTCCCGCGATCGTGAGGTTCACGACCGGATCACTGACGTAGGCCACGAGGCTGTCGGTGTTGAGCGAGAAGCCCGCGTTGTTGAAGGCGCTGACGCTGTGGAACACGGCCGACCAGAGGCCGGCATCCGTCGTCTCTGTCGTCGAGAAGCGCAACCACAGGACCAGGGCGCCGATCGATTCGGCCACGACCACGAGCACGGCTACCGCGCGGAGATGGGTCAGCACACCCCCGAGATCGGTGACGCTGAGTTGCTCCTTCACCACGTGGCGGGTGCCGACGCCGAGGCGGCGACCGGTCGCGAGGGCGAGCAGGGTGCCGATGGTCAGCAACCCGAGCCCGCCCAGCTGGAACAACGTCAGGATCACCGCTTGACCGAAGGCGGTGAAATCCGACCCGGTGTCGACGACCGCGAGACCGGTGACGCACACGGCGCTGGTCGAGGTGAAGAAGGCCTCGACGAAACCCACCGATCCGTCGTGTGATGCGAACGGCAGCATGAGCAGGACCGTGCCGACGGTGATCAGGACGATGAACGAGGCGGCGACGACCTGCGGCGGTCGTGCGGCGACGGGGCGGGGCACGGAGGGATCCTACGGTCGGTCAGATGGCCGGTCGGCCCTTGCGCGAAAACCACGCAGCCAATCCGAGGATGAACCCGAGCACGCCCACGAAGATCAGTGCCTCGGGGAACAACGACGAACGCGGATCGCCGAGCTGGTCCTGGATCTGCGCGGCCGTGGGTGGGCCGGCGTCGGCCGGAGCGACGGCACTCGGAAGGGCGACGTCGTCGATCTCGGCCAAGGGCTTGGCGCTGGAACACGGCCCCGCCAGGAGGAACCCGTCTTCGAGCGCGGGGCCATCGCCGACATCGAGGCTCGCATAGACGAGGTAGGCCTCGCCGGCGACGAAACCGCCGTTGCCGCACTCGTCCGCGAGGTAGGTGGCGATGCCCTGCTCGCGGACGACGTCGCCCTTGAACACGTCGCTCACCTCGAACAGCGCCACCTCGTAGCCGGACCCGCCGTCGCGGGCCTCGTGCAATCGCTCGACCTGGCCGATGAACACGGCGTCGGCGACCTCGAAAGCGGTGTCGTCGTCGAAGGGATCGCACTGACATGCGCCGGCCGGGGAGGCCGAGGCCAGCACCGTCGTCGACAGGACGATGGCGAACACGAACGACAGGGGCAGCAATCGGTGCATCTAGGTCTCCCGGCTTCGTTTGGCGACACGCGACGCAATGAAGGCGCCGACGATGCCGACGACGATGAAGCCGATCACGAACACGCCGCCGCCGGTGAACGGCTCGGCGAGTTCCTCGGTCGCGTTGGTGGGCGCGACGAGCGTGGTGGTGGTCGTCGGCGCGTCGGCGATCGGGGCCACGGCGTCGACCGGCGGGTCGAGATCGAGGGCTGTGTTTCCGGCGGGACGCGTGCCGCCGCACAGGCCTGCCCGGAGATCACCGATCGGGTAGCCGGGGGTGTCCTCGGTGCCGTCGATGACGTCGGCGAACACGAAATAGGTACCGCCGATGTTCGTGGTCGGGGTGCAATCGCTCGCCTGACCGTCGGTGTAGATCGACTGAGTCTGGCGGGCGTCGCCCTTGAAGACGCCGGAGACGTCGAAGTCGATGACCGCAAGATCGAGGTCGACCTGCTCCGCGGCGACCGTGCCTTCGAAAACGACATCGGCCTGCTCGAATGCCTGCTGGTCGGTGCTCTCGGCGCAGCTGCAGGCACCGGCCCCGGGCGTCGACCACACGAAGACGGTGCTGAACACCATGGCTGCCAGCAGCAGACGGGCGAACCGCAACTCAGGTGCCTTCGGCGATGAGCTTGTCGAGGCGGAGTTCGGGCTGGTCGCCTTCGAGGCGCTGGAGCCAGTAGGGGCTCTCGAACAGGGCGAGCAGTTCGCCGTCGGAGCGATGGGTGACGGTCACGCCGGGCATGCCGCGGAGCTTCTCGGCCGACTCCTCGTCGGTCACCCGGGCGACGGTCCACGAGCACGGGATCATCTCCACTGGGGCGCCGAACTCGTTCTCGAGCCGATGCAGGGCGACTTCGAACTGGAGCGGGCCGACCGCGGCGAGAATCGGCGCCTGGTCGCCCACGTCGGGCTCGCGCAGGACCTGGATCACGCCCTCTTCGTCGAGCTGGTTGATGCCGCTGCGGAACTGCTTGGAACGCGAGGTGTCGAGGGTGCGGGCCACCCGGAAGTGGGCCGGCGCGAACGCGGGCATGGTCGGCCACACCACTTCGTGGTTGACCCATACCGAGTCGCCGACGCGGAAGTCGTTGGCGTTGACGAGGCCGACCACGTCGCCGGGCCACGCCTCGTCGACGGTCTCGCGATCCTGACCGCTGACCGACTGGGCGTACTTCGTCGCGAACGGCTTGCCCGTCGGACCGTGGGTGACGACCATGCCCCGCTCGAACCGGCCCGAGCAGACTCGCATGAACGCGACGCGGTCGCGATGGTTCTTGTCGGTGTTGGCCTGGACCTTGAACACGATGCCGGAGAAGTCGTCGTCGAGCGCACGGGGGTTGTGGTCGCGATCGAAGCGGGGCGTGGGCGACGGCACGAGGTCGACCATGGCGTCGAGGATGAGGCGCACGCCGAAGTTGGTGAGGGCCGAGCCGAAGAACACCGGTGAGAGCTCGCCCGACTCGAACCGCTTCTGGTCGAACTCGCGGCCGATGGTGTCGAGCAGCTCGACCCCCTCCTGCGCTTCGACCCAGAGAGCGCCCTCCTCGGCGGCGGCCTGCTCGGCCGACACGACCTCTTCGGGTGCCTCGGTGGCGCCGCGGGCGGTGCGGGTGTAGCGCACGAATTCGTCGCGCTGACGGTCGATGACACCGCGGAACTTCTCGCCGTCGCCCACCGGCCAGCTCATGGGCACGGGTTCGAGCACCAGCTGTTCTTCGATCTCGTCGAGCAGGGCGAGCGGGTCGAGGCTGGGGCGATCCCACTTGTTGATGAAGGTGACGATCGGGATCTCGCGGTTGCGGCAGACCTCGAAGAGCTTCCGGGTCTGGGCCTCGATGCCCTTCGAGCCGTCGAGCACCATGATCGCGGCGTCGGTGGCGGCCAGTACCCGGTAGGTGTCCTCGGAGAAGTCGCGGTGACCGGGCGTGTCGAGCAGGTTCAACACGTGGCCTCGGTACGGGAACTGGAGCACCGTCGAGGTGATCGAGATGCCGCGCTGCTGCTCGAGTTCCATCCAGTCGGAGGTGGCGGAGCGACGATCGCCCTTGGCCTTGACCGAGCCGGCCCCGGCAGTGAGGGCGCCGCCGTAGAGGAGGAACTTCTCGGTGAGCGTGGTCTTGCCCGCGTCGGGGTGCGAGATGATCGCGAACGTGCGTCGTCGCGCGGCTTCGGTGCGGGGGTCGGCCATTGGTTCAGGCTAGAGGAAGGCTCGCTCAGCTGATCGCGCTCAGCCGATCGCGCGGAGGACCACGACGACGAGCAGGATCACGGCGATCGACCCGAAGAGGATCAGGGTCTGGGAGTGCGAGCGCATGTCGAGCATCGTGCGTCGGCCGCCTCAGGTGTCGCGTTCGACGACATAGTCGGCCAGCACCCGTAGCGCCTCTCGACTGCCGTGGCGGTCGGGCAGCGCGTCAATCGCCGCGATCGCGGTCTCGAGCAGCTGCTCGGTCTCCGCTTCGGATGCCGCGACGGCACCGGTGTCGATCATCACTTGCTGGATCGCCGCGATCTCGTCGGAGCCGATCGCGGCGCCGACCTTGTCGAGCACGGCGAGCTGGGCCGGGTCGGCGGCCTGGCGAGCGAGAGCCAGCAGCACGGTCGGCTTGCCCTCGGTGAGATCGTCGCCCACCGGCTTGCCGGTGCGCTTGCTGTCGCCGAACGCCCCGAGCATGTCGTCTCGCAGCTGGAAGGCGATGCCGAGCGGCATGCCGTGCGCGGCGAGGTCATCGGCCAGGTCGGCTCGGCCGGCCAGGGCGGCACCGAGCTGGAGCGGACGGACGATCGTGTAGCCGGCCGTCTTGTTGCGCATGATCGTGTGGGCCACTTCGAGGGTGACGTCGCCCCGGGCGGTGCCGACCACGTCGAGGTACTGCCCCATGTTGAGCTCGGTGCGCAGCGAGTCCCAGATGTTGCGTACGTCCTCGGTGGCCCGGCCGACACAGCGGTCGGCCATGACCATCGCGATGTCGCCCACGAGGATGGCCGCAGCCTCACCGAAGCGACGGTCCTCGCCCTGCCAACCGCCGGCGCGATGCCGCTCGATGAAGCGGGCCCACACGGTCGCGGATCCTCGGCGGGTGGGGGAACCGTCCATCACGTCGTCGTGGACGAGCGCGAACGCGTGGAGGAGCTCGAGGGCACAGCCGAGCCCGGTGGCATCGTCGGACGCGGGGTCGCCGCCACCGATCACCCAACCCCAGTGGCAGTACGCGGGCCGTATGCGCTTGCCGCCGCCGGCGACGAAGTCCTCGAGATCGGCGAGGGGGACGTCGACGGCGGGGTCGAGTTCACGCCAGGTGGCGCGCTCGCGCAGGAAGACGTCGCGCAGCGCGGCGTCGATGCGGGTGGCGACGTCGAGCAGTTGCGCAGGGGCGTCGGTCACTCGCCGTCCAGGTCGAGGGTGATGTCGTCGTCGCCCGGCGGCGGGATCGATGCATCGGCGTCGAGCGAGGCCACGACCTTCTCGACCTGCACGCGGGCCGCGCCGATGCGATCCCTGCACAGGGTGATGAGAGTGGAGGCCCGTTCGACCCGGGACGCCAGCACGTCGACGTCGAGATCGTCGTCTTCGAGGTCGTCGAGGATCGTCTCGAGCTCGGTCATGGCGTCGGCGTAGCCGATCTCTTCGTCGCTCATTCTGGGTGCTCCGGATCGTGTGGTGACGGATCGAGATCGACGTCGGTGATGGTACTCGTGGTGGTTCCGTCGGCGACCCGGGTGGTGAGGGTGGCGCCGGGCTGGAGGTCGGCGACGGACCGCAGCACCCGGCCATCGTCGGTGCGAGTGATCGACCAGCCCCGAGCCAGCGCGATCGCGGGGTCGAGGGCCGTCACCCGCGCCTCGATGATGTCGATGCGGTCGCCGGCCCGCCGGAACGCGTGGCGACGGGCGACGTCGATGCGGGCCACGGCCAGATCGAGCTGAGCCCGAGCCCGCTGATCGACCCGTTGAGCCGACCGGGCCAGGCGCTGGGACGACTGCGCGAGTCGGGCGTCGGCCCGTTCGGTGGCGCCGAGGCCACTGCGGATCACACCGCGCCGGGCCAGCTCGACGCGATGGCCTGCACGTTCGACGGCCCGGCGTCCGCCGCTGACGACATCGCGTTCGCACTCGGCCAGGCGACCCAGCCATTCGGCGACGCAGGCGACGACCAGCTGGGCGGCCGCCGTGGGGGTGGTGGTGGCGGTGTGGGCGACCTCGTCGGCCACGCTGCGGTCGATGTCGTGACCGACCCCGGTGATCACCGGTACGCCCGCGGCGGCGACGGCCCGGGCCACGTGCTCGTGGTCGAAGGTGGCCAGGTCGGTCTTCGATCCGCCGCCTCTCGCCACGATGATCACGTCGACCCCGGCGCCGAGTGCGGCGGCGATGGCCGCAGCCACGCCCCGCTCGGCGCCGAGCCCCTGCACGGGTGTGTCGACCTCGACCAACGTGAACGCCAGCTCGCTGCGCTCGAACACAGTGGTGATGTCGGCATGGGCCGCGCTGCCGAGCGAGGTGACGACCCCCACGCGCAGCGGCACGGCCGGGATGGCGTGGCGAGCGTTGGCTCGCAGCAGCCCGTCGGCCGACAGCGCGGTGAGCAGGGCGTCGCGGTCGGCGGCCATCTGCCCCAAGGTGTAGGTGGGATCGATGGCCGACATGCGGAACTGGATCCGCCCCTGTGGCGGGTAGTAGTCGACCATCCCCTGAATGCGAATGCGGACGCCGTCGCTCATGCGGATGGGATCGCCGTGACGCTTCAGCAGCCGGTTGACCCGGTCGCGACTGTCCCGGAACAACACCACCGGCATGGTGGCGATCGGGGCGCCCCCCGGGGTGTCGGAGGGCTCGGTGAGGTCGAAGTAGACGTGGCCGTTGCGCGACCGGTTGAGGCCACTGATCTCACCCTCGACCCACACGCCATACGGCATGGCGGCATCGAGCGCGGCCCGCACGATGGCGCTGAGTTCGCTGACCGAGAGTGTCGGATCGTCCACGTCAGGCACCGTAGTGCCCGGTGCTGACAGCCCGGATCACGGCCGGGCTCAGTCGATGTCGTCGAGCTCGTCGGCGTCCTCGACGTCTTCACGGCGGATGCCGAGGACGAACAGGATCGCGTCGAGGTAGGGCACCGTGAGCGCGGTGTCGGCCGCCTCTTCCACCAGGGGCTTCGCGTTGAAGGCGATGCCGAGGCCGGCGGTGGACAGCATGTCGAGATCGTTCGCACCGTCGCCCACCGCCACGGTCTGCGACAGCGGCACGTGCCCCTCCGCCGCGATCTCGCGCAGCAGGGCAGCCTTGCGTTCGCGATCGACGATCGGGCCGAGCAGTTCACCCGTGAGCTTGCCGTCGACGATCTCGAGCTCGTTGGCGTGGGCGTGGTGGATGCCGAGGTCCTCGGCCAGCCGATCGGTGAAGACGGTGAACCCGCCACTCACGATGGCCACCGTGTAGCCGAGCCGGCGCAGCGTGCGCACGAAGGTACGAGCGCCCGGGGTGTAGCGGAGATTGGCCCGGGCCCGCTCGATGGCGTGCTCGTCGAGACCGCCGAGCAGGCGCACGCGCATGCGCAACGACGACTCGAAGTCGATGCCGCCCTCCATGGCGTCACGGGTGATCTGGGCGACCTGTTCGAGGCAGCCGGCCTCGGCGGCGAGGAGCTCGATGACCTCGTCCTGGATCAGGGTGGAGTCGACATCGAGCACGACGAGCCGCTTCGCTCGGCGGCCGAGTCCCTCACGCTGGATGGCCACGTCGATACCGGGGTTCGCAGCCGCGGTCTGGAGCAGCGTGCTGCGCAGCTTCTCGTCGTCGCCGTCGCGCACGAGCAGCTCGTAGCTCATGACCGGGTAGCGCGACAGGCGGATGATGCGCTCGATGTTGGCGCCGGCGTCGGCGATCGCGGTGGTGGCGGCACCGATCTCGGCCGGCGTGAGCTCCTGTCCGAGCAGGGTGACGACATGGCCGCGGGTCTTGGGCGTGGGCACCGAGGAGACGACGTCGAAGTCGACCTCCATGCCCTGGTCCCAGCCGAACAGCAGCACATCGCGCAGCAGGTCTCGCCCCTCGGGCACGAGCACGGCGACACCCAGGGTGAGCTGGCCGCGGATGACGATCTGCTCGATGTCCTGCACCTGCGCGTCGGCATCACCGAGCACTTCCATCAGCCCCGCGGTGACGCCGGTGTGATCGGGGCCGGTGACCCGGATGAGGACCGTCTGGTGATCCGTGGGGGGCTCGGTGGTCACCCACTCAGGGTAGGCACGTCACCCGCCTCTGCTGCGGCATCGGGCGGGGTTTTGGGGGGCTCGGCGGCGGTGGCTGTGGCGCGATCGGCCACTTCGCGACCCTCATTCACGAGATGACCGCCGACGAATCGGCGAGACCGCTCCGGCGTCCGAGGATTGAGAATGATTGATTCTTGGTCATATGACAAGAAATGTGGTCGAAAGGGTTGAACACGAACGTATGTTCGTGTACTGTGATGTCATGTTCACGGCGATCCACACGATCCTGACGGGGGTGACCACGCAGGATCGCACGCGCCAGGAGCTCGAATCCCTGGTCGGTGAGCTGGCCAGAGTCGAGGCCCATGCGGTGGAGCGCCGGCTGGCCGTGACCGCCGCCATCGATGCCCTCGATGACGGCGGAATCGGTGGTGCCGACGTCACCCGGGCCAAGGCCCGGCGGTCCACGCGAGATGCCAAGAAGGCGGCGAAGACGGCCCAGGCGCTCAACCAGATGCCGAAGACGCGGGCGGCCCTGGCCCGAGGCGCGATCACCGAGGCCCACGCCGATGCGGCGGCCGACGCAGCCGAGCGGGTGTCGCCGGCCGAAGCCGACGCACTGGCCGACGATGCGGCCGGCCGTCCGGCCGACCTCTTCGGCACACAAGCGCGGTCGTGGGCATCGGCCCGAGAGCGCGAGCAACAGAAGACCGACCGTCAAGCTCGGCTGCGGGCGGCGCGTGAGGTGTCGACCTGGACCGACGCCAACGGCATGTGGTGCCTGTTCGGCCGGTTCGACCCCGAAACCGGTCAGGAGCTGACGAAGGCACTTCGCCAGACGACCGATCGGCTGTGGCGAGAAGACGGCGGCCGTGACGGTCGCCCCGACGAGGTTCGCACTCCTGCCCAACGACGAGCCGATGCCGTCCATGAGCTGATGGTCCGTCCGGCGTCGGCCGGTTCGGGGAAGCGGCCGCACCCCAAGCACCTGGTCGGTGTGAGGGTCGATGCCGGCCGCTGCACCAGCGGTAACCCCACCGGTGTCGCCGAGTTCATCGACGGCACTCCGCTTCCGCAGTCCACCCTCGAGCGGATCGCCTGCGGGGCCGAGTTCGTCGGCATGGTGTTCGGTGCCGATGGCGAGACGCTGTGGCAAGGACGCCGCCAGCGGGTGGCCACCGAGGCGCAGTGGGCCAACCTCGTCATTCGCGATGGTGGGTGCTTCTGTTGTGGGGCCGACCCGGCGAACTGCCAGGCGCACCACATCGTTGCGTGGCAACCGCCCGGACGTGGCCCGACCGACATCGACAATCTCGTACTCTCGTGCAGCCGCACTCACCATCTGGTCCACGAGCACGGTCACCAGATCATCCGGATCGACGGGAAATGGACCCTCGCTCCACCGGGAGAGCAACGCCGGGCGGCCTGATTCGGGCGAAATGACCTGCAAGAGTGGGCTGATGCGATCTCGAATCAGGGTCCTTCGCCGTCTGGTGATCCCCACGCTGGCCTTGGGACTGCTCGCCGCGGCGTGTGGCTCTTCGCCGGACCTCGACACGGTCGTCGCACCCGACACGGCCGAGACATCCACCACGGAGGCGACAGTCACCACGGGGCCGGTCGACACCACGACCTCCACCATCGAGGACGGCCCGACCGCCACCACCGGCATCACCACCACGGCGGCGCCGCCGGAAACCAGCACGACCTCCACCACCGGGGCGCCGGAGACCACCACCACCATGAGCACGACCACCACCACGACGACGAATGCGACCGGCGAATGCTCGGCAACCGGCGTGGAGGCTCCGTCGACGCCGGACGAGCTCGGTGCCGAGGCAGCAGACACCTTCCGGGCGGTCGTCGACGCGGCGGTGGACTGCGACTACGACGGTCTCGCGGTTGCGGCGGGCGGCGACATCACCCTGTCGTTCGGCGGCCCCTACGAAGTGGCGCCGTATCTCGAAGACGCCGAGCAACGCGGCGACGAGCTGCTCCGTATTCTCGTTCAGCTTCTGGCGATGCCACCCGGGCTGTTGAACGGACCCGCCGCCGACACCGACATCTGGGTGTGGCCGACCTTCTGGGAAGACGACGAACCGGCTACGCCAGCGGAGCAGACGGCCATCGAGGCCATCTACGGCGAACCCTTCGACGAGGTGCTGTTCGAGGGCGCCTACCTCAGCCACCGCATCGGGATCGACGTCGCCGGCGACTGGCTGTTCTTCGTGGCCGGCGACTGAGACGCCGGCCGGAACCAGCCCGATCCAGGTCGGCAGCGCCGACTACACGTGGTCGGCGCGGACCAGGGTCTCGTACAGATCGTCGTAGAGGCCACCGGCCTGGCGGAGCTCGTCGTGGGTGCCGGTCTCGACGATGCGGCCGTCGTCGAGCACCACGATGACATCGGCATCGGCGATCGTCGACAGGCGGTGCGCGATCACGAGTGATGTGCGGCCTTCGAGTGCGTCGGCCAGTGCGGCCTGGACCTGGGCTTCGTTCTCGGAGTCGAGGTGCGAGGTCGCCTCGTCGAGTACGACGATGGCCGGGTCCTTCAACAGCATGCGGGCGATGGCCAGCCGCTGCTTCTCGCCACCGGAGAGCCGGTAGCCGCGCTCGCCGACGATGGTGTCGTAGGAGTCCGGCAGGGCGTCGATCACGTCGTGGATGCGAGCCGCGCGGCAGGCGTCGCGCACCTCGTCGTCGGTGGCGTGGGGACGGGCGTAGCGCAGGTTGGCGATGACGGTCTCGTGGAACAGGTGAGGGTCCTGGCTGACCACGCCGATCGCCTGACGCAACGAATCCTGGGTGAGGTCACGAACGTCGTGGCCGTCGATGCGGATGGCGCCCTCGGTGACGTCGTAGAGCCGCGGCACCAGGTTGGTGAGCGTGGTCTTGCCCGCGCCCGATGGTCCGACGATGGCCACCATCTGCCCGGGCTCGATACGCAGGTCGATGTCGCGCAAGACGTCGTCGGCCGAGGCCGTCGACTCGCCGCCGCCCAGCGACTCGGGCGTGCCCTCGGCCGGGTCCGGATAACGAAAGCGGACGTGATCGAACTGCACCGCGCCGGAGGGCGAAACCAACTCGACTGCGTCGGGCGCGTCGGTGACGGCGTTGGGCGCGTCGAGCACCTCGAACACCCGCTCGAAGGAGACGAAGGCGGTCATGATGTCGACCCGGGCGTTGGAGAGGCTCGTGAGCGGCATGTAGATGCGCACCGTGTAGAGCCCGAGCGCGACGAGGGTTCCCGGCGTGATGCTGTTGTCGATCACCAGGTGGCCGCCGAGCCAGTAGATGAGGGCTGTGCCGATGGCCCCCACCAGGGTGAGGGCGACCACGAACACCCGGCTGTACATGGCGCTGCGCACGCCGATGTCGCGCACCCGGCCGGCGCGGGCCCCGAAGTCGTCGGCCTCGGCCTGATGGCGACCGAAGAGCTTCACCAGGAGCGCGCCCGACACGTTGAACCGCTCGGTCATGGTGTTGTTCATCGAGGCATTGACGTTCATGCCCTCGCGGGTGATGTCCTGGAGACCGGCGCCCACCCGGCGAGCGGGCAGCACGAACACGGGCAGGATCACGATGGCGATCAGGGTGAGCCGCCACTCGAGCAGCAGCATGGCGATGAGGGTGCCGCCGAGGGTGATGACGTTGCCCACGACGGTGCCGAGGGTGCCGGTGAAGGCCCGCTGGGCCCCGATGACGTCGTTGTTGAGCCGGCTGATGAGGGTGCCGGTCTGGGTGCGGGTGAAGAACGAGAGCGGCATCCGCTGCACGTGGTCGAACAGCCGCACCCGCAGGTCGTAGATGAGGCCCTCGCCGATGCGTGAGCTCAGCCAACGTTCGACGAGCGACAGCGCCGCCTCGCCCACCGCGGCGACGACCATGATGATGAAGAGGGCGTTGAGGTAGCCGCCGTTGTCGTCGACGATCGCCACGTCGAACACTGCCCGGATGAGCAGCGGCGGAAGCAGCCCGAGGAACGTCGCCACGACGATGGTCGCCAAGAACATCGTGATGTGGGCCCGGTAGGGGCGAGCGAAGCCGAAGACGCGGCGGCGCGTCTCACGGTTGATGGACTTTCCATCGAGACCCGATCGGTCGGCCGACATCGAGTGCATGATCTGGAACGGACTCGGCGCAGACATCATGCGAGCCTACGTTCCGGCCCGAGCCAATGGACTCGGTCCAGTGGTCACTGATAGTGGTATGGCATGCGTGGACGTTGGATGGTCGGTTTGTTTGCGGTGGCGACCCTGGTCGCCGGTCTTCCCACGGTGGGGAGCGCCGCGGAGGGCACAGAGGCGGAGGCTCCAGAAAGCGATGCTGCGTCGAGCGCGGTGAGCGCGACGGTCAATCCGTGGCTGAAGCCGCCGACGTTCGAGGCGGTCGGTGGTCTCGCCCAGATCTCGGTGACCGACGCCGCGCCCGGCGGTGTGGTCAACCTCGGAAAGTGGTTCGAGACCGACGGCGGTGGTTTCGGCATCGCGTCGGCGGGCAGCGGGCTGATCGACGCACAGGGCAGCATCATCTTCCGCGAGCTCGATCCGGGTCTCTACCTGGCGGCCAGCGGCAACGCGATCGAGTGGGTCGTCGGCGTCGGCGACCCCGACGACTCCACTCCCGCACAGTCGTTCTACGACGATCAGCAGATCGAGGAAGGCTTCACCTACATCGAGACGCGGGACGGCACCACGCTGTCGGCCTATGTCGTCCTGCCCGGCCCGATCGAGGACGGTCCGTACCCGACCGTGATCGAGTACAGCGGCTACAACCCCTCCGACCCGCTCAGCGGCCTCGGCGGTCTCGCCGGCGGACTCGATCCCACACCGTTGTGCGGGGCCCTGCCCACCCTGTGCAAGGCACCCGCCCAGCCCGGGTCGCTCCTGGCCGGCCTGTTCGGCTACGCGACGGTGGGCGTGAACGTCCGGGGCACCGGCTGCTCCGGCGGGGCCTACGACTACTTCGACACCATGCAGGTGCTCGACGGCTATGACGTGGTCGAGGCGGTTGCCGCCCAGCCGTGGGTGAAGGACAACGAGGTCGGCATGGTCGGCCTCTCGTATCCGGGCATCTCCCAGCTCTTCGTCGCCCAGACCAACCCGCCCAGCCTCAACGCCATCACCCCGCTGAGCGTCTACGGCGACACCGCCACCGGCATCCTCGCCCCAGGCGGACTGCTCAACACCGGCTTCGCCACCTCCTGGGCCGACCAGGTGCTCAGGAACGCCGAGCCCTACGGCACCGGGTGGGTCCGTCAACTGGTCGACGACGGCGACACGGAGTGCGACGAGAACCAGCAGCTCCGGGGCCAGAACGTCGACGCCACCGCAAAGGCTCGTTCCCAGCCCTTCTACACCGACGAGATCGCCGGCCCGCTCGACATGCGCAACTTCGTCGGCGACATCGAGGCCGCCGTCTTCCTCAGCTCGGCGTTCCAAGACGAGCAGACGGGTCCGAGTTTCGGCGACCTCCTCGGTGAGTTCGACAGCGCCGAATCGGTCCGCCAGACGATCTTCAACGGCCTTCACGCCGACGGCTTTGCGCCGCAGGTCCTGGCCGAGTGGGCGGCCTTCCTCGATCTCTACGTGGCCAAGGAGGTGCCCGCCAACGACCCGGCGATCGGGCTCCTCACGCCGCTGTTCACCCAGGGGATCTTCGGGGGCACCGTTGCCCTCCCACCGAGTCGCTGGACCGACGTTGCCACCCACGCCGACGCGCTGGCCCGATGGGAGTCCGAGGATCCGATCCGCATCCTGATGGAGAGCGGCGCCGGTGGTGACCCGTACCTGCCGGTGGCCGCGTGGGAGCACTCGACCACCCAGTGGCCGCCGACCGGCACCGATGTCCAGCGCTACCAGTTCCTGGCCGACGGTCAGCTGGTCGACAAGGGCGTCGACGCCGAAGGCACCGGCGTGGCGATGCGCCCGAACCCCGACGTGAGCCAGACCCACTGGTGGGTGGGTGGCGACATCTGGTCCAACCCCACGGTGGAGTGGACACCGCAGGCCGAGGGCGAGAACGCCCGCTTCCAGACGGCGCCCCTCACCTCGGATGTCGTGATGGCCGGCACCGGCAGCGTCGACCTCTGGATCCGGTCGGATGCCGACAACGCCGAACTCGAGGTGTTGCTGAGCGAGATCCGGCCCGACGGCCAGGAGGTCCGGGTGCAGACGGGGCAGCTCGAATGGGCCTACCGCCGCCTCGACGCCTCGTCGACCGAACTCCAGCCGGTCCAGTACGGCCGCGAAGAGAACTACACGCTCCTCGAGCCGGGGGTGTGGTCGCTCGGCCGCATCCAGATCCCCGCCTTCGCTCATGCGTTCCGGGCCGGGTCGTCGATCCGGCTCACGGTGAACACCCCGGGCGGCGACACCGCCCGTTGGGAGTTCGAGCTCGACGGTCCGGGGGCCGAGGCGACCCATGTCATCGGTACCGGCGTCGGCCATCAGTCGTCGATCGCGCTGCCGGTCATCAAGGGTCTCGCGGCACCCACGCCGCTGCCCGCGTGCAACTCGTTGCGCGGCCAGCCGTGCCGTACCGCGCCGCCCATCGTGAACCGGGTCGTCGACGGCGACTTCTGTTCGGTCTCGCAGTGCCCGCTGCCCGAGGTGCTCGACCCGGCCGGTATCGACCCGGCCCGGCCGTCGGAGTACGTCCTGCCCGCGGACTACGACCCGGCGAAGGAGTATCCGCTGGTGGTCGTGCTGCACGGATTCGGGGCCAACGGACCGATCCAGTCGGCGTACATGGGCGTGACCGGGCAGGTCGACGAGCGCGACTTCATCCTCGTGCATCCCAACGGTACGACCCTGCCGAGCGGTCAACGGTTCTGGTATTCGGGCGCGTCGTGTTGCGGCACCGCCCAGGACGATGTCGCCTACATCACTGCCCTCATCGACGAGGCCAAGGCGACGTTCAACGTCGACGACGAGCAGGTTTATCTGTGGGGTCACTCCAACGGCGGCTTCATGAGCTACACGATGGCCTGCGCGGCGAGCGAACAGATCACCGCGATCGTGTCGCTGGCCGGGTCGAGCTTCAACGATCCCGCAGACTGCGCACCGCAGACCGATCCGATCAGCGTGCTCCAGGTCCACGGCGACGCCGATGCCACGATCTCCTACGAGAGCACCGCGTTCTCGCCGGGTGCAATCGACATGTTCGAACGTCACTCCGAGTTCCTGGGCTGTGACGCCTCGGTGACCGGTACCCGCGACGATCTCGACCTCGACCAGAACATCGAGGGGGCCGAGACGGCCGTGCAGTACCGCGAGGACGGTTGCGCCGACGGCACATCGGTCGAGCTCTGGACCATCGCCGGTGGGTCGCACATCCCGTTCTTCACCCCCGCGTATTCCACGGCGGTACTCGACTGGTTGTTCGCCAAGCGCGGCTGACCTCACCGATAGCGTGGGCCGAATGCAGCGGCCGAACAGCGACCCCGGGTGGGGTGACGCGCTCAAGCGAGTACCGGCGGCCCTCGTTCCCACGCGCGGGATGCGGATGGCGGCCGGCGGCACGAACGGGCTGACGATCATGCGGCTGGTGTGGATCACGTTCGTGGCATCGATGCTGCTGATCGGTGTTGCCGTGTTCGCGATCGACCGGGCGCTGCCCGGGGGTGGGGCCGACGGCCGGGTGGTGGCCATGGTGGTGGCCGGGCTCGGCGTCTTCGCCCAGGTCGCCGCGATCCGGTTCGTGCCCGCGATCACGGGCACGACGATGCCGGCGGTGCGAGCGACCGCACAACGGGCGTTCTTCCTGCGCATCGCCTTCGCCGAGCCGGCCGCCCTGCTCGGCTTCCTCGGTTTCGTCCTCAGCGGCAATGCGGCTGTCTACGTCGTGGGGTTCGTGGTCGGCATGGCCGGTATGGCCGACGCCGCGCCCACCGCGAGCTGGATCGCCGACGGCCAGAAAGAACTTCAGGCCTCGGGTTCTGATGTCGAGCTGCTCGCTGCGCTCGTGAGCGGCGGCATCACCCGCTGACTCAGCACCAGAGGAAGTCGTGGACGGCGATCCATTGGAACGCGGTCCAGTTGGAGTTGTCCTGGTGACGGATCTCCAGGCGGGTGATCGCCTGATCGAAGACGACCTCGACGTTGCCGTTGGATCCGCTCGTCGACGTGTTGCCGCGCACGGTGTTGGCCGACACCACCGTCTGGGCACCGCCGACGTTCATTGCCGACGGATTGATGGTGCCGGCGCCGTTCGAGCCGATCACCCGAACGGTGTCTTCCCAGCTGGAGGACGCTCGGTCGACGTCGATGAGCCAGAAGGTCGGACAGACCGGCACGCTGAACGTGAAGACGAGGTCGACGTAGTTGCCGTTGCGGGCGTTGTTCATGCCGGTGACGACGGGATTGTCTCGTCCGTTGAGCCCGCCGTTGAACACGAAGCCCCGATAGCTCGGGTCCTGGCGACCCCAGGGGTCGCTGATCGCAAAGGTGATCGAGACGGAGCCGTGGTCGGAGAGGAAGCTCGACGGCAGTCGGCTGTTCGCGAAGCGGGAGAAGTCGACCTGGCGCGTGGGGACGAGGCAACTTCCGGCGGCAGCGGCGACGGCGTCGAGCGACAGGATCGAGGGCGCGGCCCAGATCGCCGCCGACGCGGCGGCGCCGGACTTCAGCAGCGTGCGTCGGCTCGTCGCCGAACGGTCGCCGACGGCGAGTGTGGAATCTTGCTCCATCGGTGCTGGATTCGGTAGAAACCGGGTGGAATTGAGGGGTGACGCCCGAAAGTGTCCCTACGGCGGTGTCGGGTCTGGGAGGCTCGCGGGATGGACGCAACCCGCCGAGCCGAGAAACAGCGACTCCTGGCCGAGGCGGCCCGCCGAGCCGGGGCCTACCTGGACCGCGACGCGGAGGCGCCGGTGTTCCCCTCGGCCGAGAGCGAGGCGGCCCTGGACGGTTTGACCGACCGATTGTCCGACGATGGGAGCGATGCGATGGACGTGCTGGCACAGCTCGACCGACTCGGTTCCCCCGCCACGGTGCGCACCAACGGCGGGCGGTACTTCGGTTTCGTCAACGGGGGAAGCGAACCCGAGGCCCTCGCGGCGAATGTCCTCGCGTCGGTGTGGGACCAGAACGCGGCTCTTCCGGTGATGTCGCCCGTCGCGGCCCGGCTCGACGAGATCGCGTCGCGATGGATCGTCGAGATCCTGGGGCTGCCGGCGGCGGCGACCGGCGGGTTCTGCGCGGGAGCGGCCGTGGCCAACCTCACCTGCGTCGTCGCCGCCCGCGACGCGCTCCTCATGCGGGATGGATGGGACGTCGCCGAGCGAGGTCTCGTGGGCGCGCCGCCGCTCCAGATCGTGGCCTCGGAGGAGATCCACATCGCCGTCCTCAAGGCACTGCGGGTGGCCGGACTCGGCACCGGATCGGTGACCTTCGTGCCGACCGACGACGAGGGGCGGGTTCGGGCCGACGCCCTGCCGCCGCTGGGCCCCCGGGCCCTCGTGCTGCTTCAGGCGGGCAACGTCAACACCGGCCACAGCGATCCGTTCCCCGCCGCGGCCGACGCCACGAGCGCGGCCGGCGGTTGGCTCCACATCGACGGGGCGTTCGGTCTGTGGGCCGCCGCGTCGCCCACTCGTCGTCGCCTCGTCGCCGGCGCCGAACGGGCCGACTCGTGGGCGGTCGACGCGCACAAGTGGCTCAACGTGCCCTACGACTCGGCGCTCGCGGTGTGCGCCCGGGGTGAGGACCTGCGCCGGTCGATGGCGATGAACGCGGCCTACCTGCCCGCGGACGCCGCACGAGCGTCCATGCACCTCGGGCTTCAAATGTCGCAACGGGCTCGGGCCGTCGACACCTGGGCGGTTCTCGCCACGAAGGGCCGTCGTGGTGTGGCCGAGATGATCGATCACACCTGCGAGCTCGCGGCCCGCATGGCCGACGCGCTCCGGGCCGAGGGTGTGCAGTTGCTGGCCGAGCCGGTCCTCAATCAGGTGCTGGTGGCGTTTCGCGACGACGCCACCACGCTCGCCACGATCGCGGCGGTACAGGACGGGCGTCGCGCCTGGGTCGGGGGCACGGTCTGGAAGGGCCGACAGGCCATGCGCATCAGCTGCTCCGACACCATGGCGACGACCGTCGATGTCGACGATGCGGTCGATGCGATTCTGCGGGCCTGGCGCTCGGTCGAGGTCCAAGCCGACGAGTAGCCCCGGGCCTCCGGGATCACTCCAGGATGGCGTCGGTGGGGAGCGCGACGATGCCGGTGGCCCCGATCCCGCGCAGGTCGGTGAGGCGCGCCCACAGATCCTCGCGTCGCACCACGAGGTGGACGGCGACGAGGTCGTCTCGACCCGAGAGCGGGAGCAGCGTGGGTGCGGCCAGGCCGGGGAAGATCGTGCGCAGTTGATCGATGCGGTCGGGCGCGATGTGCATCATCAGGTATTGCCGGCTGGTGGCGGTGCGGGCGGCGTCCATGCGCAACAGAAGCCCGGCGACCTCGGGGGACTCGCTCGTGGGTGGATGCGCGAACACGGCCTGGCACGAGGCGGCGACCTCGATGGCGTGCAGCGAGTTTCGGCGGAGGCTGTTGCCCGTTTCGCGGAGATCGACGATGGCGTCGGCCAGCCCGCGTGCACAGATGCCCTCGAGGGACCCGCCCATCGCCACCACATCGATGGTGATGTTCTTGGACTCGAACCAGCGACGAGTCCAGTTCGGCAGGTGCGTCGCCACGGTCTTGCCCGCGAGGTCGGCCGCCGAGACGTAGGGCGCGTCGGTGCGACAGGCCAGGACGAGATCGGACCTCGAGAAACCGAGGTCGATCGCGGGCCAGGACTCGATCTCGTTCTCCAGCGCAGTGTCGGTGGAGATGAACGCGGCATCGAGGCGTCCGGCCCGGAGCCAGGCGGCCGCGTCGCGGGGGCGCATCTCGATGAACTCGATGTCCTCGACGACGAGCGCCGCGTTCTCCGTACCGAGCTGGCGGAGGTTGTAGCCCGCATGGCGCAGGAGGTCGAAGACCCGATCGCGCAGACGGCCCTTGGACGGGACGGCAACGCGGGCGCTCATGAGCGGCGACCTTCGAGCACCGCGAACACGTCGCGCAGCGGCACGTCGACGGCGACCAGCCCGACCATCAGGTGGTAGAGCAGGTCGGCGGCTTCCTGCGCCGTGAGGGCGGGGTCGTTGGTCGGTCGACCGAGCTCGAGACAGACCTCGAACGCCTCTTCCATGATCTTGCGCTGGGCGAGCTCCGGGTCGACGAGCAGCTGGGCGGTGTAGGACTCGTCCGGACTGGCGGTGCGCCGCGCCCGGAGGACCTCTTCGAGTTCGTCGAGAATCACCGCATCACGCTACGGGTCGTGGACGCCGAGGATGCACGGTCAGGCCGATCGACCCGACAACGCGGTGGCGAGCCCGAGCCCGAGGTAGACCGCGCCGGCCGTGGTCTCGCTACGGCGGGCGAGACGGGGGGATCGGCGCATCCGAGATCCGAGCCAGCCACCGGCGAGTGCGTAGACGCCGTCGGTGACGAGGCCGAGGGCGACGAAGACCGCCCCGAGGGTCATCAACTGGGTGGTCGTGCGGCCGGCGTCGATATCGACGAACTGGGGCACGAAGGCCAGGAAGAACACCGCGGTCTTGGGGTTCAGGATGTTCAGCACCACGCCGTCGGCGAAGATGCGGCGTGACGATCGGGGGGCCACGACCGCCGTGTCACCGAGCGCGCTGCGGGCTTGAAGCGCGCGGATGCCGAGGAAGACCAGATACGCGGCACCGGCCAGTTTCACCGCCGTGAAGGCACCTGACGAGGCGACGAGAACCGCCGAGAGACCGAGCACCGCGGCGGCGATGTGGACGAGGGTGCCGACGTGGATGCCGGCCACCGAGACGAGACCGGCGCGCCGTCCCTGACTGGCACTGCGGGCGACGATGTAGAGCACGGCCGGCCCGGGGACGAGCAGTAGCAGGAGTGCGGCACCCGAGAAGAGCAGGATGGTCGTCGGATCGGGCATCCGTGCAAGCTACGTGGTGCCGCCGCTCGCCGGTACCGTGTTTCGCCATGGGCAGGGCACTCGATCATCTTCTCGACATCCTCGATCTCGAGCGGATCGATGCCGACATCTTCCGGGGACAGAACGAGACCAGCGACTGGTTCCGGCTCTTCGGGGGTCAGGTGGCGGCGCAGGCGCTCTGTGCGGCGCAGCGCACCGTTGACGAGCACCGAGTGCACAGTCTGCACGGGTACTTCCTGCGCGGCGGTGACCCGAAGACCCCGGTGACCTACACCGTCGACCGCATTCGCGACGGTCGGTCGTTCACGACCCGCCGAGTCGTGGCGCTCCAGAACGGCAAGGCGATCTTCAACACCTCGATCTCGTTCCACGGCCACGAGGACGGCTACGAGCATCAGGACCCGATGCCCGACGTGCCCGAGCCCGATGGCCTGCCCACCTGGGCCGACCGGGCAGAGGAGCTCGAGGGCAGGATTCCCGAAGAGCTACGTCAGTGGATGCTGCGGGAGCGGGCCATCGACACCCGGTCGGCCCTGTCACCGAGCATGTTCTCCAACGAGGCCAGTACCGAGCCGAATCCGGTCTGGATCCGGGCCAACGGCGATGTGCCCGACGACCCCGACATCCATGCCCAGCTCATCACCTACGCGTCCGACATCGCCTTCGTCGACAACATGTATCGACCGCATCGGCGCCGGGAGTCGCCCGGCGTGATGTTGGCCAGCCTCGACCACGCGCTGTGGTTCCATCGTCCGGTTCGCCTCGACGACTGGTTGCTCTACCACCAGGACAGCCCGAGCGCGTTCGGCGCCCGAGGATTCGCCCGCGGGGCGATCTTCGATCGCGACGGCACCCATCTCGCGTCAGTGGCGCAGGAAGGTGTGATGCGCGAACTCGACCCCGACAAACCCGGCCGGCACTAGGTCGCGGGTGCGACGTCAACCACCGAGGTGGCGGTCCCAGCCGGGCCATCCGTGCTCGCGTGCGTGACACGGGCAGCCGCATCGGAATCCGGTGCGCCGCCGTCGGCCGTGCTCGCCTCGGGCCACCAACCGGAGCAAGCTTCGAGTACACCGCAGAGAGTGACTGTCGCACGCGGAGATGTCGGGTCGGTTGCGATTCGATGACACCGGGATCTGGAGCGCGATCCGGATCGTCGGAGGTCCATGCATGACACCGCCGCCGTACTCACCGCACCCGGACGCCGACCGCGATCCCGCCGCTCGCCCCACTCTCGGCGTGGTCGCGTCGTACTCGGCCTGCTGGTGGTCGTCGCACTGTTCGCCGCCGCCTGCGGCGACGACGGCGACGAGGCCGACTCGGGTGAGTCGGCCTCGACGGATGATGCCGACCGAGACTTCGTGGACGGTGACGGCGACAGTGATGACGGCGACAGCGACAGTGACAGTGACGGCGACAGTGACAGTGACGGCGACACCGAGTCCGATGCGTCCGACGAGGACGGGTTCTTCGCCGAGGAGCCGTCCCCGACTGCACCCGACGGGGACCGCCTCGAGGGCAACGAGTTCGAGGACTACGGCATACGTCCGTTCGTCGAAGCCGACGAGGACGACCGGTCCACGTTCGCGCTCGACGTGGACACCGGTGCGTACACCGTCACTCGTCGGTGGCTGGACGAAGGCGTGCTGCCCGACCCGGCTTCGGTGCGGGTCGAGGAGTTCGTCAACGCCTTCGACTACGGCTACGACCCACCGAGCGAAGGCCTCTCGCTGCACGTCGACGGCGCGCCGTCGCCCTTCGACGACGACAACCTCCTGGTGAGGATCGGCGTGCAGGCCGAGGTCGTCGATGACGACGACCGGGCGGATGCAGCGCTCACCTTCGTGGTCGACACCTCGGGTTCGATGGATCGCGACGACCGCCTGGGCCTGGTCAAGGAGTCGCTCGAGGAGCTCGTCGACGAACTCCGAGACGACGACACCGTCGCCATCGTCATCTACGGCGACGACTCCACGGTCGTGCTCGAGCCCACCGCGGTGCGCAACGACGACGAGATCTTCGACGCCATCGACGACCTGCGCCCGGGTGGCTCGACGAACATGGAAGCGGGCCTGCTCACCGGCTACCGACTGGCCGAGGAAGCCTTCGTCGAGGGCGGGATCAATCGGGTGATCCTGGCGTCGGACGGCGTGGCCAACGTGGGTCTCACCGATCCCGACGGGCTGACCCGGGAGATCACCGATCGCGCGATCGGCGGCATCCAACTCGTGACCGTCGGGTTCGGTATGGGCAACTTCAACGACACGCTCATGGAGCAGCTGGCGGATCAGGGCAACGGCTTCTACGCCTATGTCGACGACCGCGACGAGGCCGAGGAGCTCTTCGAGAACGAGCTGGTCGACACACTCACGCCGATCGCCCGCGACGCCAGGATCCAGGTGATCTTCGACGCCGACGTGGTCGACGAGTACCGACTCATCGGCTTCGAGAACCGTGGTGTGCTCGACGACGACTTCCGCAACGACGACGTCGACGCCGGCGAACTGAACTCGGGCCACACGGTCACCGCGATCTACGAGGTCGACCTGCGCGCCGGTGTGGACCGCAGCGACGACATCGGCGAGATCACGCTGCGCTGGTTCCCGGCCGGGGGCGGCGACGCCGTGGAGATCGACGACGACATCGAGGTCGACGATCTCGCGGACGACTGGCGAGACACCGACGCCGATCTCCGTCTGGCCACGGTCGTGACGGTGTGGGCGGAGCTGCTGCGCAACAGCCCCTACGCCGATGACTTCTCGTTCGACGATGTGGCCGACGAAGCAGCGCGCCTCGACGACGAGCTCGAGACCGAGGAGAGCGACGAACTCGCCCGGCTCACGGAACGGTCGGCCGAGCTCAGATGAGGGCGTGGGCGTCGGCGACGACGCGGGGCGCGCCGGCTGCCTCCAGGCGGGTGCGCAGCGCAGGCCGGCAATGGCGGCCGCCGACGAAGCCCACCACGTCCATGCCGGCCGCGAGCGCGGCGGTGATGCCGTGGGGGCTGTCCTCGATCACCAGGCACCGCTCGGGGGCCACACCGAGGCGCTCGGCCGCGAAGAGGAAGAGGTCGGGGGCGGGCTTGCCCCGGTCGACCATCTGGGTGGAGAAGATGCGATCGGCGGTGAAGTGCTGCGCCAGGTCGGTCAGATCGAGCGACAGCAGTATGCGGTCGATGTTGCTGCTGGATGCCACGCACCGAGGAAGGGTGAGGTCGCGGAGCAGCTCGGGCATGCCGGCCACCGGCTGGAGCTGCTCGGGAAACGCCGCCAGTGCCTCACGCTGGATGCGCTGGTTGAGTTCCTCGGGCACGGGTCGGCCGAACTGCTCCTCGAGCAGGGCCATCATGTCGGGGTAGCTCAGGCCCACGCATCGTTCCGCGACCTCGTCGACCGTCATCGGGAACCCGGCCTCGGTCAACAGGGTGGCTTCGATCTCGATGACGATGGCCTCGCTGTCGACGAGCACGCCGTCGCAGTCGAAGATGACGAGTTCGGGGGAGTTCGACACGGCGACACCGTAGGTGCCCGCAGTCCGTCGGTGGCGGCGCCTCGCCGAGGTCAGGCCGTCTGGGCACCCTCGCCGCGGGGAACCACCCACGACGTTGCCGTCTCGACCGGCGAACCTTCGACCCGGACATCGTCGACATGACGGAAGTCGGCCCGCCACGCGTCACGGGTGACGGTGTGTTTGACCCACCCCCGCTTGGCGTTGTCGGCCCACTTGATGTGCGGGTTCTCGGCGAGCACGGCAGGGAGCACCGCGCCGAGCAGGTCGTTCCCGGATGACGAGACGGACGTGCCCACGAATTCGGCTCCCATCGGTGCCGACCCGGGATCGCGGTAGTCGGTCATCACGTTGCTCACACCGCTCGCGTGGATGTCGCCGGTGAGCACGATGTTGTCGTTGGGGCGCCGGGTGCGCATGGTCTCGAGCACCTGCTCGCGGGCGTGTGCGTAGCCATCCCACTGATCGAGGTTGTAGAACTCGGGCGCACCGGGGAACAGGTCCATCCTGGAGAAGACGACCTGCTGGGCGAGCACCGACCAGTCCGCTCGCGAGCGGGCGATGCCCCGGTCGAGCCAGCGCTGTTGCCGGGCCCCGAGCATCTCGCGCGATTCGTCGGCGACGGGCTCGCATGGGGGACCCACCTCGCCGCACTGGTCGGCCCGGTACTGGCGGGTGTCGAGCACGAAGAAGTCGGCGAGGCGACCCCACGGCATGTGCCGGTGGATCCTGAAGTCCACGCCCCGGGGTGCCCGGGCGCGGAAGGGCATGTGCTCCCAGTACGCCTTGTAGGCCGCGGTGCGGCGGGCCGCGAACGCCGCCGGATCGGGTGTTGCGCTGCCGATCTCGGGCACGAGACCGGCGTGGTTGTTCTCCACCTCGTGGTCGTCCCACGTGAAGAGCCAGGGCGCCACCTCGTGCGCAGCCATGAGCGATGCATCGCTCTTGTAGAGCGCGTAGCGGTTGCGATACTCGTCGAGGGTGATCGACTCGGGCAGCGGGTCGCTGCGGACACCACCTCCCGGTGACTCGTAGATGTAGTCACCCACGTGCACGACCAGGTCGGGGGCCGACGCCACCAGGTCGTCGTAGGCGGTGTAGTAGCCGGCGTTGTAGCGCTGACACGAGACCAGGCCGAACACCAGCGATTCGGGTCGGGCATTGGATCGAGGGGTCGTTCGGGTGCGGCCGGTCGGTGAGACGTGATCGCCGACGCGGAAGCGATACCAGTAGTCCCGGTCGGGTCGCAGGCCGCGCACGTCGACGTGCACCGAGTGGCCGTGTTCGGCCTGCGCGCGGGCCCGGCCCCTGCGGACCACCTTGGCCATGGCGGGGTCGTCGGCAACCTCCCATTCGACGCGGTAGGTCTCGTCGGCCATCCCGCCGCCGTCGAGGGGGTCGGGTGCGAGCCGGGTCCAGATGACCACGCCATTGGCCAGGGGATCTCCCGACGCGATGCCGAGGGTGAACGGATAGTCGACGATGGGTGGCTGAGTACGAGCGGCCACCGGTTCGACCGACCCGAGCGAGACGACCCCGGCCGTCGCGCCGACCATCGCACCACCGACGACCGCCCCGCCGACGACGAAGGATCGGCGGGTGATCTCGTGCCGGTCGTTGCTCGTGTCGGACGCGGTGTGGTTCTTGCTCATGATGGCGTCACCGTAGGTCAGGGGGACGTCGTCGTCCTCCCGAACGGGCTCTCTTCGAAGTCCTCGAGCCGGCGCACGAACGCCTCGAGGAGTTCGTGGAGAGCCGCCCGCACGACACGACGCCCGAACAGGGCCGTCTCCGGCGATCGCCGATGCTGCACGGGTGGCTGATAGTCGGCTCGCAGGGTCACCTCGGTGGTGGCCGCGGGACCACGGAGGACCAGGGGTCGGATGTCCAGATGGATGTCCACGCTCACGAGCAGCCGTTTGGTGGCGTTGCCCTCCCAGGTGAAGTCGAGGCGTGCGTGGTTGTCGTCGCGGACGAACGGGCTGGCCGCGAGTTCGGGCTCGTGTCCCTCGTCGAACCCGGGAACGGTGTCGTCGGCCGCCTCGACGATCGCGGCGGATCGTTCGGACGCCGCGGTTCCGACCAGTTCGAGGATCTCGTCACTGTGACGGTCGAGCAACCAGCACACGTCGGCGTAGCTGCGGCGCACGAAGGCGGTGTGCTCGATCCTGCGCACTACACCCGCTCGTAGTCGCTGAGCCGGGCTTCGGCCATCTCGGTGCGGAAGCGGTCGAACGGAAACGGCCACGCGAACGGGATGCCTCGGTCGTCGAGGTACCAGCTGCGACAGCCCGTTGCCCACACCGTCTTCTTCGCCGCCTCGACCCGTTCTTCCTCGAACGCCTCGGCTGCCTCGGCGGTCGGGGCGACGACGGCGAGCTGCTCGGCGGCCACCATGTCGACGAGCCCGAGGGTGTAGTCGAGCTGGAGCTCCGCGGTCTGGATGAGTGAGAAATTGCCGACGGGGCTGTTGGGTCCGTTGAGCATGAACAGGTTGGGGAAGCCGGGCACGGTCACCGACAGGTAGGCGCTGGGGCGGTCGCTCCACGCATCGTCGAGCAGCACGCCGTCGCGGCCGACCACGGTCATCGGGCGCAGGAACCGATCGACCTGGAACCCGGTCGCCATGACGATGATGTCCAGATCATGGTGGACACCTTCGGCGTCGACGATGCCGGTCTCGTCGATGCACCGGATCTGGCCGGGAACCACGGTGACCGACGGCTTCTGTACGGCGTCGTAGAAGTTGTGCGAGATCACCAGTCGCTTGCACGCCGGGGTGTAGTCCGGCCGCAGCAACTCTCGCAGCTCGGGATCGGCGATCTGGGTGTCGAGGTACTCGGTACAGCGCTGCGCGATGGCGGAGACCAGGTCGGACTTCCCGTCGAGCACGCTCGTGGCGAAGCCGTCGTTGAACGCCTGCTGCATCGACTCGTGCATCTCGCGCAGCAGGTCGGCGTCGGTGCGCCACGCCTGCTTCTCCTCCTCGGTGTAGGCAACCTGGTCGACCGGGCTCACCCACTGCGCGGTGCGCATGAAGACCTTGAGCTCGGCGGCGACGTCGGCGAGTGCGCCGGTGATCTGCACGCCGGTCGAGCCGGTGCCGACGAGCCCGATGCGTTTGCCGTCGAGCTCCACCTCGTGGTCCCAACGGGCGCTGTGGAAGAGAGGCCCGGCGAACGTGTCGAGACCCTCGATGGTCGGGATGCTCGGGTGATGGAGGATGCCGGTGGCGGCGATGACGAAGTCGACCACCACGGAATGGCCCGACGCGCCGGTGACGGTCCACCGACGGTCGTCCTCGGACCAGATGCAGCTCACCACCGGATCCTCGAATCGGATCTGGGGCCGCAGGTCGTACTTGTCGGTGATGCGTTCGAAGTACTCCTGGATCTCCGCGCCGGGCGAGCAGAGATAGCTCCACTCGGGATTGAGGTCGAACGAATAGCTGTAGATGTGGCTCGGCACGTCGCAGGCGATGCCGGGGTAGGTGTTCTCGCGCCAGGTGCCGCCCACGGTGGCGGCCTTCTCGAAGATCGTGAAGTCGTAGCCTCGCTCCTGGAGCTTCACTCCGGAGGCGATGCCGGACATCCCGGCACCGATGACGGCGAAGGTTGGCTCATGGTCCATCGCGCGACTCTGCCAGGCCCGCGGCGCCCTGTCTAGAACGCTGTGCAAGAACTAGGGTCCAGCCATGACCCAGGCGCCCTTGGCCTCGATGTACTTCTCGGTGCGCAACCGGGTTCTCGCCACCGTGACGCCGCTGGGCGACGACCAGCTGGTGATGTCGGTGCCGGCGTGTCCCGACTGGACCGTGCACGGGTTGCTCGCCCATCTCGTCTCGATGCCGATGGCGATCATGGACGGAGAGATCCCCGACGAGGTGCTGGGCGGCGGCGACCCCAACCCGTGGCTCCGCCGTCTGGTCGACGAGCACTCGCGCCGACCGGTCGACGAACTCGCAGCCTGGTGGGCCCACGACGACGAGCGGCTGGCGCCGGTGTTGCAGGGGGCCGGGCTGCTGCTCGCCGATCTCTTCACCCACGAGGGCGACATCCTCGGCGCGCTCGGTGTGCCGGCCGACCGCAACACCCCCGAGCTCGACTCGCAGATCGACGCGGCGATGGCCGGACTCCAAAAGGACATCGCGAGGGCCGGGCTGCCAGCGATCGCGGTGGACAACGGCACCGAGCGCCGCCAGTCGGCTCCGGGCGACCCGGGATGGGTGCTGCGGTGCGACTTCTGGACGGCGCATCGGGTGTTCAACAGCCGTCGCACCCGCGACGAGCTCCTGGCCCTGCCGCACGAGGGCGACCCGGCCCGGTACTTCGCGGCGATGCATGCCCACCTTCCCCTTCCGGAGCACAGCCTTGGCGAGTGATCCACCGAGGTTCCGGATGGGTCGTCTCGGTCAACGGCCCGAGCGGCACGCCGCTCGGGTCCGAGGACCTGATCGACTTCGACCTGTGCTGGGCGTTCGATCTCGCCGATCCGTGGGGCAACCAGTACGAGCTGAACTGCTACGACTACGACCGCATCGTGACGGACCTCGTCGATGCCGACGGTCTTCGGCCGGTCCGCTACTGGCCGGCCGACCTGCACGAACGGCACCGTTCCTCGGGCTCGGGAGACGGCTGACCGATGGCAATCGAGCTCGACCACGAGGCCGGTCAGGTGTCGTCGTCCGCCAGCGGTGCGAGTGATCCGAGGAGATCGAGCGAGCCGTCGGCGAACCAGGTCGGCCCGCTGATCTCGCCTTCCCCTCGCGTGATCTGAATCCAGCCCTGGGTGAACTCGAGACGGCGGACGACATCGTCGCTCTCCGCAGCGAGATGTACGAGCTCGAGCCCGAGCCTGGACATCGCAGGGCCGGTAGTCGTCGACGACGCCAGTCGCGCGGCACGAAGAATGCAGTCCCTGTCCGGCGATCGGCGGAGTTCGCTCGCGAGTTCGGTGTCGATGGGGGCTACCGCGGACGCCAGTTGTTCGGTGGCATCCTCCCAGTTGCCGGCGCGGCGCACGATCCGGTCGATGATCGCCATCGCCAAGGTGTGCTGGGCGGCCCAGTCTTCGATGATGTAGACGCCGCCGGGTCGGAGCCAGGGGAACACCATCTCGAGGCTCGCTCGGCTCGGTTCGTAGAGGTGGGACGCGTCATCGATCACGAGGTCGATGGGAGGACCACCGAACTCGTGGCGCAGTATCTCGACGACGTCCGGGTGGCTCTGGTCGACTCCGTAGTAGGGCCTGACGGTCTCGGTGAATCCCGAACGGGCCAAGTAGTCGGTGAGCGCCGTCTGCTCGGCTACCGCGAGTTCGATCGCGACGAGTTTCTCGGGTTGGGTGAGCGCAGCGGTGAGGGCCACGCTGCCACCCCGATAGATACCGAACTCGACGATGCGAGAGGGGGAGAGATCATCGATGACGGCCTTCAGTTGCTCGATGAGCGTCCTCGACTTGAAGACCGGTGGTGTGTCGAGTTCGCTCGCCGGTGGTGGCGGAACGGCAAAGCTGAAACGGTCCTTGCCCACTTGCACCACCCCGGGTTCGCGAAATTCGATGTCAGCCAAGATCGGGACCTTCCGTGCGGGGCCTGGAGGGTAGCAGGACGCGCACAGCCGCCTGCTCGGCGTCGACCATGCCAACGTGATGGGCCGGTCAGGCGTCGTCGTCCGACAGCGAAGCGAGTGAACCGAGGAGATCGAGCGAGCCGTCGGCGAACCAGGTCGGCCCGCTGATCTCGCCTTCCCCTCTCGTGATCTGAATCCAGCCTTCCGTGAACTCGAGGCTTCGAACGATGTCGTCGCTCTCCGCGGCGAGATGCACGAGTTCGAGGCCGAGCCTTGAAAGCCCGGGTGCGACCAACACCTTCGACGCGAGCCGGACGGCGCGATGGACGGTCTCGAGGCTCGGCGCATCACGCATGGCGCTGGCGAGATCGGCATCGGCAGGCTCGACAGCGATCGCGAGCTGTTCGGCGACGCGCTCCCAGCCGTCGAGGTGGTTCGCGACCTGGTCGATCATCGCCGTTCCCAGATCGTGCTGTGAGGCCCAATCCTCGATGACGTACACGCCACCGAAGCGCAGGCGGGGGAAGACGAGTTCGAAGCTCGCGCGGGTCGGCCAGTAGAGGTGGGAGGCGTCGTCCAGCACGAGATCGAGAAGGCTGTCGCCGAATTCACGGTCGAGGATGTCGGCCAGGCCCGGATCGCTCTGATCGATCCCGTAGTAGGCCCGGACGGATTCCTCGAGACCGGATCGCGACAGATAGTCGGTGAGGTCCGTTTGCTCGCCGGAATTGAGCTCGATCGCCACGAGCTTCTCCGGCCGGGCCAGCGCGGCGGTGAGCGCAACGCTGCCCCGCGGTAGATCCCGAGCTCGACGATACGAGCGGGCGCGAGATCGGCGACCAGCGCGATCAACTTCTCGACGAGAGTGCGCGTCTTGAGCACCGGTGGGCTGTCGAACCCTTCCGGGGGCGGTCCGAAATCGAAGCTGAAACGGTCGCCCCCCACTTGCACGACCCCGGGTTCGGGAAACTCGATGTCAGCCAAATCCAGGACCTTCCGTGCGGGGCCCGAGAGTAGCAGGACGCGAAACCGCCGCCTGCAGGTGACCTGACAGGCGGCGGGTTCTCGTGGCGGAAGGTATGGGATTTGAACCCATGGTGACCCGAAGGCCACAACGGCTTTCGAGGCCGCCCCATTCGTCCGCTCTGGCAACCTTCCGGCAACGAGGTTAGCGGGCCGGCGGCCGAGGCGGCGCCCGGCCGGTCAGCCGGCAGTACCCGCCAGCATCACGTTGCCGTCGCGCAGGAGCGTGAACGAGGAGTCGTCGACGGTGAACCTCGTCGCGGCCCGGATCGCGCCCCCGATGGCGAGGTCCTGTTCTGCTGTCTCGTCGTCGCAATCCGCCTCGGTGCGCGAGATGCCGTCGAATTCGATTCCCTGGCCTTCGGGAATCGCGTCGTCTTCATCGGTGGGTGCGTAGTAGACGCCCCAGGCCTCCCATTCACCGTCGCCGGTGTTGCAGCCGGTGGAGAACGTGAAGGTGCCGTCGTCGGCGAAGCTGATCGTGACCGGGTCGTCCCCGGCCGGCTCGGCCTCGCCGACGCCGCCGGCCATCTGGAACGTGGTGATCGTCCAGTCGCCGACGAGTTCGGCGCCCCGGTCGGCGGGCTCGCTGTCGCCGGCAGCGTCCGTGCCGGTGTCGGTCTCGCCAGTGTCGGTCGGGCCAGGGTCGGTCTCGCCAGGGTCGGTCGGACCGGTGTCGGTCGAGCCCGTGTCGTCGCCGCATCCCGCCGCCAGGAGGGTGATCGCGCCGACGACCAGGAGCGCTCGCGCGCAGCTGCTTCGTCGTGTGGTTCTCGGCATGGCCAAACGTTAGTGCCGACGTCCGAGCCGAGTCCCGAGTGCGTACGCACGGCGCGTACGTCGTGGCTCAGGGGGTGACCATTGCGTTCATGAGTTCGTTGGCCCGTAGGTCGAGCAGGATGAACGTGGGAGGGTTCCACACCCAGCGGGTGGCGCCGTCGATGGCGGCAACGAGCTCGGATGCTCGGGCGACCACGTCGTCGGGGCACGACTCGTCGGTGGTCGGGGTGAAGCCACCCGACGCGAAGATCTGGCCGCTGTTGGCGCCGGGCTGGCCGAATCCCTCGTAGGGGCCCGAGATGCTGAAGGTGGCGGTGTAGTCGTTGCAGCCGTCGTTGCCGGTCATCGTGCCGTCGGGGAAGAACTCGAACCAGGGTTCGCGGCCGGCGATGACCGGCTCGAGCGTGCCGTCGGCGTCGGCGAACTCGATGGGGGTGAAGCGGTCGATCAGGACGGCGTCGGATCCGCTGAGCTCGCCGTTGTTCGTCGCCGTCGTGGCGGTGGGTGAATCGGCGTCACTGTTGGCAGTCTCCTCGGCGGTTGTGCCGGCGGGGCCGTAGCGGTCCGCGTTGCCGTCACCGCTGCCCCCGCAGGCCGCTGCGGTGAGCGACAACGCGACGAGCACCAGTGCGACACGATTCATGTCGCGACGCTAATCCGACGGGGATCCGCCGCGCCGGGTGACGAAGAAGTCGGTGAGGAGGCGGGCGCATTCCTCGGCCCTGACCCCGTGGGTGGTGGCGAACTCGTGGTTGAGGCGCGGGTCGCTGCCGAGGCTGTAGAGCGAGCCGCAGGCGCCGGCCTTCATGTCGGCGGCACCGAAGACGACCCGGCCGACGCGCGCCTGCTGGAGCGCGCCGGCGCACATCGGGCACGGCTCGAGGGTGACGACCACCGTTGCATCGGTGAGACGCCAAGAGCCGAGCGCGGCGGCAGCGTCACGGACGGCCAGCAGTTCGGCGTGGGCGGTCGGGTCGTTGGTCGCTTCGCGTTCGTTGTGACGGCGGGCGACGACACGGCCGTCAATCACGACCAGGGCACCGACGGGCACGTCGTCGTGGGCGATCGCGAGCGTCGCCTCCTCGATGGCCAGCCCCATCAGGGCGTCGTCGGTCGGATACTGGAGATCGCTCACGGCGGCGAGCGTAGCGGCGCCGGTCAGACGGTTGCGGTGCGCAGTTCTCGTGACCCGGCCGTTGCCTTCGCCCGATAGAAGAGTTGCATGGCACCGAAGTCCGCCACGACGAGGCCCACCAGCGCAAGGACGATGTTGCCGGTCTCGTTCAGCAATCCGGTGAGAAGGATCGCAACCGAGCCGAGGACCCACGTGATGTCGGCAATGGACACCACGAGGCTCTCGGTTCGCAGCAGGGGCGCATCGAGCCGTGAGATCACCAGCACGGCGACGGCGAAGAGGATGAGGCCGCCGCCCAGCAGGCGCGTGACGGTGACGTGGTCGATGTCGAGTTCGCGGGAGAGCCACGACCCGGTGACGAGGGCGACGGCGCCGCAGACGAACGAGAACGTGGCATTGGCCCGGAGCACGAGACGAAGCCGTGCGACGGCATCACCGCCTGTGTGGCTGACAGGGTCTGTGCGGTCGAGAGTGGGGGCGTGGTCGAGAGTGTCTGTGTGGTCGGTCATGGGTCGACCGTCGCATCGAACCGGCCGACGAGGCGATGACTCGTGAGGTAATCGTCGCGGTGACCCGCCGGTTCCTACGATGGCACCATGGCCCAACCCGCACCGGCGATCGTCTTCGGCGAGGAGCTCCGACGTCGGCGTGAGGCCCGGCGCTACAGCCAGCTCGCCCTCGCGGCCGACGCCGAGGTCTCGCAACGTCACCTCAGTTTTCTCGAGAACGGGAAGTCGAAGCCGAGCCGCGAGATGGTGCTCCACCTCGGGCGGACGCTCGATCTCGCGTTGCGCGACCAGAACCTGCTGCTCGCGGCGGCCGGCTACTCGGCCGAGTACACCGAACGCGGCCTCGACGATCCCGCCCTCGACGAGGTTCGCCACATGCTCGAGATCGTCCTCGCCGCCCACGGTCACATCCCCGCGTATGTCGTCGATCGCGGTTGGGATCTCGTGCTCGCCAATCCGGCGGCGCTCGGACTGAGCGCGTTGGCCGGTCTCGACCCGCCGATCGAGGTGGCACTCAACGTGATGCGAACCTGCTTCCACCCCGACGGAATTCGTTCGAGGATCCTCGAGTGGGAGCAGTTCGCCACCGTGCTCCTCCACCGGCTCGAACGGGAGATCATCGATCGCCCGTTCGACGATCGACTCGCCGACCTGCTTGCCGAGGCCCGCACCTATCCCGGCGTCGCCGACCTTCCCGACCGGCTGCCGTTCCCCACGGGCAATGACCTCGTCGTGCCGATGCAGGTCGAAACGGCGGTGGGCACCCTTCGCTTCATCTCGATGATCGCCACGATCGGCGAACCCTTCGACGTCACGCTCTCCGAGCTGCGCATCGAGACGCTGCTGCCGGCCGACCGCTTCACCGAAACCACCCTCCGAGAAAGGCTCCCATGAGCGACACCCCCGACGTGCTCGAGCACTACCTCCGCATGTGGAACGAACGGGATCCCGAGCGGATCCGTGATCATCTCGATCGCTGCGTGGGCGACGACTGTTGGTGGGTCGACCCATTGCACCAACACGTGGGATGTGACGCCCTCGAAGCCAACGTCCGCGAGTTCCGGTCGACCTACCCCGACGCCGAGCTCGGCCTCGCGAGCAACATCGACAGCCACAACGACCGTCATCGCTACGAGTGGTACATCACATCGAGCCCCGGTGAGCTGTTGATCAAGGGCTTCGACGTGGTGACCGTCGACCCGTCATCGGGTCTGATCAACCGGGTCGACGGGTTCTTCGGTGAATTGGAACGTTCGGGTCCGGTGTGACTCGCTCGGTGTAGCTACAGGCCCGCGTAGTAGTCGTAGCCGCGTTCGCCCCAGTAGTCGGCCCCCTGCTCGGTGCGGAAGTGGATCTGCCCGATGCGCTTGATCTGCTTGATGCCGTACTTGAGCGGCGTGGCGAGCCGGAGCGGGGCTCCGTTGCGGTCGTTGATCGGCACGTCGAAGTTGTCGTAGACGAGCAGGGACTGGTCGTGGCGCATCGTCTCGATGTCGACGGTGACGTAGTAGTCGCCGTCGGGCGTCTCGAGGTAGATGTCGGAGATGTCGTCGGGGAGTCGGTCGGCATGGAGCGCCATGAAGTCCGAGAAGCGGGCACCCTGCCAGTTGGTGATCTGGGCCCAACCCTCGATGCACTTGTGTTCGATGGTCATCTCGTGGCGCGGGAGCGCCTTGATGTCGTCGAGCGTGTGGGTGGCGAGCTGCTCGCCGTCGGGGCCGAACACGTCGAGCTGCCACGAGTCGAGATCGATCTCGTCGCGGATGCCGATCAGCCCGTTGACCCGCAGGATGTCGGCCGACTCCCGCGAGAACGTGCGGGCCTGGTGGTCCTCACGGAACAACGACGACCAGATCGACTCGTTGAGCTCGTGGCCGTCTCTCAGCACCTGGGGAATGTTGTCGGCTTCGGGCTGGTCCTGGATCCAGCGCCAGCCCCGGTAGCCGGCGAAGCTGGCGACACCGCCGACCAGCAGCGATCGTCGTGCCCGGCGCCGGTACTCCTCTTCGGTGAGCTCCGGTTGTTCAGGCATCCGACGTCACCTCCTCGATGCTCGTCGTGCTCGTCGTGCTCGTCGTGCTCGTCGAGGTCGTCGGCTCGGCGGCTCGATCCTGGAGTTCGTAGCCGGTGATCATGCTGGTGAACATGCGCCAGCCCGACCGGGCCACCTGGAGGATGTGGATCACGAAGAAGACGACGAACAGGAAGGTCACGCTGAAGTGGATGATGCGGGCCGAGGTGTAGCCGCCGAGCAGCCAGGTCAACGCGCTGAGCTGTGTGGGCTTGAAGATCGCGAAGCCCGAGAGGATCGCCAACGCGCCGAGGACCAGCACCAGTGAGTAGGTGAGTCGTTGCGCTTCGTTGTAGCGACCTCGCCGGGGTGGGGCCTCCTTGCGGAGGTGGAGGTCGTGCAGCACCGTGCGGGTGACGTCGCGCACGACCCCTTTGACATGCTGGCGGGTGGGGAAGATCTGCCGCCACTCGCCGGTGCGCCAGATGTAGATCGCGTAGGCGACCCCGTTGAGGGTGAACAGCCAGGCGAAGGTGAAGTGGAACGCGAGCCCGCGGGCGAGGCGGCGATCCAGGTCGAGCGACTCGTTGAACCCGTCGGGGAAGAAGGCGAACCATTCCCAACCGAAGAGGCCGAAGGCGTAGACCTCTTCGGCCCGATAGATCCGCAAGCCGCTGTAGATCATGATCACCAACAGCGGGAAGTTGATCCAGTGCATCCAGCGGTTGCCTCGACGGTGCCTGCGCACCGCCACCCGGGTGGGCGTTGCCTCTTCGTGAAGGTTTGCCACGCCCACTCAACGTATGTCCTGCGGGATTGGTTCCCGCTGATGACCCGTCAGTCGTGGCCGTCGTTGACGGCGGGGGTCGGCGCTCGGCGTGAGCGGACGATCTCGTCGATGATGAAGAGCACGCAGCCGACCACCACGAACATGTCGGCCACGTTGAACACCGCGTACCAACTGACGTCGATGAAGTCCACGACTTTGCCCGACAGCAATCCGTCGTCGGCTCGGAAGATGCGGTCGAGCAGATTGCCGAGCGCGCCGCCCAGGATCGCGGCATAGAGCCAACTGCGGACCGCGCGTTCTTCGCGGAAGATCTGCCAGGCGATGAACCCGGACAGGGCGACCACGAGGAGGCCGACCAGGTGGCCGCTGCCGCTGCCGGTACTGAACGAGAACCCGCTGTTGAACGCAAGGTCGAACTCGAGCGACGGCAGCACGTCGATGGTGCTGCCGTCGCCGAGTCGTCCGAGCGCCCATTCCTTGGTGGCCTGGTCGAGGGAGACGATCCCGATCACGATGAGTGCGGCGTAGGCCAGCCGTCGCCGCTGAGACATGGCCGACACGGTAGCGGCGAGTGGGGCGGCGGCGTGGCCGACCGTCAGTTCGAAACGAGTTCGTCCATCGCCGCCAGTGAGGTGGTGAGCCCGGCGGCCGACTCTTCCATGAACGTCTCGGGATCTTCGGGGTCGGGCATGTCGACCTGCATCGTCATGAGGGTGAACCCGTCACCGGTCGGCTCGAACGTCAACGTCTGCGCGGTCGGGGGGCCGGTCGGGTCCGTCTCGCCCATGACGAACCACTCGTCGGCTTCGAGGCGGTCGGGTCGGTCGACCCCCGTGTAGGTGCCGTGCCAGGCCATCTGGCCGAAGCCGGGGACCACCATCACGTAGTGATAGCGGCCACCCTCGACCGGGTCGGACTCGCAGACCGGCATCTCCGAGCCCTCCGGCGCACCGGACGGGAACCAGACTCGCAGGTCGGCGGGGTCGGTGAACGCCCGGAACACACGCTCGGGCGGCGCGCCGAACACCCGGACGCACTGATACGACGAACCGTCGTCGCTCAGTTCGATTCGGGTCGAGCCGCGCCGGGCATCGAGGGTCGAGACGTCGGTGTGGTTTGGCATTTCGGTGTGGTCTGGCATGGAAGTGCTCCTAGGGGGTTTCGGGCTGGGTATCGGAACGGGTATCGGGCTGGGAAGAATGGGGATCGGGATCGTTCGAGACGAGGACGTCGAGGGCGTCGAAGCGGGCCTGCCACACGTCCTCGAACGAGGCGAACCACTCGTGGGCGGCTTCCAGGCCGACGCCGTCGAGGCGGTAGTGGCGATGGCGGCCATCGGACCGAACCGACACGAGCGCGGCGCCGGCGAGGACCTTGAGGTGCTTCGACACCTGGGGTTGGCGCAGGCCCGAGGCCTCGACGAGGGCGGACACCGTCATCTCGGTGCCCTGATGGAGTAGCTCGACCAGGCGGCGCCGGTTCGGTTCCCCCACGGCATCGAGGACAGCGTCGGCGTCGATCACGAGGCCAACCTACATATTCCTCACAAGGAATGCAATGGCGAATGCCTCCGGCACGCGGCGAATCCCGGCCGAAGCCGGGATTCGGTGGCGGAGGGTATGGGATTTGAACCCATGGAGGCTTGCACCTCACACGCTTTCCAAGCGTGCCCATTCGGCCGCTCTGGCAACCCTCCGGGCGGAACCCGCGGTGCGGGTTCCGGACGGGAAGGGTAGCGTGTTTCGGGCAACGCCCGTTCCGGGGTGTGGCGGTCGGGTCCTGTGCAACAGGCGTCCGTGAACCGAGTCAGGGCCGGAAGGCAGCAGCTCTCAGCGGAGCCGCTTGTGTGCCGCAGATCGCCTGGCCGCCACTCCCGGGAACGGGCGCTGTCGTGCAGTGCCCGTCATCGAACAACGGGCGTGGTCGCGTCTACTCTGCGCCTAGAGTCGTGGGGGCATGGCCTACCAGTCGTTGTATCGCCGATATCGACCGCAGAAGTTCTCCGAGATCCGTGGTCAGCAGCACATCGTTTCGGCGCTGAAGAATGCCGTCGCCAAGGGTGAGGTGGGCCACGCCTACCTGTTTCACGGACCGCGTGGCACGGGAAAGACCACCTCGGCCCGGGTGCTCGCAAAGGCGCTGAACTGCACGAATCCGGGCGACGATTCCGAGCCCTGCGGCGAGTGCGAGAGCTGCCTGGCCATCGAGGAGGGACGTTCGTTCGACCTCCACGAGCTCGACGCCGCGTCGAACAACGGCGTCGAGGACATGCGCGACCTCTTGGCCAAGGTCAGCCTCGGCACCCCGGGCAAGGCGAAGGTCTACATCCTCGACGAGGTCCACATGCTCACGCGGGGTGCGGAGAACGCCCTGCTGAAGACGCTCGAAGAGCCGCCCGACCATGTCATCTGGGTGCTCGCCACGACCGAGCCGCACAAGGTCGTGCAGACCATCCGCAGCCGGTGTCAGGTGTTCGAGCTGGGCCTGCTCGGCGCCGAGGAGATGGCCGACCACGTGCGCTGGGTCATCTCCGACGCCGGGCTCGACGTCGACGAGGCCGCGATCGACCATGTCGTCTCGGTCGGCGGCGGATCGGTTCGCGACACGCTGAGCGCGCTCGACCGCGTGGTCGCCGCCGGTGGCGTGGTTGAGATCGACGAGTCGACGGACCTGCTGCTGTCGGCTTTGGCCGATCGCGACGCCACGGTCGCTCTCGCGGCCGTGGGCGACGCCCTCGGCCGGGGCAAGGACCCCCGCACGATCGGCGAGGGTGTACTCGCCGGATTGCGCGATGCGTTCCTCGCCTCGATGGGCGCACCCCAGGCCCGGCTCACCCCGAGCGAGTCGTTGCGAGCCGAGGAGATCTCGAGTCGCATGACACCGGCGGCGATGACCCGGGCGCTCGAAGTGCTCGGCACCGCGCTGGTCGACATGCGACAGGCTCCCGATGCGCGGGTCGATCTCGAGGTCGCCCTCGTCCGACTGTGCCGAGCCGACGCCGATCGCTCGATCGACGCACTCGTGGAACGGATCGACCAGCTCGAGGCCCGCGTGGCCGGCTCCCCCGCGCCGGCTCCCGCCTCCCCACCGGCCGCTGCCCCCGCCCCGGCTCCTGCGCCGGTCGCCACCGAACCGGCGGCGGCTACCGTGGTGGCGTCGTCGCCGGAAATGGCCGATGACGGACCGGGCCTGCCACCGCCCCCGAGTGCCGCACCGGTCGCGTCGCCGGAACCGGCCGCGGCCAAGGGCGAGGGACCGGCCGCAGCCGCCCGCGCTGCCTTGGCGCAGAAGCTCGGTCGGCCGGCGCCGCCCATCGAACCGATCACGAGCGAACCCGACGTCGCCGACGTGCCGCTGCCACCTCCGCCGGTGGCCGAGTCCGCCGAGCCGACGGTCGAGTCGCCGTCGGGACTCGCCGAGTTGCGACCGACGTCGCCGCGTGAGGTCGTGGGGCTCGCGGCCGATCACCTGGGGGTCGACAAGGACACCGTGGTGGCTCGCGCCAACGAGTTGCTGGGTCCGGCCGACGGCGGTCGATCACCCGATGACCTCGCCCGACTGTGGACCGCACTGGTCGACGAGTTCGATCACCCCATGCCGGCCCCGCCGCCCATCGCGGCCGTGCCCGATCTCCCGCCGGACCCCGAACCGGCGCCGGCCCCACCGACCGCCGAGCATGTTCCTGAAGAGCATGTTCCCGACGAGCCGGCGCCCGAGGAGATCGACCTGCATGATCTCGTCGATGCACCGGCCCATGCCGAGCAGTTCATCGAACAGGTGACCGAGACATTCCCCGGCGCCGAACTCCATGTCCCCGAGGAGCCATCCGAATGACCGATTCCAACGACGACGACCTGCCGATCGTGTCCGGCGTGGCGGGCATGCCCGACCTCGGCGGCCTGCTCGAGTCGGCCCAGAAGATGATGGCCGAGGCGCAAGCCGCGGCCTCGCAGATCGTCGAAGGAGTTTCCGGCGGCGGTCTCGTGAAGGTCCAGGTCGACGGTCACTTCGAGTTCCACTCGATCTCCATCGATCCGTCGGCGGTCGACACCGACGACATCGCCCTGCTCGAGGATCTGGTGCTCGCCGCGTTGCGCGACGCCTCGGCCCAGCTCCAGTCCGGTCAGCAGGGTGCGATGGGCGGGCTCGACCTCGGTGGACCCGATCTCGGCGGGCTGGGCGGTTTGCTCGGCGGCGGAGATCAGTGAGCTACTCGGCCACGGTCCAGGAACTCATCGATCAACTCGGCCGACTCCCCGGTATCGGTCCGAAGTCGGCGCAGCGGGTGGCGTTTCATCTGCTGAAGGCGCCGCCGGAGGATGCGTTGCGGCTGTCGCGGGCAATCGTCGAGGCCAAGGAACGGGTCTCGTTCTGCCAGCGCTGCTTCAACCTCTCCGAGGGCGGCGACGAGTGCGCCATCTGTCGTGACCCTCGCCGAGAGGTGCGCATGGTGTGCGTCGTCGAGGACAGCCAGGACATCGTCGCGATCGAGCGGACGCAGGAGTTTCGGGGCCGCTACCACGTGCTCCAGGGTGCCTTCAGCCCCATCGACGGGGTGGGGGTCGAGCAGCTGCGGGTGAAGGAGCTCATGACGCGGGTCGGCGAGGAGGACATCGAAGAGGTCATCGTCGCGACGAACCCGAATCTCGAAGGCGAGGCCACGGCATCGCTCCTGGTCAAGTACCTGAAGCCGATGGGCGTGCGGGTCACCCGCATCGCCAGCGGCCTCCCGGTGGGTGGCGATCTCGAGTATGCCGACGAGCTGACGCTCGGTCGGGCCCTCGAAGGCCGCCAGGTGCTCGACGCCGGCACCGCCGCCGAATCCTGACCCGTCGGGAGGCCCGATCCGTCGCGTGGGATCTCCGTCGCTGGAAAAAAGGATCGAGGCGCCGTCTCGTGCCTGCCGGGCGCGGGCGGTATGGATAGACCGGCAGGTCCGAGACGACGCCTCGAAACGTCCACGAACTCAGAGGGGAGGATGGGTTGGCATCCAGTCCGTTTCCGTGTTGCGGTTACGTTACGTTATTGACGACAAGATGACAAGCAGCTTCTGAATGTTTCTTTTCGTCATCGACGAAGACGCCCGGATGCCGCAGGTGGCTCAGGCCGACTGGGGCTCAGCCGACTGGCGCTGGGCGGCGATGGCGTCGGCCGCGTCGTCGGCCCACGGCACATCACTGTTGGGGTCCTCGACGGTGAGTGCGAGTTCGGCGCTCTGGCTCACGCCGACGCGGGAAACCGACGCCTGGATGTCGGTCATCGCCGCCTGGAGTCGATCGTGGACGTCGCGTTCGGCGGCGAGCAGGCGATCGAGCCGCTGCTGGGCCTCGTTGATGACCCGTACGGAACGTTCGCGAGCGTTCTTCTCGGCCGTGGCGAGGATCTCCTCGACCTGCTTGTCGGCTGCTTCCACGAGCTCGGCCGAGGCCTTCTCGCCTTCGGCGATCGACTTGGCGGCGACCGCGGCGGCGTCCTTGGCGATGCGCTCGGCGTCGTGTTCGGCGGCGGTGCGCACGGCATCGGCGTCCTTGGACGCCGCGGCGACGAGTTCTTCGCCGGACTTCACGGCCTGTTCGAGCACGGCGCTCACCGACGAGGAGACGCTCTTGACGCCGTCGCGCTCGAGCACGCGCATGCGCTCCGCGGCCTTGCGGAGGAGATCACGAACGGCATCGGGGTCGAGCCCGTTGTCCGTGGTGTCGAACTCGGCCCGTTCGAGGTCTTCCGGCGAAATGTCCACGACGGGCAGTATTGCACCCTGCGGCAGGTCCGTGGTGGCAGACGAACGCCCTGTGTGTTCGGCTCGGAGGCGCGTGCTCTACGCTCGCCGGAATGCAGCTCACTGAGATCGACCACATCGCCATCGCCGTCAACGACCTCGAAGCCGCCATCGCCTACTACGGCGAGGCGTTCGGTGCCGAGGTCCATCACCGGGAGATCGTCGACTCCGACGGCGTGGAAGAGGCACTCATCAAGGTCGCCGACAGCTACATCCAGCTCACGGCCGCGACCCGGGACGATTCGCCGATCGCCAAGTACCTCGAGAAGCGGGGCGAGGGCCTGCACCATGTGGGATACCGCGTCGACGACTGTGCCGAGGCGCTCGCGCAGATGGTCGAGGCGGGAGCCACCCCGATCGACAAGGCCCCTCGACCCGGATCGCGTGGCACCACGGTGGCGTTCGTGCACCCCAAGGGCAGCTTCGGCACGCTCATCGAACTCGTCCAGGAGTAGGCCCGATCAGAGGGTGATCACGCCGGTGGGGGTGAAGAGCGTGGCCGAGAGCATCATCTCGCCGCGCCCCACGTCGACGGGAACGGCGTATTCGCCGAGCCGACTGCCGATGGCCGGATCGGGGTGGCGGAGGTCGAGTGACAGCAGCTCGCAGCCGGGTGCGGCGGTGGCCGCCGGGGTCGCACCGGGCCATTCGATCAGGAAGGGCAGCACGCCGTCGCCGTCGAGCGGCGGTGCGGTCAGGCGCCACTTCAGCACCTGACCCGAAGGGGTGGTGCGATGCATCGCGAATGCGTCGCCGGGGTCGACGCCGCGGGACCGTGCCCAGTCGATCCACAGGTCGATGTGGGGAACGCCGGCTGCCCAGGCCACGAGTCGCGGGCGGTCGAGGTCGTCGATGCCGAACGGTCGCGGACCCGGCGGGTCGCCCTGGGACGGATCGGGACCGACGATCTCGAGATAGGTCGAGCCCCCGAGCGCCAGCAGCACGTTGCGCGACCCGAGACCGTCGTGACTTCCACCGACCGACGGCTCGACACCCCACGAGTCGCGGATCTCGGCGACGGTGTCGTCGAGGTCGGGTGTGGCGTAGACGAGATGGTCGATCGTGGCTTCGAGCCGGGCTGCGCGATTGATCGAGGGGTCCTTGGGCCGGCCGCCGAGATCGACGGCGACGAGGCCTCGCACGTCGGCGAGCGAGTCGTGGCGGTCGAGGGTCGCCGAGCGACCGTCGGCGAGAGTGAACCGGCCACGAACGCCGGGCCGCGCCCGACCGACCCGATCGGGAAAGCCGATGGCCAGCGCGGCACCGGCGTCGCGCGGGTCGACGTCCGTTTCGACGATGCCCTGACGGCGGGCGAGGTCGGCGGCCCGGTCGCGTACCTGACGCAGGGCGCGACCATCGGCGTCGGGATGATGGCGGTCGCGGTCGAGCAAGAGCAGCAGACGCTCGTCGAGATCGGCCGGCAGGTCGGCGGGTCGCCCCCGGAGGACATCGCGATCCTCGAGCAGCGCGGCCAGCAGGCACGACAGCCACGGGTGCCGCGACTCGACCACCATACGGGCGAGCCGAGGGTGGGCCGGGACCCTGGCCATCCAGAGGCCGAGCTCGGTGGGCGCGCCGGCGTCATCGACGGCGCCGAGACGGCGCAGCAGGGCGACGCCATCAGCCCAGCTCTGGGCGGGCGGCTGGTCGAGGAACGGCACCTCGGCCGGGTCGGTGATGCCCCGCTGGGCGAGGTCGAGCACGAGATCGGACAACTCGACCTCGGTGATCGCCGGCGGAAGGAAGGGCGCCCGTCCGCCGTGCTCGACCTTCGACCACAGGCGAATGGCCACGCCGGGACCGGTGCGACCGGCGCGGCCGGCTCGCTGCTCGGCCGAGGCCCGCGACGTGGTGACGGTGTGCAGGGCGGTCATGCCGGTGCGGGAATCGTGGCGGGGCACCCGCGCCAGCCCGGAGTCGACGACCGAGCCGATCCCCTCGACGGTGAGACTCGTCTCGGCCAGATCGGTGGCGAGCACGACGCGCCGCATCGACCGGGGGATGAGGGCCGCATCCTGCTCGGCCGCAGGGAGCGAGCCGTGGAGGGGCAGCACGGCGGGCCCGTCGGGGCCGAGATGGCCGGCGAGTTCGCGTTCGACTCCACGGATCTCGCCGACCCCCGGAAGGAACACGAGGACGTCGTCGTGGCCGCGCAGTGCCTCGTCGACGGCGCGGACCACCGCGGGCACGAGCGGATCTCGTCGGCGGCGCCGGGGCCGCCACTTGATCTCGATCGGGTGCGTCCTTCCGGCCGACGCGACGACAGGGGCCGGCTCGCCGATGCCGAGCAGGGTGGCCACCGCCGCCGTGTCGATGGTGGCCGACATCACGAGCAGGCGGGCGCGGAGTCCGTGGTGGATGCGGGAATGAAGGGCCAGCGCGAGGCCGGTGTCGCCCGGCAGGGAACGCTCGTGGAACTCGTCGAAGATGACCAGACCGGTGCCCGCCAGCGCCGGGTCGTGAACGAGGCGGGCCGTCAGCACGCCTTCGGTGACGACCTCGATGCGCGTGCCGGGGCCGACCCGGCGGTCGTCGCGGGTCACCCAGCCCACCGTCTGACCGGGCTCCTCGCCGAGCATCGTCGCCATCCGTCGCGCCGCCGCGCGCGCCGCGACCCGGCGGGGCTCGAGCAACACGATCTTGTTGCCCTCGAGCCATCGTTCGTCGAGCAGCCGCAGGGGCACGAGCGTGGTCTTTCCCGCCCCGGGCTCGGCTTGCAGCACCGCGTGGCCGGTCGTGGTGAGGGCCTCGCGGAGCTGGTCGATCACTTCTTCGACCGGGAGGTCGGTGGGCGGCAACTGCATCGTACGCATCATGGCGCGCGCACCGAGTGTGTGTGCCACCCGCATCCGTGTGCGAGGCTCCGACGATGGAGGTTCGAACACGGTGAAAGTCCATCTGGTCGACGGCACCTACGAGCTGTTCCGTTACCACTACGCGCCCTCGAACAAGGACACACGACTCGGCGCGCAGCGGGGTGTGCTCAACACCGTGCTCGACCTCGTGTCCGATGGCGCGACGCACATCGGGATCGCGACGGACCAGGTCATCGAGTCGTTTCGCAACGACCTCTACGACGGCTACAAAGACGGCAGCGGCGTCGAACCCGACCTGCTGGCCCAGTTCCCCGAAGTCGAGGAGCTGCTCGAACTCGCGGGCTTCGCCGTCTGGCCCCAGGTCACCCACGAGGCCGACGACGGTATGGCAGCGGGCGCAGCGATGGCTGCAGCGGACCCCCGTGTCGAGCAGGTGATCATCTGCACTCCGGACAAGGACCTGGCCCAGTGCGTGACCGCCGACGGCCGGATCGTGCAGCTCGATCGTCGGCGCGAGATCGTCTACGACCGGGCAGGGGTCATCGAGAAGTTCGGCGTGCCGCCCGAGTCGATCCCCGACTATCTCGGGGTGGTCGGTGACGCCGCCGATGGGTTCCCCGGTCTCCAGGGCTGGGGCGCGAAGTCGGCGGCCAAGATCCTCACCCGTTTCGGCCACATCGACGCAGTGCCGTTCGACATCGCCGAGTGGGACGGCGTCGACGTGCGGGGCGCGGCCAAGCTGGCGATGACCCTGCGCGAGAACCTCGAGGATGCGCTGCTCTTTCGTCGCATCGCCACGGTCGACCTCGATGCGCCGGTGAGCGCCTCCGTCGACGACATGGTGTGGACCGGCCCCTCGGCCGGCTTCGACGAGCGTTGTGCCGAGGTCGGCGCCGACCGGGTTGCGGCCCGGGCCCACGAACTCTTCGCGACCTACGAGGCGTGAGATGGATCCGGACAAGGCAGTGAGGCTCGCGGCCGAGGTCGACCCCGACCTCGCCGACCGGCTTCGCTTCATCTACGAGATCGACCGGTTGAAGTCGGTCCTGCGCCGCAACCTGTTGGCCGACGCATCGCGCAACGAGAACAGTGCCGAGCACTCGTGGCACCTCGCGATGGTGGCGATCGCGATGGCACCCCATGCCGCCGAGGCGGTCGACATCGAACGGGTGATCCGCATCCTGCTGGTCCACGACATCGTCGAGGTCGACGCGGGCGATGTCGACATCTACGACGTGGAGGGCCGCAAGGCCAAGGAGGCCGAGGAGATCGCGGCCGCCGATCGGATCTTCGGCCTGCTGCCCGAGCCGCAAGGCTCGGAGCTGCGGGCGCTCTGGGACGAGTACGAGGCCCGTGTCACACCCGAGGCTCGCTTCGCCTACGCCTGCGACCGGCTGCAGCCGCTGATGCTCAACCTGGCCACCGGGGGATCGACCTGGCATGCCCGCGGGGTCACCTCGTCGCAGGTGAAAGCGATCAACGGCGCCCTCGCCGAGGGTCTGTCCGGCGTGTGGCCCGTGGCCGAGCGACTGATCGACGAGTCGGTCGCCGACGGGTCCCTCAGTCCCTGATCAGCCAGTCCCTGATCAGCTGCTCCGCAGGTCGCGGGCGGCCACCAGTACGCCGTCGAGATCGGCACTGACCCAGGCGCCGGGCCTGATCGTCGCACCGCAGAACGTGACCTCCACATCGCGGTCGCCGAGGCCTCTCTTCTCGGTCTTGCGCGGGTTGGTTCCCAGCGCGTGGATGGCCAGATCGGTCTCGGCCAGAATCGCTGCATCGCGTACCGCGCCGTAGACGAGGATGCCCGACCAGCCGTTGGCGGCCGCCTTGGCCGCCAGCTGGTCGCCGACGACGGCCCGCCGCCGCGACCCTCCCGCATCGACCACGAGCACCTTGCCGGTGCCGTCCTCCGCCACTGCCTCGCGCACCAGAGAGTTGTCCTCGAAGAGCTTGAGGGTGACGGCGGTGCCGGCCATCCGGTCGCGCCCGCCGAGTGAACGAAAGACATTGTCGAGGACGGTGACCTCGTCGTCGTGATCGTCGCAGAGATCGGCGGTGGCGGGGAGATCGGTCACGAGTGTCATTCTGTCAGCCCGGAGCATCGCCGGCTGTCTGTGGGATCATCGGGTGATGCGGTCACTTCTCGCAGTAGGCCTTCTCGTGGCGCTGGTCGCCGCGGGCTGTGGCGACACCGACGGCGGGGTGGTCGCCGACGAGCTGACGACCTCGACCAACGCTCCGGCGACTACGGCGACCGTGCCGACGACCTCGACCACCCTGCCGACGTCGACGTCGGTGAGCACGGTGACCGTCGTGCCCAGTGACGTCGACCCCTACGGCACGGCGCTGGAGGTCATGGGCATGCGATGGTCCACCATCGAGATCTGGGCCGACGGCTGGGTCGAGATCGCCGCGAAGGTGACGGGATCGCCGGTCCTCGATCGTGACTCGGAGATCGGCCGGCTCTTCCCCGATGAGGTGCATGATGCCATCGAGGCCGCGGGCGCAACCGACATGCTCGCCGCCTACGAGGCGGTGACCAGCGCCGGGCTCGTGAGTGACGTGCTTGCGGTCTTCGCCGAGCACCCAGAGGCTCGCGATGCCGTTCTCGGCGGGCCGGCCACGCTGGCGAACACGGTGTCCACCACCACCGATGGGGCCGCATGGACCACACGAGCGATCGACTACATCGCGCCCGGTGAGCTGTGGACGTCGGCATCGACGGGCGATCGGATCGCCCTGGTTCTCGGTGAGCGCGACGAGACGACCCTTCAGCTCGCCACGACCCACGATCTCGACACCTGGACCGTTGCGTCGGTCGAGACCGCCTCCACCGTCGGTGTCGGCATGTACGACGTCGTCGCTTTGGCCGACGGCTGGCTGTTGACGGCCCTCTCCTACGAGACCGGGAGCGTTGCGGCGGCCTGGATCGTGTCCGACGACGGTACGGCGACCGAGACAGCGCTGCCGGGCGAGATCGGCTGTTGTCGGTTGGAGGCGACGGCGACCGGAGTGTTCGCCCATGCCGGCAACATCGGTGAATCGTCGTCGGCCTGGTTCTCCGGCGACGGGATCGACTGGGAACCGCGAGAGATTCCCGATGGACAGCGGATCACGGGCGCGGCGTCCGTTCGCGACGGCATCGTGATCTCCACGAGGGACGACGCCGCGGCCGTCACCACACAGTGGCGGGCGACGCCGGAGGGCGAGGACTGGACGGTCACCGAGCTACCCACCGAGATCGAGGGGGAGGTCGCCGTCGTCGACGACGACCACGAGGGGGTGGCGCAGTTCGTCGCCGTGCCGGGCTGGGGCCAACGGGGCTACCAGCCGCCGCTTCCCGCGGTGTCGTTCTCGATCGAATCCGAGGGGATCCGGTTCGACTTCACGATCGGCGAGTCGGCCGTCGACGAGCCCTTCGCGGTGACGGCGACCGACCTCGCGAGCGGTGTGGTGGTCTTCGACCGAGCCGGTCCGATCATCGGCGAACTGCCGATGTGGGCGCACACCGACAGAGCCGAGTTGCAGTTCTTCGACGAGAACGACGAGCTTGTGGTCGCCGTGCCGTTGGAGTCCGCTCAGGCGGCCTATGGCGCAGCGGTGGAGGACGCGCGGGCCGCGGCGGCGGTGAACCGTTCGCCGGTCGAGCAAGCGTTCCTCACGTCCACGTATCTGCTCTTCACCTTCGACGGCATCACGTGGTCGTCGACGATCGTGGAGTCGACGGCGGGTGAGTCCGCGGGATGGCTGGTTGGCTCGATCAACGGCTCGCGCGCGTTGCTCGAAGATGGTGACAGCGGCTACCGGGTGATCGACCTCGACGATGGGTGATCCGGTCAGCGAACGGTACGTCAGCCTTCGGCGGCGAGCACCTCGCTGATGCCGACCGGTGCGGCGGTTTCCAGCTGGCCGTAGTTGCAGGAGCTCGCGTCGCGGTCGGGGCGCCAGCGGACGAATCGGGTGGTGCCTCGGAAGCGGCCGTTGAGCACCGCCTCGTACTTCACCTCGGCCACCAGGTCGCACGTCATCGGAACCCACGTGGCGGTGTCGCGCCCCTGGCTCCAACGGTTCGGGGTGCCGGGCATGAGGCCGCCTTCGTGGGCCTCGGGGTTCATCCATTCCGACCACGGATGCGTCGACGGGTCCTCGAGCACGTAGGGGGCGAGGGTCTCGATCAGCTCCGCCCGCAGACTCGCCTTGAAGCTGGAGGCGACACCCATGTGTTGCAGGCGACCCTCGTGGTCGTGGAGGCCGACGAGCATCGAGCCGACACCGTCGCCGTCCTTGTGGAGGCGGTAGCCGGCCACGACCACATCGGCAGTGCGGGTGTGTTTCACCTTGTACTGGGTGCGCTTGTTCGGCGCGTAGGTGCCGTCGCGGGGCTTCGCGATCAGTCCGTCGAGCCCGGCCCCCTCGAAGGCGACGTACCACTCGTGGGCGATCGTGCGGTCGAGCGTGGAGGGCACGAGATGGATCGGGGCCTCGAACGACTCGCCGATCGCTTCGAGGATCTGGCGGCGGTCACGGAACGGTTCGTCGGTGAGGTCGGTGTCGTTCACGGCCAACACGTCGAAGGCGACGAACTCGGCCGGCGTCTCCTCGGCCAGACGGTTGATGCGTGACTCGGCGGGGTGGATGCGCTGCTGGAGTGAGTCGAAGCCGAGGTGATCGTCGACGGTCACGATGATCTCGCCGTCGATGACGCAGCGGTCGGGCAACGACTGCTTCAGCGGTTCGATCAGCTCGGGGAAGTAGCGGGTGAGGGGCTTCTCGTTGCGTGACCCGAGGTGGACCTCGTCGCCGTCGCGAAAGACGATGCAGCGGAAGCCGTCCCACTTCGGCTCGAACGCGAGGTCACCGATCTCGGGGATGCCGTCGACGGCCTTGGCGAGCATCGGCTTGACGGGCGGGGTGACCGGTAGATCCATCGAGGTCAGACTAGAACTCCGGGACAGCTCCGCGGAGTGGCGCCTACTGTCCCCTCGATGACCGAGCCCCCGTCTCCCCGAACCACCGTCCGTCGCGGCGCCAACCGCGCGGTCTACGCGACCGACGAGGTGAAGGCGATCCTCGATGCCGGCCTCATCGCCCATGTGGGCGTCCAGACCCCCGACGGCCCGCTCGTGCTGCCGATGGCCTACGGCCGTGACGACGACACGCTGTATCTCCACGGCGCCGCGGCCAACCATCTGCTCGGCACCGGCGCCGGACACGAGGTGTGTGCCACCGTCACGCTCGTGGACGGACTCGTCATGGCCCGCACACCGTTCCACAATTCGATGAACTATCGCTCGGTCGTGGTGCGGGGGCTCGCCACGAAGATCGACGAGAAGGCGGCCAAGCTCCGGGCGCTGAAGATCATCACCGACCACGTCGTCGAGAACTGGGACCTCGGTCGGCCGGTCAGCGACGTCGACGAGAAGAAGACGCTGGTTCTCGAGATGCCGCTGGCCGAAGCATCGGCCAAGGTCCGCGCCGGCGACCCGATCGACGAGCCCGAGGACATGGCCGGCCCCTGGTGGGCCGGGGTCATCCCGGTCACGACGACGTTCGGCGACCCCTACCCGGCCGCCGACCTCACTGCCTCACCATCCGGATCCCCAATCGCGATCCCCGGGTCCTACCAGACCCTCCAGTCCCGCGTTCTGTGACCTGTCGTGGCGACCGGTTCGCCATGCGAGGTCACAGAACGGCGAAGGCGGCGCGCAATTCGTCGACGAAGATCTCGGGTTGTTCCCAGGCGGCGAAGTGGCCGCCCTGGTCGAGTTCGTTCCAGTACTGGATGTTCTCGTAGCGCTGTTCGGCCCAGCGCTGTGAGCAGCGGATGATCTCCTTGGGGTAGATGCTGCAGCCGGTGGGCACGGTCACGTTGCCGCTGCCGAAGTCGGCGAAGCTCTCCCAGTAGAGGCGGGCCGACGAGGCGCCGGTCGCCGTGAACCAGTAGATCGAGATGTTGTCGAGGATCTGGTCGCGGGTCAGGGCCGACTCGGGGTGGCCGTCGTTGTCGGTCCAGGCCCACATCTTCTCGGCGATCCACGCGCACTGGCCGGCCGGAGAGTCGACCAACCCGTAGCCGAGCGTCTGCGGGCGGCTGGCCTGCTGCTTCGAGTAGCCCGAGTCCCAACGGTCGTAGTGGGCGAGACCCTCGAGCGCCGATGCTTCCTGCGGCGTCGGGTCGGCCAGCGACTCGGGCGTCGGGCCGGCCACCGGCATGTTGATGTGGATGGCCCGTGCGTTGCCCAGGTTCTGCATGCCGATGTAGGTGGTGACGGCGCTGCCCCAGTCGCCGCCCTGGGCGACATAGGAGTCGTAGCCGAGCCGCAGCATCAGCGTGTTCCACGCGGTGGCGATCCAGGCGACGCCCTTGCCGGTGTCAGTCGGCTTGGCGCTCCAGCCGTAGCCGGGCAGCGAGGGGATCACGAGGTGGAACGCATCATCCGCCGTGCCGCCGTGCTCGGTGGGATTGGTGAGCGGCTCGATCACGTTCATGAACTCCTCGACCGATCCCGGCCAGCCGTGGGTGAGGATCATCGGCGTTGCGTCATCGTGGGGCGAACGCACATGGATGAAGTGGATGTCGACGCCGTCGATCTCGGTGAGGAAGTTGTCGTAGGCGTTGATCGCCGACTCGAAGCGGCGCCAGTCGTAGTCGGTGGCCCAGTAATCGCACAGCTCCTGGGTGTAGGAGAGCGGAATGCCCTGGGTCCAGTCGTCGACCGTCTCCGCGTCGGGCCAGCGGGTGCGGGCCAGGCGATCGCGGAGGTCCTCGATGGCCGCATCGGGGACGTCGATGGTGAAGGGGCGGATGTCGTCGCTCATGGCGTGCAGCCTCGCCGCCACGGCTGCGGCGGGCAAGCTGTGATGGTCAGCCGATCGCGGACGCGGTGGCGATCCCGACCACCGGGTACTCGTAGAGCACCGGTTCGTCGCCGGTGAAGTCGACGACGAGGGGCGCCAGGGCGACGAGGTCGGCACCGAAGCCGGTGGTGCGGTTGACGACGATGTAGTCGTCGAATGCGACGATCGAAGGCACGTCGAGAGTGGACCTGTCGGGCACGGGCTCGCCGAGCGTGAGGGTCAACGTGGACTCACCGGTGAGGAGATCTGCGCCGTGCAGCACCCACGAGGCGGCGATGGGACCGGACTCGTTGGTCTCCGGGTCATATCCCCAGTCCGGGCCCTCCGCCCAGTACAGCGTGGAGCCGTCGGGTGAGATCGTCGCCGCGGTCACGTAGGGCGGTGCGTTGTAGTCGAGGTCGTCGGTCGGTGACGGCAGCTCGACCGCCGAGCCGTCGGCGTCGACGAAGCCGACCCACTCGGTGAGGTCGGACCAGGCGGTGGCAACGCCGAGCTCGGCGGCGCGGTTCCAGTGGAAGTCGGTCACCGTGAACTCTGCCTCGGCCGAGAGCCCCAGATCGGCGACGAGGCGCAGGTCGTCGACCGCCCATGCCTGGACCCCACCGAACGCATCGCCTACGAGAGCAAGGTCGTCAGGAGCGGCAACGGCGACGATGACCGACTCGACGCCGTCGACCACCGCCACGTCGTAGATCGCCGCCACGTCGAGCTCGTCGCGGCCACCGTCGAATCCGTAGCGGGCGAAGGACGTGATGTCCTGTCCGTTGGGGCCGCTCGTGACCTCGCCGACGAAGACGTCGCCATTGCTCGCCTGGTGGATGTCGGTGACGGGGTGATCGGTGTCGCTCTCGACGACGATCACGGCGTCGAGGGACCCGTCGGCGGCTGGTCGGTAGTGGACGACCGAGGTGCCGTCGGCGAGTACCAGCGCCGGCGGTGTCGCGCCGTTCAGGTCGGCGGGCCACAGGATGGGCTCGGTCGTGGTCGTCGGCGCGGTGGGGGTCACCACGGTGGGCTCGGGTGGTGGCGTGCCCGACGAGTCCTGCGCGGTCTGGACGAAGTTGACGTAGCCGTCCTCCTGTTCGAGAGAGACCCCTTCGGCGGTGAGTTCGGCCGGGTCGACCCAGATCGTCGTCATTCCTTCGTCGGTGGCCGGCGAGATGTTCACCACCAGCAGCTGGGGGTCGACCTCCAGGGTGAGACGAAGGCCCGCGTCGGCGTCGATGCCGAGGTCGAGGCTGCGGGGCTCCGTGCCGTTGAAGTTCACGCCTTCGAGCGTCCAGCCGCCGCCGAAGTCCTGCTGGAGGTACCAGACGCCGTCGCCGTCCGCGTCGAAACGGGCGGCGTAGACCTGCGTGTCGCCCGCAGGGAGGATCTCCTCCCGATCGAGCGGATCGGGGAAGCCCAGATCGACGCCGTCGAGGTCGTGAACCGTCCACGACGGACCGCCCTCGGAGCCGCTCGAGACGAGCACGAGGCCGCCGTGCACGTCGACACGGTCGACCGACCACTCGATGCCGTACGCATCGGCGAGGAAGACGTCCGAGTCGCCCGTGGTGAGGTCGAACTTGCGGAGATCGCCGGTCAGGTCTTCGGTGAGGCCACCGTCGGCGAAAGTGGGTATGTCGCCGACGAACGCCAACGGCACGCCGTCGACCACCGCACCCCCGACGAGGTCACCGAACTCGCTCAGGACCGCGACCGTGTCGTCGGTACGGTGGTGGCGCACGACACCGGCGAGGTCGTCTGGTGTCGCCCCGACTTCGAGCAGGAACGAGCCGTCGGCCAACGCCAAGGCCTCCGTGATGAACTCGCCGGGGGTCGCCGTGTAGAGGACGGTCGTGGTCATGTCGTCATCGACCGATCCGTCGGCGTTGACGCGCACGAACTCGCGACCGTCGATGAGACCGGTGGTCGACCCGGCGAACCCGGCGTCTTCGCCGTCGTCGGGCACGCTGTGGTCGTCGGGCGGGGTGCTGTCGTCGGGGACCGTGCCGTCGTCGGGCTGGTCGACCGTGTCCTGGTCGATCCCGTCGTCATCGTCGGTGAGCGAGGCGAGGCCGAACCCGCCGAGGAGCAGGAACGCCCCGACAGCCACGCCGGCGAGGGCGCGCCGCCGGTTGGTGATCTGACGGGCCCGACGCTCGACGCCGTCGAAGCCGGGCGTGATGGTCGGGACGTCGTCCACGCGGCCCCGGACGCTGTTCCCGAGGGCGGCGCCGAGATCGTCGTCGCTCAGATTCGAGGACCGTCGGTCGGGGGAGTCGTTCATCGTTCGATCACCTTTCGAAGATCGTCGAGCCCGCGCGCGGCGAGGCTGCGCACGGTCGCAGGACGGACGCCGAGGTGTTCGGCGATCTCGTGGTCGGGCATGTCGGCGTAGAAGCGCAGGACGAGGACGATCCGTCGCTTGGGGGAGAGCGAGGCGAGCGCGTCGGCCAGGTACTCGTCCTCAGCCGGCGTCGAGACCGGCAGGGCCGGGGGCCTGATGCGGCGCCGGACCTCACGTTTGCGGAGTTCGCCGCGCGCACCGTTGATCACGCTCGTGCGCAGGTAGCCACCGGGATTGGTGAGCGAGTCGAAGCGCCGGAGGGTGCGGGCGAAGGCTTCCTGCACGATCTCCTCGGCCCGGTCGGTCGAATCGACGAGTGCTCGGGCGAGACGCACCAGCACGGGATACTCACGGCGCCAGAGATCTTCGAGTGACGCGACCTCGGGGGTTGTCTCGGCCTCGATGAGCGGCGGGGGATCGGCTTCCAGAATCATCACCCCCTACGACGCGCCGGCCCCCGGAAGTGTTGCACCCCCGCAGCCGGTCGAGCGGTCAGGGGGTCGGCACCCAGTTGCCGTGGAAGCCGTAGGGCACGCGCTGCGGCAGGTGCACGATCGCCTGCGGTTCACCGGTGAAGTCCTGGGCGTTGAGGATCACGACGTCGGCGGTGTCGGTGGTGGCATCGTGGACGTAGCTGAGACACCAGCCGTCGTCCTCGTCGGCGTCGGCGCTACGGGGAACGAACACCATCTCCTGGCTGGCCCGACCCGGTCCGAAGTCGCGGATCTCCGCGGTGCCGGCGCGGAGGTCCTGCTTGTGGGCGTTGCCCTCCTCGCCGACGAAGCCGACGGTGTAGCCATAGCGGGCATCTCGACCGACGCGCCGCTCGTCGACGCGGGGGAACTCCTGGTTGCGGTCGTCGAGCAGCTCCTCGCTGACGGTTCCCTTGGCGGGGTCGAGCACCCAGCGATGGAGCTGTGGCGGACCCTCGGCCGGTCCGTTGGTGATGGTGTCGAACACGGAGTCGTGGCGGCAGACGTCGAGCTGGATGGTGCCGTCGGCTCGATCGAACGAGTTCATCGGATGGAAGACGAAGCAGGGGTCGAGTTCGCACCACTGCACCTCGCTGGCCGGGGCGTCGAAGGGGAGCACCCCGATGCGAGAGACCTCGTCGGGCTTCCAGCGGTAGGGCAGGTTCGAGCCGCTCATGGCTGCGTCGAGATCGAAGTGCACGGGCAAGTCGAGGATGAGCACGGCCGACTCGGTGATCGAACAGTCGTGGATCATCGGGCTGTGGCCGACGGGCACGTCGACGGTGCGGCGGACTCGTCCGTCGCTGCCGACGACGACATAGCGGACGAAGTCCCAGCCGAAGTAGTACGTGACGGCGTGGAGCTCGCCGGTGCTCGGGTCGCGTTTCGGGTGGGCAGTGAACGTGCCGTCGAGCGTGCCGCCGAAGTCGTCGGACGCGATGGTCTCGAGCTCGTCGTCGAGCGCGACCGGGAAGTTCAACGCTTCGACGATCGCCAGCGTCTTGCCGGCATGGCTGATGATGTTGGTGTTGGCATTGCCATCGCCGCCTGCGTGCCGTGGCCCGGGCATGCGAGGCCGACCGAACGCGTCGGCCACCTGATCGCTGTTGACGTAGCGGTTGCGGTACCACTGGGCCCGACCGCCGCCGAGTCGAAGGCCGTGGGTCATGCCGCTGCCGGTGAACCAGTGCTCGTCGGGTGAGGGTTCGGCCACCGGGTTCGGCCCGATGCGCAGGAGTCGTCCGTCGAGCTCGTCGGGGATCGTGCCGGTGATGGGGAGGTCGAGGGCGGTGATCTCCTCACGAACCGGCGCGTAGTTGTCCTGGTAGAAGTCCACGGTGCTCATGCCACCCAGTCTCCTGCAGCCTCGGTCGCCGCGCATCCCCCTCACGAACGATTCGGGTGAGCGGGCCGAGAAGTTGCAGCGTTGGGGTCAGACCCCAAGCGCTGCAACTTCGAGGGCTTCGTCCTACTGTGAGGGTGTGCAGCACGGCATCTTCGTGGCCCCGTTCGGACGGTTCGCCGATCCGCACAAGCTCGTGGATCTGGCTGCGATCGCCGAGGAGTCGGGATGGGACGGCGTGTTCCTGTGGGACCACGTGTTGCGGCCGGAGACGAACGAGATCGTCGACACCTGGGTGGCCTTGGGGGCGATGGCAGCCGCCACGGAAACGATCCGGCTCGGCCCGATGGTCACCCCGGTGCCGCGACGACGCCCGATCAAGCTCGCCCGCGAGATCCTCACCGTCGACCTCATGAGCGACGGACGGCTCACGGTGGGCGTCGGGTCGGGCACCGATTCGGGTGGCGAGCTGTCGCGCTTCGACGAGATCGTCGATGCTCGGGTGCGGGGCGCCCGGCTCGACGAGGGCCTCGACATCGTCGCCCGCCTGCTCGAGGGCGAGACCCTGGCCCATGTCGGAGAGCACTTCAGGGTCGACGGCGTGTCGCTCGAACCCCGGCCCGCGCAGCGACCGCGGCCGCCGATCTGGTGCGCGGCGCGAGGCACGGCCATGAAGCCGGTCCGGCGCGCGGCCGGGTATGAAGGTGTGTTCCCCATCGAGGTCGACGCCGACAGCTTCTCCCGGATGCTCGACGAGGTCGCCACCGTGCGAGGCAATCTCGACGGCTTCGACGTGTGTCTGCGCACCAATCACGACGGCGTGCCGCCACCCTTCGCCGACCGCGGCGCCACCTGGCTACTCCGGGCCTTCCCCCCTGTCGTCGAGCACTCGAAGGTGTTCGCCGCCGTCGTCCACGGCCCTTCCTCCTGAACTGTCCCAACGGTGTCAGACACCCGTCTCACCACACCGTTGGGACGGGTGTCTGACACCGTTGGGACGGGGGTCTGACCCCAACGCTGCAACTTGGGGGGCGCCCGTTTCGGGGTGGAGGGCGGTCCGCAGGTAGATTGCCGCCGTGGTTGATCACTCCATGAAGGCAAAACTCGAAGATCTGCGTGAGCGCAAGGAACAAGCGCTCCATGCCGGGTCGGATCGCTCCGTGCAACGCCAGCACGATAAGGGAAAGATGCTCGCCCGCGAGCGCATCGAGTACCTGCTCGACGAGGGATCGTTCAACGAGCTCGACATGTTGGCCCGGCATCGTGCGGCGGAGGGCGTGCTCGAGGAGCGGCCCTACACCGACGGCGTCATCACCGGTTGGGGCACCGTCGACGGTCGCAAGGTGTTCGTGTTCTCCCAGGACTTCACCGTCATGGGCGGTGCGCTCGGCGAGGTGTTCGCCGAGAAGCTCCACAAGGTGATGGACCTCGCGCTCGCCACCGGTGCGCCGATGATCGGTCTCAACGACGGCGCCGGGGCCCGGATCCAGGAGGGCGTGGTGTCGCTCGACGGCTACGGCGGCATCTTCTACCGCAACGTCCAATCGTCGGGCGTCATCCCACAGATCTCGGTGATCCTCGGCCCGTGCGCCGGTGGCGCCGTCTACAGCCCGGCCATGACCGACTTCATCTTCATGGTGCGTGAGAAGTCGCACATGTTCATCACCGGTCCCGACGTGGTCAAGACCGTGACGGGCGAAGAGGTCACGCTCGAGGAGCTCGGCGGCGCCGGCTCCCACAGCAGCAAGTCCGGTGTGGCGACGTTCGTGTCGGACTCCGAGGAGGAGGTGCTCGACGAGGTCAAGTACCTGTTGAGCTTCCTGCCGTCGAACAATCTCGAACAGACCCCGCGGATCGAGACCGGCGACGACCCCGATCGACTCTGCCCCGAACTCGACGAGATCCTTCCCGACAGCGCCAACGTCCCCTACGACATGAAGCACGTCATCGGCCACGTGGTCGACGATGGTGACTACATGGAGTACCACTCGGCGTGGGGCAAGAGCATCACGTGCGGCTACGCCCGTGTCGACGGCCGTGCCGTCGGCATCGTGGGCAACCAGCCGATGATGCTCGCCGGCGTGCTCGACATCGAGTCGGCCGAGAAGGCCGCCCGGTTCGTGCGCACCTGCGACGCGTTCAACATCCCGCTGATCACCTTCGTCGACGTACCCGGGTTCCTGCCCGGCGTCGACCAGGAGTACGGCGGCATCATCCGCCACGGCGCGAAGCTCCTCTACGCCTACTGCGAGGCGACCGTGCCGCGCATCCAGATCATCACCCGCAAGGCCTACGGCGGCGCCTACGTGGTCATGGACTCGAAGTCGGTCGGTTCCGATCTCGCGTTCGCCTGGCCCACGGCCGAACTCGCGGTGATGGGCTCGCAGGGCGCGGTCGAGATCATCCATCGCCGTGAACTCGCCGACGCGGCTGATCCGGTCGCTCGCCGGGCCGAGCTGATCGAGGACTACACCGAGCGCCTCGCCAATCCCTACATCGCAGCCGAGCGCGGCTATGTCGACGACGTGATCGAACCGTCGGAGACCCGTCGCAAGATCGTGGCCGGCCTCCGTCTGCTCGAGTCGAAGCGGGAAGAGCTGCCCAAGCGCAAGCACGGGAACGTGCCGCTGTGATGGAGATCATGTAATGGAGATCTCGCCGGCTCCCTCCGACGAGGAGATGGCCGCGATCCTCGCGGCCTACGAGGCCCTGTGGCCTCGCCCCGACGCGGCGACGATGCCTGACGAACTGCCCCGTTGGCGCTTCGCCGGCCGGTGGTGGTCCGACCGGCCCCGTTACGGCGGCTGGACGTGACACCCGCGAGCCCGGACGAGTACCGGGTTCGCTTCGACTGGGGGCCGATGGGCCTCCGCGCCATTTCCCCGCACGTCGACGTGGTGATCGTCGTCGACGTCTTGTCGTTCACGACCTGTGTCGACGTCGCCCTCGGCCGCGGCGTCGAGGTGTTCCCCTACAAGATGAACGACGGGACGGCCGAGGACTACGCCGCGTCGATCGGCGCCGAGCTCGCCGGTGGTCGAGGGAGCGAGGCGTCGTTCTCGCTGTCGCCGACGTCGCTGGCCGAGGCGCCGGCCGGACTCAGGCTCGTGCTGCCGTCGCCGAACGGTTCTGCCCTCGCGTTCGGTGCGGTCGATGCAGGGGCGGGCGAGGTGGTGGCCGCGTGCATCCGCAACGGTGCGGCGGTCGGCAGCGCGTTCGCCGACGAGGACCTGACCGTCGGCGTCGTCGCGGCCGGCGAACGATGGCACGGGTCGACCGGCCCGATGCGGGTCGCAGTGGAGGACCTGCTCGGTGCCGGCGCCGTGCTCTCGATGTTCGACCGGCTCGATCTCAGCCCGGAGGCCCGGGCCGCAGCGGCGGCCTGGCACGACGCCGAGAACGACATCGTCGAACGACTCCATCGATCGGTGTCGGGGCGGGAGTTGTGCGAGCAGGGTTGGGCGGACGATGTCACGCTGGCGGCCCAGTCCCACGTGAGTGATCTCGTACCGGTGTTGCGCGGCGCCTGTTTCGGCGACCGCTCGGACTGAGTGTCGCTGCGGCGCCGGCGGCGAGTCAGCGGATCTGCGCGCGAAGTTCGGCGAGCCAGTCGTCGGCCTCGACCACACCGTCGCGGTTCGACTGTTGCTCCTCGGTCGTGCCGTAGGCCGACGGGTAGGAACCGAGGAACTTCACGCGTCCGTGCTTCATCTGGATGTTGCGCAGCGCGTCACCCACGACCTGGTCGGCGATGTGGCCTTCGCAGTCGATCAGAAAGCAGTAGTCGCCGAGTCCGGTGCGGGTGGGCCGGCTCTCGAGCTTGGTGAGGTTGATGTTCCGGGCGGCGAACTCGGAGAGGATGGCCACGAGCGATCCGGGTTCGTCGGCTCGCTGGTAGATCACGATCGAGGTCTTGTCGTGGCCGGTGGGCGGGGTGACGCCGTTGCGGCTCACGAGTACGAATCGGGTCTGGTTCTCGGGGTGGTCCTCGATGCCGGCCGCGAGGATCTCCAGCCCGTAGACCTCCGCCGAGCGGCGTGGCGCGATCGCCGCGGTGTCGGTGCGGCCGGACGCCGCGAGTTCGCGGGCCGCGTCGGCGGTGGAGTTCGTCGCCTCGACGGCGGCCTTGGCGAGATGGTCGGCGAGGTAGCGGCGGCACTGGGCGTAGGCGACGGGCATCGAACGAACGTGTTCGATGTCGTCGAGGACGACGCCGGCATGTGCGAGCAGGTTGAGGTTGACGTTCATCACCACCTCGCGCTGGATGAGGAGGTCCGCGTCGAACGCGAGGGTGTCGATCGTGGCGTTGACGGCTCCCTCGATCATGTTCTCGATCGCCGCGAAGCCGTAGTCGACGGCGGCGTTCTCGACGGCCCGGAGGACCTCGGTGATGCTGCCGAAACGGATGAGCTCCATCTCGCTCAGGTCCGGTTGGGTGAGCACGGCCTGCTCGGTGAACGTGCCGACGGGGCCCAGGTAGGCGAGGGTGGGCGGAGAAGCGGTGGTGTCGGTCACAACTCCGGAGGATAGGGGGCCGGGCCGCGAGCCGATCCGGTATTACAGTTGAACCTGCGGGTGTGGTTGTAGACGTAACACAAGGGTCGTAGGATTTCCCCATGACCACTGCGATGTCCCACGACGAGCTGGTCGAGGCGTTCACCGGCGGTCTCGCGCCCGCCGATCGGGTCGAACCCTTCGCCGGGTCCGACCGGCTCCGTCCCGACGGACGGCCTCGGCCCGAGTTCCGCGCCGAGCTGCGAAGGATCCCCGACGCCCGCAACGCATTGCTCGTCGCCGTGGCGGTGGTGTACCCGTTCGTGACGGTCGGTGCCGCGGTTGCCATTGATCACCCGGTGGGGTGGGTCGTCGCGTTCTTCGTGATGGGCGCCTACTTCCAGCGAGCGCTCACGCTGTTCCACGAGGCCGCCCACCGTCTGCTCTTCAGCAACCGCACCCTCAACGACTGGGTGGGCGAGCGGTTCATCGGCTGGCTCGCCTTCGGCACCGGTGACTCGGCCTACCGCAAGGCCCATTCGCAGCACCACCGCGACGAGTTCGGCGCCAAGGAGCCGGACTTCGGGCTCTACGCCCGCTACCCGGTGCCGCCCGACTCCCTGCGCCGCAAGCTCGTTCGCGACGCGATCGGCGTGTCGGGCTGGAAGAACGTCAAGCCGTCGATCGTCGGACTGTTCACGAAGGGCCGCCGGGTTCGGGCGATGCGTTTCCTCGGTGGTCAGGTGGTCGTGGCCGCGGTGTTCGCCGCGTTCGGCCACCCGTGGCTGTATCTGTTCCTCTGGCTGCTGCCGTGGCTGACCTATTGGCGAGTGGCCAACCGGCTGCGCGCACTGGCCGAACACGCCGGGATGACCCGGTCCGACGACCGCCGTCTCACCACCCACCACATCCGGCAGGGCTTCCTGTCGAAGCACGTCTTCTTGTCGCAGTCGATCGGCTACCACCTCGCCCACCACGTCGACTCGGGTATCCCGATGGCGAACCTGCCCAAGCTCCACCGGGCGCTCGTGGAGGACGGCTACGTCAGTGACGCGATCACCCACGACGGCTACTGGTCGTTCTGGCGGACCCTGACCCGACGGGCGGACTGACCGATGGCGCTGTCCGCTCGCAGCATCGTCGCGTCGACGCTGTTGGGGACGACTCCGCCGCGGCTGCCGAGCCGCCTGCTCGTGGCCTTCGCCGAGGAGTTCGGCGTCGCCCCGGGAACCACACGGGTCGCGCTCAGCCGCATGGTCGAGCGGGGCGAGTTGATCCGGGACGACGACGGCACCGTTGCGCTCAGCGGAGAGCTCCTCGACCGCCAGGGGCGCCAGGAGGAAGGTCTCGCCCCGCACGTGCGGCCGTGGACCGGCGACTGGGAGATGTACCTGGTGCGCGACGGCGGGCGCGAGTCGAGCGAGCGTGCCGCGTTGCGTCGCGCCGCCACCCACCTGGGGCTGCGCGAGCACCGTGAGGGCGTGTGGCTCCGGCCCGACAACCTCGACCCCGAACGTCAGCGCACCGCGCGGGAGGTGGTCGACGCGCAGTGCGATCGGTTCGCCGCTGCGCCGGCCGACCCCGACCCGGTGGGTCTTGCCGCGTCGCTGTTCGAGCTCGCCGACTGGGCCGCCGAAGCCGAGCGCTGCCGTGCCCGGATGACGACCATGGCCGCCACCCTCGAGTTCGGTCGGCCGGGGGCCCTGGCCGACGGATTCGAGACCGCCGCCCACTCGCTGCGGCACCTCGTGTCCGACCCGAGACTGCCCGACGAGCTGTGTCCGGCCGGTTGGCCCGCCCCCGCGTTGCGGCGGGACTACCACGACTACAACGAGCGGTACCGACAGCACCTGTCGGCCTTCTTCCGCAGCCGATCTAGATTGGCTGGATGAGCGATCGCTTCTACTTCCGTCAACTGCTCTCGGGCCGCGACTTCGCGACCAGCGACCCCATGGCCGCCCAGATGGTGAACTTCGTCTACGCCATCGGCGACCGCGACACCGGCGAAGCGCTGCTGGTCGATCCGGCCTACGACGTCAACGGTCTCGTCGATGTGCTGGAGGCCGATGGCATGCGCTGCACCGGGGTGCTGGCGACGCACTATCACCCCGACCATGTGGGCGGCTCCATGATGGGCATGAAGCTCGAGGGCGTCGCCGAGCTGATGGAACGCGTCGAGGTGCCCATCCACGTGCAGGCCGACGAAGCCGAGTTCGTCGCGAAGGTCACCGGCCTCGGCGACGCGTCGCTGGTGCAGCACCGCAGCGGCGACAAGGTGAACGTCGGCGCGATCGAGATCGAGCTGATCCACACGCCCGGCCACACGCCGGGCAGCCAGTGCTTCTTCGTCGATGGCCGCCTCGTCGCCGGCGACACGCTCTTCCTCGACGGTTGCGGACGCACCGACTTCCCCGGGTCGAGCCCCGAGGAGATGTACGAGAGCCTCACCCAGCGACTGGCCAAGGTGCCCGACGACGCGGTCCTCTATCCCGGCCACCAGTATTCGGTCGAGTCGTCGGCCACGATGGGCATCACCCGCGAGCGCAACGTGGTCTTCCGGCCGACGTCACGCGAGCAATGGCTCGCGGTGTTCGGGAGCTGACGCTCAGGTCACGTCCTGCTGCCACATGTGCATGCAGTTGTCGCAGCTGTAGAACTCGACCTGGCTGAACCGGTCGAACAGGTCCCGATGGGCCAGTCCCATGCACTTCGGGCAGTTGGCCGTGGGTCGCTCTTCGTCGCGCAGATCGATCGCCGGGTCGGGGACCTCCGCCGCCATCGCGACCTCGTTGGTTTCGGTCTCCGCGGCAGGCTCCGGCTCGGGGGCGACGGGCACCATCGACAGCCGACTCAGCGGCGGACGCGTGGGGGTGGGCGCAGCGGCGGGTGTGGGGGTCGGGTCCGGGGCCGGTGGAGTGGTGGCCGGCTTCTCGGCGACCGTCGTGGTCGACGCCTGGCCGAAGGCATGTCGGGCCCGCAGGCCGAGGCGCCAGCGTGAGCGGTCGGGCTCGGACTCGTCGTAGAGCTCGGCAACCTCGTGGGCATCGCCCAGCTGACCGCGAATCGTCGCGAGGGCCTTGGCCGGATCGGCGACGGAAGACCCGAGCGGATCGCGTTCGAGGTCGCGCAGATCGATGACCCCGTCGGCGTCGAGAACGAAGTCGTCCACCCGTTGCGCTTCGACCGTGGTCCGCTCCAGCGCAGCGTTTCGAAGGCGGCTGGCCAACGGTTCGTTGGGCCTGTCGATGTTCTTCTCGGCGTTCATCACCGGTGTCCTCCACACGTTGCGCATCACTCGGATGGGCCACATCCGTCGAACCCAACGCTAGGAGGAACCGGCGTGGCGCAGCATGAGTCGGAGGGCCTATTTCGACGCCAGGGCGACCACCTCTGCGGTCGTCCAGCCGGCGGCGATCCCGGGGGCCGCCATGAGCGCGGCGACCAGCGATTCGACCGGTTCGTCGTGCACCTCGAGCAGGCCTCGCAGGATGGTGCCGAGGTAGGGGGCGGACGGTGGGTTCGGTGGCCGCGACGTCGGTGGGCGGGGCGAGGTGAACGTGACGACGGGGATACCGTCGATCGGGGGGAAGGCGAGGAGTCCGTCGTAGAAACCGTCGCCGAGGGCGGTGACCGACCCGGCGACGAGCTGATCCACGGGCATCGGTGTCGCGGCGCGTCGGCTCTCCTGCGCCGCGACGTCGTCGAACTGACCGCGGGTGATCAGGTAGCGCCGGCCCGGTGCTCGGCCGCCGGGTTCGTGATCGAGAAAGGCCACGCCGCCCCCGCCCCACTTGGCGCTGTTCCCGACGAATCGCACCCCGTGCGGAAACCAGAACGGCTCGCTCCGGGCGGGAGGCCGAGGATCACGGGCGCCGTTCTCCTGCCGCGTCGCCCCATCGGCGCGCCCGCCGGTCAGATAGGCCTCGAATCGCTCCCGTCGACAGTTCGAGCCGTAGGCCACGTACCAGATCGGCTCATCGTCGTTCGGGCTCACAGCCCGAGATCGTAGGACCCTGGGAACATGGGCCGTTCGACTCAAGAGATCGGCGCAGGGGCCGATTGATCAACAGAACCGCGCACGCGGCATCTCCCGCTCGACAGAGGACATGACATGACCGACCTGCACGACACCCACTCGAGTTCGACCGCACGCGAACAGGAGCTCGAAGTCGAGGTCGCCCGACTGCAGGCCGAACTCGACACGCTCAGGGGTGACGACCCGAGTCTGGTCACCTCGCGCTTCTTGTCGATGGCCGCGGCGACGGTCGACCAAGCGGTCGCCGACGCCCGTCGCGAGGCCGACGAGATCGTCGAAGAGGTCAGCGCCCAAGCCGAGGCGCGACGAGACGAGGCGACCCGTGTCGCGGCGGAGGCAGAGGCGCTGGCGGAGCAGAAGCTCGAGGAGGCCGATCGGGCGCAGGAAGCAGTGGACGCGGCGACCGAGCAGGCCGAGTCGATCAAGGCCGCGGCCACGAAGGAGGCGGCGGCGCACGTTGCCATCGAACGTCAGAAGGTCGCTGCCGAGCTGGAGGCGTTCGCTGCCGTTCGCGCCGCGCTCGACGAAGAGCGCGTCGCGCTCGAGACCTACCACGAGAAACTTCGCAAGGGCGTCCAGGACCTTGCCCAGTCGATGGTGTCGTTCATGGGCACCGAACTCCCCGACGGCTCCATCAGCGCGATCGACGATCTCGTGTCGCCGCAGCTCGAAGCGGCATTGTCCGATCTGGACTCGTCGTTCTCGGTCCACACCGCGTCCACGGAGATCTCCGACACCGACGCCGACGAGACCGACGAGACGGTGGCGGTCGACGAGCTCGACGACGTCGACCCGCTCGACACCCCGGCCCCGGTGGCCGAGGTCGAGGCCCCGGTGGCGGCCGATCCGTGGACCGCGATGCTCGAATCGGCCATTCCCGAGCACGACCGCATCGTCGACGTCCCCGACACGGCGATCGGCGAGATCCCGGCCGGCCCGACGTCCTTCTTCGGCGGTGCCCCCATCGTCGAGGACCCCGCAGCGACCACCAGCGCCGGGTTGTTCTCGCGTGCCGCGGCCGACGACACCGACGACACCGACGACACCGTCAGGGCCGGCGATGACGTCACCGCCACCGCCACCGCCACCGCCGGCGATGACGACACTGCCGACGGTAGCGATGACGAGACCGCCGACACCGGTGCCGAGGACGCGAAGTCGGGCCGTGGTGGCCTCTTCGGCATGCTCGGCGCTCGCCTGGTCCAGCAGACCTCGCCCGACGACCGCGCCGACGTCGTGGACACCGACGACACTCTGGACACCGAGGACAGCGATGATCAGGCGTTCCGTCAGTTCCTCGACGGCGACGACGCGCCGGATCCGAGCCGTGACTGGCTGTTGCGTCCCGAGGCCCGCTGAGACCCGCGTCCGGCTCATGGGCGTGAGTTCCCACTGCGGTCGGCTGACCGCAGACCGCTGACGACCGCCTGCGAACCGGACCCTAGACTCGGCGCCTGATGGTCGCCGCAACCAACCAGCCGGACACCACCGGCGCCGGGCGTGTCCGGGGTCTCGACGGCCTTCGGGCCATCGCGGCGCTGGCGATCGTCTTTCACCATGTCGGGTTCCAGTCCGGCGCCACCTATCGCCAGGAGATCTGGGGCGGCTACCTCGGGCGCCTCGACATCGGCGTCCCCGTCTTCTTCGCGCTGTCAGGCTTCCTGCTGTTCCGTCCGATCGCGGCATCCGTGTTGGACGACACCCCGCTGCGTCCGGCGCTCGAGCACCTGTGGCGCCGGGCCATGCGGATCTATCCGGCGTTCTGGGTGGCGCTCACCCTGATCGTCGTCTTCACCAGCGAGGCGTTCGCCGACGTCACCCGCGCGATCACGACCTACCTGCTGGTGCACATCCACTACCCGACGACCTCGATCGAGCCGATGCCGCAGGCCTGGAGTCTCGCCACCGAGATCAGCTTCTACGCGGCCCTGCCGCTCATGGCCCGGTTCCTTCGGCCGTGGTTGCGCGACCGGTCGAGGGCGGCTCGTCGCAACGGCCTGCTGGTGTTCATCGCCGCCTGCTACCTGCTCTCGGTCTTCTTCCGGATCGCGGTGCTCACGATGGACACCCGATGGACGTCGGCACAGGTGCTCTGGCTGCCGGGCACGCTCGACTACTTCGCGATCGGGATGGCGCTCGCGGTGGCTCGGGTCGGGTTCACCGAGGGCAGCGGACCTCGCCGCCGGCTCGAGCAGGTCGCCGGGCCGGCCGGGCTGTGGTGGATCGCCGCTGCGGTTCTCTTCCACGTCGTCTCGCAGCACATGGGCCTCGCGCTCGGCGTCGACTCGGCGTCATGGCCCCGCGAGATCGCCCGGCAGATGGTCTATGGCGCGATCGGTTTCTGTCTGCTCTTCCCGCTGGTGTTCGGTTCGAGTCGTCGGTCGCTGGTCCGTTCGTTCGTGCGCAGTCCGCCGATGGAATGGCTCGGCACGATCTCGTACTCGATCTACCTCTGGCACATGGCGTTCGTGGTGCATCCATGGGAACCGCTGGCCGACCGGTTCGGCGCGGTACGCGACACCGCGTTCTGGGATTACGCGGGCACGGACTTCTGGAGCTACCTGGTCATCGCGCTGGTCCCGACACTGGTCGTGTCGATCGTGAGCTACTACGTCGTCGAGGTCAGCGGTCAACGCTTGCAAGGACTGGTGCGGCGGCCCCGGCTCGACCCGACGCCGTCGGAATCGTTCGTGACCCGCCTGCGAGCGCAATGGGTCGGCGCCCGGTTCCGGACCCAGCTGTTGGTGATCTCCGGGGTCGGGTTCGTCGGCCGAGTCCTCTACGTGATCCTCGCGAAGCACGACCAGACCCTCTCCACCACCGACATCGCGCCGGGCGATCAGTTCTTCTACTCCCGGGCAGCCGACGCCCTGGCGGCCGGCGAGGGCTTCGTCACACCGTGGCAGGACATCGCGGTCAAGTTGGGACTCGCCGATCCCGGCGAGGCTGCCGCGCATGCCGCCGATCATCCGCCCCTCACCGCGTTGGTGGCGGCGCCGGCCTCGTTCCTGCCGGGCGGACGCGGCGAGCATCTGTTCGAGCAGCGATTCATCATGTGCGCAGTCGGCGCCGCCGTCATCGTCATGGTCGGGTTGCTCGCTCGCGAGATCGCCGGCCGTGCGGTCGGCATCATCGCCGCGGTCCTCGCGGCGCTCTACCCGGGGTTCTGGATCAACGACGGCCTGGTCATGGCCGAGTCACTGACCGCGCTGACGGTCGCCGGCGCGCTCTACGCGGCAGCGCGGTACCGACGCGCGCCGTCGGGTCGGCTCGCGGCCGAACTCGGCCTCTGGATCGGCTTCGCCGCGCTGGCGCGGGCCGAGTCGTTGCTGCTCATCCCGCTCGTCGTCGTGCCGTTGCTGTGGGTGACGCATCCGGGTTGGCGTGACCGGTTCGTCCGAGCGGTCCTTGCCGGTGGGGTGACGGCGCTGGTGGTCGCCCCCTGGGTCGTGCCGAACCTCGTGCGATTCGAGGAGCCGGTGGTGATGTCGCATGGCGACGGTCTGGTGCTCGTCGGGGCCAACAACGACGCCGTCTACCGCGGCGGTGGACTCGGATTCTGGTCGCCACCCATGGAGTTCCTCACGGCCGACGGTCGTTTCGACGAGACGGACCCCAGCGTCGATTCGCTGGCCGCTCGTGACCAGGCGATCGAGTACATCGGCGAGCATCTCGGCGACCAGCCACGGGTGATGGCGGCGCGATTCGGTCGGCTGTGGAGCGTGTATCGACCGCTCGAGACCGCGGCGCTGAACACGCAGGAGGGACGCGAACAGTGGGCGTCGCATCTCTCGATCGGCGCGCTCTACCTGACACTGCCGCTCGCTCTGCTCGGTTGGTGGCGACTGGGCCGGGGTTGGTCGCGTTGGCTGCTCGGGATCATGGTCGTGCACGTTTCCCTGATGGGCGTGATGTTCTACGGCATCCCCCGATTCCGGGTACCGGCCGAAGTTGCGCTGATGGTCGCAGCAGCGATCGGTGTGCATTGGCTCGCTAGCCTCGGCGCATGTCGACCACCGCGCACATCCTCTTCTCCGGCGTCCTCGTCCTGACGGTGCTCTTCATCTACTCGCTGGTGCGACAGCGGGTGCTGAAGAGCAAGTACGCCCTCCTCTGGTCGCTGGTCGCGGTGGCGCTCCTGCCGATCGCGGCCGTGCCGAGTCTGGTCGAGTCGGTTTCGGATCTGCTCGGCATCGAGACCCCCTCCAACACGATCCTGCTGGCCGCGGTGTCGCTCCTGTTCGCGACCACCGTCCAGCTCACGTACGAGCTCTCGCGCATCGAGGCTCGCACCCAGGACCTGGCCGAGGAGTTCGCCCTCCTCCGCGCCCGCCTCGACCTCCCCGCCGACTAACCGTTGCATTCGGGGTCAGACCCCCGTTGCGGTTTGGGGCGCGATCATGAACCGCTGCGAGTTGGGACGGGGGTCTGACCCCGGTGTCCCAACTCAGGGACGGTGGGCGGTGACGATGAGGCCGTCGGCGCTGTAGGGGCGGCCGAGGCGACCGAGGGCGCGTTCGAGGCCGAGGACGGCTCGTACGGCCATCGCCTCGAACCGGGATCGTTCGCCGCGATCGCGGACGGTGGGGACGTAGGTGACGCTGCCGTCGGGCAGCCAGCCGTGGCGTTGCAGCAGCTGGGTGAGCGTGCGCCAGGTGAACATCACGACATGGTCGGGGTGATTGACCTCGACCCGCCGGGTGATGTTGGCGACGACGTTGACGAGCCCGTAGGCGTTCGGTGTGGTGACGATCAGTGTGCCGCCGGGGGCGCACAGCTTCGCCATCGCGTCGAGGAAGGGACCCGGCGCGCCCAGATGTTCGATGACCTCGCCGGCGAGCACGATGTCGGCTGGTTCGAGCGACAATTCCGCCACGGCGTCGGGATCGGTGCAGTCGACCAGGTGGGCCTCGAAGCCACCGTCGAGCGCGGCCTGCACGCCGGGGCCGTCGAAGTCGAGCCCGACCAGTGACGTCGTCACCTCGGCGAGGTGACCGTGCAGCCAGCTGCCGGCGCGACCCTGCTCCTCTCGGAACCCGGCGTCGGCGAAGCCGACGTGGATGACCCGCTTGCCGCGACACTGTTCGACCAGCCAGGGCACCCGGTCGACGATCGAGGTGCGGGGCAGAGGGTGGGCCATCTCGTCCTGGCCGTATTCGGGGATCTCGGTGCTCACGACACGCTCTCCGGGTCGAAGGTGGGGACCTCGCCGAGCGCGTCGACCACGTCGATCAGTCGACGGTCGGTGCCGGCCACGATGCGCTGCACCCGTCCGGCCATTCCCTTGCGGCCCCACCACATCACACGGCTGCCGAGACGGCCGACCTCGGGGAGCAGCCAGCGTTGCTCGTCGGGATCGAAGTCGTAGGGGTGGGAGTAGAGCCAGGCGTGATCCGGGGCGCGACGAGCGGCCCACCGCACGAGCGGTTCGGGGGCGACGCGCAGGTACACCCCGCCGAGCAGCGGCACGGTGGCCGGCCCGATCCCGAAGATCGGAGAGGGAATCTCGATCAGCCCTCCGGGCCAGCGGAACGGCTCGCGGGGCGCGCCGGGCCAGCCGTAGAGCGGGTTGCGGGCGGGGAGCACACTCGAGCTGTAGGTGAACCCGAGGTCGGCGAGGATCTCCGGCGCCCACGACGACTCGGGGACCAGCGAGAAGATCGGCGCCCGGAAGCCCGACACCGGTGCCTGGATGGTCTGGGTGAGGCGCTCGAGCGCCTCGGCCGTGACGACGCGAAATCGTTCGGCGCCGACGTCGGGCAGCGGCGTGTGGGTGGCCCCGTGGAGGCCGATCTCGTGCCCGCGTGCCGCGACCCGGGCGACCAGATCGGGTTCGTCGCGGACCACGTCGCCGACCACGAAGACGGTGCCGATCACGCCCCACTCCTCGAGGTCGTCGAGGAGCCGGTCGGTGACCGTCGGGAACCGAAGCTCGGCCGTTTCGTCGGGCCGGTGGTCCTCGAGATCGAGCGTGAAGACGACCCCGCTCACGCGGCGGCCCTCGGGCGCCGGCCCCGGTAGAGGGAACGGAAGACTCCCTCGGCCCGCAGACGATGGAACACCCAGCTGAGTGCGACCGAGGTCAGCACGATCATGGCGATGTCGATCGGCACCCGATAGCGGGTGAGCCCGAAGGTGATCGCCGAGGCGAACATGATCATCGGCCACATCGCCAAGAGCGGTGTGAGGCGCTGTCCCCGACGGCGCAGGAGCAGCGCACCGATCACGCTGAAGGGAATCAGCGAGTAGTAGATGCCGAGGCCGACGGTGCTCGGCTCTTCCCAGCGTCCTTCGACCGTGTACTGCATCCGCAGTGTGTGGCTGACGCGATACAGCTCGAGCGAACGGCCCATCCGGGCGAGCGCGACCTTCGGGTACCGGTACCAATTGTCGACGTAGTAGTCGAGCGCCTGTCCCCGGTTCCATTCGTCGATCACGGACTCGTCGTAGAACACCCGGTCGGCTTCGCTACCGGGCCACGAACCGGGTAGGTCCTCTTCGAGCTGGGCGATGAGTTCGTCGTCGAAACAGTTGACCCAGTAGCCCAGCGATTCCCCGGTCCACGCACCGTCACACGCGCCGGCGATCATCACCGTGCCGGTCACGGCACTGATCGTCACCGGCTTCTCGAAGCGGATGTTGTTGTAGACGAGCCAGGGCGACATCAGCATCAGCCCGGCGATGCCGCACAACAGTGTCTGGCGCACCTTCTCGCGGGTGTCGATCGAGCGGACCCCCCACCAGATCAGGGGCAGGACCATGAAGCCGTAGAGGCTGAGGGCTTCGGCCCTGATCATCGTGGCGAGCGCGATGGCGATGCCGACGAACACGATGTTGCGCCGGGACGGCTCGCGGATCCATTCGTAGGCCGCCCAGAACATGAGGACCACGAACGGCTGGTACATGCCTTCGGAGAGCATCATCAGATCGTTGATCCAGAGCAGTGGATGCAGGGCCGTGATGAGGGCGGCGGCGACGCCGGCCACATTGCCGGCCAGACGACGGGTGAACAGGCCGACGGCGACGATCAGCACGAAGCCCCACAGGGTCGCAGCGACACGATGGTCGGTCACGCCGTCGAAGCCGATCTTCGACCACGCGGCGAGGTAGGCGGCGTAGAGCGGTGGGTCCCCGGCCGAGTCGACGATCTTGTCGACCCCGTCGATGCCGACGCCGGCCTTGGCGAGATAGCGGCCGGTCTCGGCCAGGAGGTTGGCCTGGTTGTGGTGGTAGAGCGCATCGCCGGCGACCCGGTAGCAGTCGGTGGAATCGATGTCGCAGGTCGGGCGGTAGACGAGCACGCCCCAGAGGCGCAGGAGCCAGCCCGCGAGACCGATCCCCACGATGAGACGGACCGCACGCGGCGCCTGGGTCACTCGGGAAACAGCGGTCATCCCTCGACCCCCTCGGTCCTTTCGTTCGCGATCTCCGCGCGTCGGAGACGGGCAGGACCGTATCGCTCGAGCACATGGCCCACCGCCACGGCGGCGAGGACGGCGAAGACCAGGTCGGCGCCGACGCGATAGCGCGAGATGCCGAACGTGATGGCGGCGGTGAACACCGACACTCCGGCAACGGCGGCGACCGGGATCACGGTGGTCCGCCGCTTCCACAGCAGCACGCCGAAGACGGCGCCGATCATCGCGAGGTAGTGGGCCACCAGGCCGACGGTCGCGTGCGAGCGGATGCGCCGTTCGAAGAACACGTCGAAGTCGATGCCCTGTTCGGGTCGGAAGAAGCCCAGAATCCGGCCGACTCTCGCCGCGACCACCTTCGGTTGCTCGCTGAGGTGATCGCCGATGTAGGCGCTCGCCTTGGCGTACTTGGCTGCGCCGATTCCCGACTCGTCGGCGCCCTCCGGCCAGGTCTGTCCGTCGTCACACGCGATCGACCAGTATCCGAGGAAGTCGCCGGAGTAGGTCTCGTCACAGTTGCCCAGCTCGAGGACGTAGCCCGGCCCCACCGCGAGATAGGTGGGCTCGTCGAAGATGGTCACGTTTCGGAGGACCCACGGCGCCAGGATCGCCATGGCGACCACTGCGGCGATGGCCGTCCGCTGGAATCGGTCGCGCCAGGCGAGCCGCGGATGGAACATGACCAGCGGCGTCAGCAGGAAGAAGAACATCAGGAACGGCTCGCTGCGGGTGAGCGAACCGAGCGCGAGCACCACGGTCAGTTCGAGGATTCGCCGCAGCGACGGCTCGTCGTAGGTTCGGTGGGCGAAGTAGAGCGCCCACCCGGCCAGCGGGATGTACATGGACTCCGAGAGGATCAGCCCGTCGTTCATCCACAGCGGCGGGTGGATGGCCACGGCGATCATCGCGAGGGCGGCGATCCGCAGGTCGAAGATCCGGCGCACCAACAGGCCGACCGGGAACACCACCGACGCCGAGATCAGACCGCCGGCGATGCGATGCCAGGTGACGGTGTCGGCGCCGAGCCACGACCAGATCGCCAGGTAGACGGTGAAGCCCGGCGGATGTGCCGCGGTCGGCACGATGATGCCGTTGACCTGGTACTCGAAAGGATTCGCGAACCCCTGACCGTCGGCCAGGAGGTTGGCGGACAGGTGGTAGTAGAGGTTGTCGTTGAGCGTGTCCTCCTCGATGAGCGGCAGGTCGACGTACCAGCGATGGAGGACGTACCAGCGCACCAGGAGGGCGATCGCGAACGCTGCGGCGACGACGAGCGCGAACCGCTGGTCGGTGACTCGTCGAATTCCTGCTGCCCGGCGCACCGGGGAATCGTACTTGTGCCGTACCGTTGCGGCTCATGCGCGTCACGGTGGTCGGTCACTCGTGCCTACGGGTCGAGACCCGGGCCGGAACCATTCTCGTCGATCCGTGGCTCTTCGGATCCTGCTACTGGCGTTCGTGGTGGCACTTCCCGCCCAGCACGGAACCGACTGCGGAGATGTTGGCGCCGGACTACGTGTACCTCACGCATCACCACTTCGATCACTTCCACTACCCGTCGATGCGCCGCCTCGACCGTGACGCCAAGGTGCTGATCCCCCGCTTCGGGGTCGACGTCATGGCCGACGAGGTCGTCAGCCTCGGCTTCGATCGCCCCGCCGAGCTCGTCCACGGCCGGATCCTCGATCTCGGCGACGGCGTGCGGGTCGCGTCGTATCAGTACGGGTTCGACGACACGGCGTTCGTCATCGCCGAGGACGATCATGTCGTCGTCGACATCAACGACTGCAAGATCCGCGGGCGGGCGTTGGACCAGCTGCTCGACGACTTCGGCCCGCCCACCCTGGCCTGCAAGAGCCACTCGTTCGCCCAGTCCTATCCGGTGCTCTACGAGAGTGACGACCCGGCCCAACTCCGGCTGGTCACGCCCAAGACCTACATCGACGACTTCCACGACGTGATGGCCCGCCTGCGTCCGCGCCATGCCATTCCGTTCGGGTCGATGGTCGGCTTCCTGCATCCCGACAGCGCTCCGCTCAACGCCCATCTCGTCACCCCTCGCGCTGTCGTCGAGGGCGTGGCCGAGCGCGGCGGCATCGAGGGAACCGACGTGATCACGATGGCACCCGGCGACGTCTGGGACAGCGAGTCCGGCTTCGATCGCAGTGACGTCGACTGGTACACCGATCGTGCGCGCCACCTCGCCGAACTCGCGGAGAAGTACGCGCCGACGATCGCCGAACGCACCGCGGCCGAAGTCGACGTCACCGTCGAGTGGCGAGACTTCGACGCCCATCTCGGCCGCCTGGTGCGCGAGGTGCCGCGCGTGTTCGCCCGCCGACTCTCGCCCCGGCCGTTCGTGTTCCATGTGCCGTCCGACGTCGACCGGCCGTATTGGTGGGTGTCGTTCCGGTCTCGGACGGTGGGTCGTTCGGCGACGATGCCCGAAGGCGCATCCGGGCTCACGACCGTTCCCGAGGCGGTGCTCGCCGAGGCGATCCGTGACCGCATCGTGCACATCCTCCACGGGGCCATGCGGATCCGCACGAGGCTCGAACCCGGGGGCGTGCAGAGCGACCTCGGCTTCTGGGGTGTGGTGATGATGTGGGAGCTCGGCTACCTCCCGCTGCGACGCAGTGCGCGTCACCCCCGCCTCTGGTTCGCAGTGGCCCGGCGTTGGCGGGAGTTCGCCGATCAGGCGCCGAGCGTCATCTCCCGCAATCCGGTCGACCATCTGGCCGAGCGTTTCGGCGCCGACGTCTGACCGGCCGCTCAGACGGCTAGCTCAGTAGGCGTCCATGTCGAGGAACTCGAACGTGTCGAGTTCGATCGAGTCCTGGTCCACGCCGGGGTCGAGGTGACGGATGATCAGGTTGAGCGGTGACGGCTGAACCCGCCGAGGCGGCCGGACGCCCCGGACCGACGCCGAGCCGTTGAACCCCGCGTAGACGGCGAAGGCGGCGCGGTGAAAACGCGTGGCCGATCGGATGGCCGGGGTGGCATCGACGACCGCGGACCCGGCAGTGAGCGGGAAGACCTTCAACACCACGCACGCAGGCACGGGGCCGAGGTGGCTCGTGGTCGTGATGAGGGCGACGTCGTCGGTTTGGTGCACGAAGTAGCGGGTCTCGGGGCAGGCGAGCCGCCAGCGCAGAACGTCAGCCGTGTAGTCGGTGACCCAGCCACCGACCGGGTGGCGATCGACGGTGGCGGCGAACTCGTCGAAGTCCGGCGAGTCCAGCCAGTTGGCGTCGACTTCGGCATGGCTCATGCGGCGTCGGCCCCGACCGACGGGCGCGACCACCCGCACCGGCAGTGGGCCGACGAGGCGCCAGCCCATGTACTTCACGACCGCGCCCGTCGACTTGTCGTTGGTCACCCCGACCACGAACGACCTTCCGGCGGTCGCTGCCTCGTCGTAGATCTCGAGGCCGATGCGGGTGAAGTGGCGGGCCCGCTGATGACCGGTGCGCACGACGGCGTTGAGCGACCAGGCGCCGTCGCTGCGGGCACCGTCGGGACCACGGAAGCGGCGGGGCATGTTCGCATAGTGCGCGACGAGCAACGTGTCGTTGCCGTCGGCCACCTGCTGGTGCCGTTCCCACGCGCGGCCGAGCGGGTTCTCCCGGTAGGCCCAGCGCAGATAGTCGCTCGACACGAATCGGGGGTCGGGAAGTTCGGCGTCGAGCAGCTCGGTGGCGGCGTCGAGAACGGCGGGTTCGTCGGACGACCCGTCGATGGTCCAACCCTCGACGTCGTCGTGGACGACGGCTCCGTCCGGCGGCTCGCTCTCGCTCATCCCGGGACGGTACCGTGCGCCCCAGGCGAGCCGGGAGCACACGTGTCGGAACTGATCGAACTGTCGAGCCGCATGATCGACAGCGGCGTGCTGTCGGAGAAGCCCAATCGCATCTCCTTCGAGCTGTCGGAGGTGGCCGAGGGGCTCTCGGTGGTCGAGGCGTTCTCCCACATCTGGAGCATCGACACCGGCGACGGGCTCGTTCTCGTCGACGCCAGCGGTTCCCTCTCGGGCACGCGGTGCATCGACGCGATCCGCGACTGGCGTCGTGATCGGGTGCACACGATCGTCTACACCCACGGCCACGCCGACCATGTCGGCGGCAGTCCGGCGATCCTCGCCGATGCCGCCGCGCGCGGTCACGAGGCGCCGGCGGTCGCCGCGCACACGGCCGTGCACGATCGCTTCGCGCGCTACCGCGAGACCGCCGGGTGGAACCTGGCGATCAACTCCCGCCAGTTCGGCGGCACGAAGCCGGACCCCGACTTCATGGGTGTGGGCACGGGCCGCTACCTGCCCGACGACGTGGCGGTGCCGACCATCACCCACGACTCGGGCATGGACCTGACGATCGGCGACGTCACGCTCGAGCTGCACCACGCGAAGGGTGAGACCGACGACCACACGTGGCTGTGGGACGCGGCCCGCAAGGCGGTCTACGTCGGCGACCTCTTCATGTGGAACTTCCCCAATGCGGGCAACCCCCAGAAGGTGCAGCGCTTCGCCGGCGACTGGGCCACCGCGCTGCGGGCGATGATCGCGAAGGGGCCCGAGCTGCTGCTGCCGGCGCACGGCCTGCCGGTGGCCGGCGCCGACCGGGTGGCCATGGTGCTCGACACCACCTCCAGTGCACTCGAGTATCTCGTCGAGGCGACGGTGTCGCTGATGAACGAGGGCGCCACGCTCGACACCATCCTGCATTCCGTCGTCCTGCCCGATCGCTATCGCGACCTTCCCTACCTCGCGCCGACCTATGACGAGCCCGAGTTCGTCGTGCGCAACATCTATCGGCTCTGCGGCGGCTGGTGGGACGGCGACCCGTCGACGCTGCATCCGGCACCCAGATCGGCGTTGGCCGCCGAGGTCGCGGCGTTGTCGGGCGGCGCGCCCACGCTGGCCGCCCGCGCCGCAGCGTTGGTCGAGACGGGTGAGCTCGAGCTCGCGGGTCATCTGATCGAGATGGCGGCTGCGGCGGCCCCCGACGACCGCGCCGTCCACGAGATTCGCATCGCCGTCTACGGCGCTCGTCGAGCAGCTGCGACCTCGCTGATGGCCAAGGGCATCTACTCGAGTGCGCTCAATGCCTCTCGCGAGTTCCTGGAGGACGACGCGGACTCGCGTTAGTTCAGGGTCGCAATGACTCGACGGGATCGCGGGTCGGGCGGAAGTCGTCTCCCGCGATGGTCACTGGCGTCGTGAGTTCGACGAGGTCGCCGGAGCTGAGGAGGGCATGGACACGATCGGTGCCGTTCTTGCCGATCTGTTCGATGCGCACCCAGGCGCCGTCCCGGTGGATCCAGTTGCCGACTCTGACGAGCTCCGGGGGGAGAACGGCGGCGGGTCGGACCCTGACCGGCGGGGCGACAGGCCCGGACCGCAGGAGCCGGATCGACGGCACGAGGATGGCCAGCGCGCCGAGGGCGCACATGGCCGCAGCGAGGGTCACGGTGGTGTTGCCGTCGCCGAGCGCGCCGGTGGCGGCCAGGCTCAGCCCGCCGCCGAGCAGCAGCGCGGCGGTCACCACGAGCGCAATGGTTCCCCGGAGGTCGTCGACCTCGAGGCGCGTCCCTTCGATGAGACGCCCGCTCTCGGCGTACTCGACGATCTGCGAGGTCACGTTCCGTGGCCGTCGTTCGACCCAACCCATCAGCTTCGAATCCCTCTCGGGCCTTCGGGCCCACCAAGATCGCCGGCTCGGTGCACGGCCAAGGAAGGGTGGCACAGGGAGGGATCGGACGCCAGATCGGCACCCTGACCGCGGGCGCAGAAATTCGTCCGGAATGCTCAGGTTTTGCTCGCGACGAACCGATCGGATGGCTTAGACCATTGCTCGTTCGGGTGGTGGTGAACCACACAATGGAGTCCAACAATGACCACCGCATACCAGTTCCTCAGCGCCTGGATCACCAGCCGTATCGATGACGAGCGTGGCGCGAGCCTCGTGGAGTACGCGCTCCTCGTCGCCCTCATCGCCGTCGTGTGCATCGCTGCCG